>NC_023033.1:1640312-1940312 GCF_000505665.1 Thermosynechococcus sp. NK55a | reverse complement strand
CTGTGGCGTTTCTTTTGCAGGGGATAGGTTTCTGGATCGGCACTGCCCCAAAGGTGAATCTCCTGGGCATGGAGTTCAATGGCTTGGTTTTTGCCAGGGGAGCGCATCAGCTCGCCTGTGAATTCCGCTGCGGCACCGGTGGTCAGGTCTTTGATGGTTGGGGTGGCGGCTGCAAGGGTGTTGGGAATGACCACCTGCAATCCGGCTAGGGTTGAGCCATCGTTAAGGTTGACAAAGGTGCATTCCTTGAGTTCGCGTTTGGTACGCACCCAGCCTTTGACGGTGACGCGATCGCCCACTTGACCTTGGTGAAGAATATCCTTAATCCGCTGCTGCATGGGTCTTTTTTCCTATAACTGCACAACTGTTACTCCCCGGCCACCCTCTTCAGGAGGCGCAAGGTGATAGCTTTGAACGCTGGGGTGCTGATCTAAAAATTGATGCACAAACCGGCGTAGAGCACCACTGCCGTGGCCGTGGATAATCCAAACGGTTCCCTGCTGGCGGTTGAGGAATTCCTCTAGGAGAGGTTCCGCCTGATGGATACGCTTGCCCCGCAGATCCAGGGTACGGCTCTCGGTGCGGATGGCCGGTGCTGTTGTGCGGGCAGTTGGCGGGGAGGGAGCTGGGCTAGGCTTGGGCTTAGACGGCGTGTGTACGGGTTCCCCTTGAAGGGACTCGACGGCGTGGGGCGGCACAGTAAATTTCACGGAACCCACTTGGACGACAATATCCCCCTGCTGGCTGACACTGAGGACTTCACCCACCTGTTGCCATTGGGGTAAACGCACGCGATCGCCCGGTTGAGGAATAAAGCCAGCGGGCGGGGGGGTGGTAGGTAGGTTTTTTCAATCTGCGCCAAGGCAGTTTGAGCGGCTTGTACCTGTTCAGGACTGTTGGCCCGTTGCAGTTGGGCAATGATTTTGGCAATTTCCTGCTGAGCTTGATGGAGGGCAGTGCGTACCTGTTCCTCCTGTTGCTGGCGCAACTGCTGCTGTCGCTGTCGTAGTTCCTGCGCCTTCGTGGCGATTTCCTGGTAGAGGGCTTCGGTATCGCGCAGCAGGGTCGCTGCCGCTGTGGTTTTGGCCTCTTGATCCTGGCGCTGAGCCACCAGACCCATGATCATCTCATTGACACTGTTGCTATCTCTGCTGAGAAGGGCCTTGGCCGCCTCAACAATGCTGGGATATAGCCCCAACCGTTGGGCGATCGCCAGGGCATTGGATTGTCCCGGAATGCCCCACAGCAACCGATAGGTGGGGGCTAGCGTCTCCTCATCAAACTCAACGGAGGCATTTTCAAAGCGGCTGTCTTGGTACTTGAGGGCCTTGAGCTCACCATAGTGGGTGGTGGCAAAGGTGAGGCTGGCGTGCTCTGCCAGATAGCGTAACAGAGCGATCGCCAGGGCTGTGCCTTCAGTGGGATCCGTGCCTGCCCCCACTTCATCCAGGAGCACCAGTGTATTGCCGCCTGTGACCTCCAGCTCTGTGAGAATATCGCGGATATTGCAGATATGGCTAGAAAACGTGGACAGGTTTTGAGTAAGGGACTGCTCATCACCAATGTCTGCCCAAACGCCCGTAAACCAAGGCAACTCTACGGGGGCTGCCGCCGGCACATACAACCCCGCCTTGGCCATGAGGGCGGCCAATCCCAGTGTTTTTAGGGTTGCCGTTTTCCCGCCTGTATTCGGGCCTGTAATGGTCACCACCTTTGTGGCTGGCTGTAATTCAATGTCAATGGGAACCACTGGCTGACCCTGTTCATGGTGCTCCTGCCACACCAGGAGGGGATGACGCAAGGCCTTCAGGTGCAGCCGCGTATTACTCACAAACTGCGGTGGGTTTCCCTGCAACCAGAGACTATAGCGGGCACGGGCAACTGCCACATCGAGGGTAGTCAGCACATCCAGTAGATACCACAGATCATCACTAATGGTGGCCAACTGATCCGAAAGGGCTTGGCAAATGGCGCGTTCGACCTCAGCCTCCTGATGGGCCAGTTGTTGCAGGCGGTTTTGCGGGTCAATGGTTTCCTGTGGCTCAATGTAGAGTGTGGCTCCACTGGCGGAGAGATCGTGGACAATGCCCGGAATTTGGTCTTTGTGGGTGGCTTTGACCGCCAACACATAGCGATCGCGCCGTTGGGTAACCACTGCCTCTTGAATTGCCCCTGCTCGCTGCTGAAGAATCTGCTGAAGCTGCTGCTGGATCTGGGCGCGGCATTGCCGTTGCTGCTGGCGGATCTGAGCTAATTCAGGACTGGCGCGATCGCTGACTTGACCTTGATCGGTAATGCAGCGGTAGATTTCCTGCGTCACCTCAGGATAGGTGCGGACACCGGCCACCAGTTGTTGGAGTTCACTGAGTTGCTCGTGCTCCTCAATTTGACGTCGCTGTTGCCGCGCAGCACTCAACAGGTGGGCGATCGCCAGTAATTCCGTGCCTTGCAAACAGCCCTGATGATCCAGTCGCGCAAGGGCAGGTTCAATATCCGTGACTTGGCTGAAATCTAAGCGCACTTGATGTACCGTCTCTAGGGCAATTACCTCGGCAGTTTGCGCCAACAGCACTCGACTGGCCGCTGGGGTACCCCCTAAGATGTCTCCCCCTTGAAGCTGACGCATCCCCCGCTTTGTCGAAGCAAATGTTGCCAACTGCTGACAGAGACGTGGCCACTCCAGACGTCCTAGGGATTTATCAAGGGCACTAATTTGTGACGTTGTAACAACCAATGTTCGCCATCTGCTGAAAACACTACTTCCACTGACTGTAGCACTGCTCACTCATCCATGCAGCGGTTCTCAAGGACAATCCCCGGCATCTCCGTATCCACAGCATCTTGCAGTTTTAGAAGGGTACTGGTGAGAGCTTCAGGATTGAAGTAGGTCCAGCCCAGGGCTTTGGCAATTGTTTGTAATCGCTCCGTAATATTTGTGAGCTCCCCAAGCATATTTTCGCGGGGCAACCCCCCAAAGAGGGCCATCGCGCCTTGATTGACTGCCCACTTGCACTCCGATTCATGGACACGGGTACGCATGCCACTGAGGAGAATGACATTCATTTGTGGATAGCGCTGGCGATACTGCCGACAAAAGTTGTAGGGATTCGTTTTTGGCATTCCCAAATCCAAGAGCAAGAGGTTGATGTTGCAGTTGAGGGACTCCAGATGGGCAATGATTTTTTCTAACTCAAAGTGGGAAGTTGCCCAAATCGTTGAAATACTCTGGGAGTTCAATAATTCCCGCCACATTTCCCCTTGGGTACGGGAAGAATGGGTCATCAACACCGTCACTTGACCCTTGCTCTCACCGGAGTGATGGGTGTAGGGGTAAGGACCTGGCACATCCCGCAGGTCAATGTATTCTAGCTCTGACTCACCAATGGAAATGCGATCCCCATGCCGGAGGATGTAGGGAGTCTGGATGCGGTTATTGCCCACAAACGTCCCGTTCATGCTCTTGAGATCAGTCAAACAATAGCGATGATCCGCTTGACGCTCAATGCGAATGTGACGCCGTGAACACCAGCGATCGGGCAAAACAATATCACAGTCTTTGCTGCGACCAATTTGCCAAGCAGGTAACTGATCCAACACAATTGAACGTTGCATGTAAACTGAGTGCAACAATAATCGGGGTGTGGGTGCCGCTAAAATCAGCTCACTGGGACGCATAAACCCCCGCTGCTGTTCACCAGCGCGAGTCGGCGAGTGTAGGGGAACGTAGGTGTCGGGGCGATTGGCCGAAGCATCCATAGGAGTAGCTAAAAACTAAATTATGGAGTTCATTGCTATGCTGCTTATCCTAACGTTGTTAAGCAGCAGGAAACCACCTTCATCTTAATGTCAATAGAATGGCAGTAGCACCCTGAGGGATTGCTAAAACGTACTCGTTATGAGTATGATTAAGTAAGACAGGACAGTTCAACGACTGTCAAAGGAGACTGCTATGAGTGCAACAACCACGCTGAAGGAGCAAGTGCTGACCACGCTCAAACGGGAACAGGCCAATGCAGTGCTCATGTATTTGAACTACAAGAAGTACCATTGGTTGACCTACGGCCCTCTGTTCCGTGATTTACACCTGCTTTTTGAAGAACAGGGGTCAGAGGTTTTTGCCATGATTGATGAACTGGCTGAGCGTAGCCTCATGCTGGATGGCCAACCCGTGGCAGACCCAGCAGACTACCTAAAAGTAGCAACAGTAAACCCCTCCAGTGGCCAACTCACGGTCAAGCAAATGATTGAGGAGGCGATCGCCAACCATGAACTGATCATTACTGAAATGCACCAAGATGCCGAAATCGCCACTGAGGCCGGTGATATTGGTACCGCCGATCTCTACACCCGCTTGGTGCAAACTCACCAAAAACATCGCTGGTTCCTCAAGGAGTTCTTGGCCAAGGGCGATGGTTTGGTCAGTTAGTTGCGGATTGGGCCGTTGTAGTCAATGGTGGTGCGACCATCGGGAGCCACAGTAGCCACTGTTTCAATGCTAGGCATGGATTCGGGTACGCCATTTCTCACCCGATAGCCCAAAATCCGAAACGTGTAGGAGCCGTCGGCATTACGCACATAGGGGGCTTGGCGTACAGGACCATGCATGGACTGCTCGGCTCGATAGCGGGTTAATCCACCATTGGCCCGTTCTGCGGCTTGGCGGGCATAGTTGCGGGCACGCACCAACTCAGCAATGTTGATAGGTGCTAAATTGGTGGCTTGGGCAACGACCACTGTAGAGAAGGGTAGGGGAGCAATTGCCCCGCCAAGGGTTACGGTCAGAAGGAGAGGAGTGATCTGCTGCTGTCTCATCGGGCCTTCCCCAGTCGGTTATGTTTTTCAACGATAGCCAATGGGGGCGACTGCTTTTTATCTCAGTGCAACAATTATTTTATTTGCAACAATTGTTTGCTATCTGCTTTCTGGTTGCCGACTGGCTACAGTTGCTTCCAGTAACTGGTGAGCTTGCTCTTCTGACAATGAATCTTCTGACAATAAAGCACGCTGGAGGCTTGTCATCAAGGAGTATAATTCTAACAGCAGGATTACAGTCTTTTTCTAGGGGTTCTAAAATAGAAAATACCAGCGTCACAGCGATGGAATACTCTCTAGTCTTCCCAGTGTTGAGTATGTCTCATCCCTAGTGAAAAGAGCTGTGCTCCTTAGACGTCATGCCGGAGGGGTTATGCAAGCAACACATCACTATTCTCAGGAATATATCAACCATCTAACCCCCCAAGATGTGGCAGCCTTGGCGCGACGACTTGAGGAGGATGACTACGACACCCCCTTTGCTGCCCTCGAAGACTGGCACCTCCTGCGTGCCATTGCGTTTCACCGACCAGAGCTGGTGGAGCCCTATCTGTATCTTTTGGATTTAGAGGCCTTTGACGAGTCCTAGAACAGTTCCCCATTTGCTGGTGGGGGTGGGGGGTGGCATTGCTGCCTATAAAATCTGCGATGTGATCTCCACGCAGGTGAAAGCGGGGTGGCAGGTTTCTGCCATCCTTTCGGAGACTGCTTCGCAATTCATTACCCCTTTGACCCTTTCAACCCTGTGCCGGCGATCAGTACTCACGGATGCGGATTTTTGGCATCCCCAAGCGCCACGACCACTGCATATTGAGCTGGCGGAAAGGGCAACCCTGATGTTAATTGCTCCCCTGACAGCTAATACGTTGGCAAAATTGGTGCTGGGTTTAGCGGACAACCTACTGGTCAGTACGGTGCTGGCCTCGCAAATGCCAATCTTGGTGGCACCGGCTATGAACACCACAATGTGGGAGCAACCGACGGTACAAGCCCATTGGCAACAACTGCAACAACAGCCCCGTTATCATTGCTTACCCCCGGCCTATGGCCGCTTGGCCTGTGACAGTGTCGGTGTGGGGCGAATGGCGCAGACGCAGGAAATCATTGCCTATTTAGATTCTTTGGCCTATACCCACGGCAAGCGAGACTTAGCTGGGAAGCATCTGTTGATTACCGCCGGGGGCACCCGGGAATATTGGGATGCGGTGCGCTTCATCGGTAATCCGGCAACGGGAAAAATGGGGATCGCTCTGGCAAGGGCAGCCCTTCATCGCGGGGCGACGGTAACGTTGATTCATGGGGCGATCGCCGAGCCGATCCCAGCGCAGGTACGCGCTATTGAAGCAATGAGTGGCGAAGCAATGTTCAAGGCCATCCTAGAGCTGTGGCCAGAGGCAGATTGGCTGGTGATGGCTGCCGCCGTTGGCGATGTCCGCCCGGCTCAGCAGTGGTCGGGAAAGCTGCCTAAATCGGAGTTGCCTACGGCCTTACCCCTGAGTCCTGTGCCCGATATTTTGCAAGCGGTGGCTCAAATGCGTCAGCCCCACCAACGTCTGATTGGTTTTGCCGCCCAAACGGGGGATATTGTCACGCCTGCCCAGGAGAAGCTAAAACGCAAGGGCTTGGATTTGATGGTTGCCAATGCAGTAGATCAAGCGGATTGTGGTTTCGGCACCGTTGAAAATGCTGCGGTAGTGCTGGATCGTCAGGGGCGATCGCGCCCTCTTGCCAAGGTACCAAAGTTAATTCTGGCCCACCAAATTTTTGACATTGTCCAAGAATGGCTGCCATGAATAATGGCCTGACGGTTGTTCCGTTGCCTCTTGAAATGCAGCGGGCGATCGCTGCCGCTGAAACCCTCGACTCCTTTGCCACGATTGCCCAAGAACTGGTGGAAAATGCCCTTGATGCTGGCGCAAGTCGCATCCACCTGCACTGGCACCCTGCAGCATGGCACCTTGAGGTCACGGACAATGGCGAAGGAATTCGCTGGGCAGATCTCACTCAAGTAGCCCTCCCCTACACCAGCAGCAAGTTACCCGCCAGCGGGAAACTAGCCGACATCACAACCTTGGGATTTCGCGGCCAAAGCCTCCACAGTTTGGCACAAATGGCCCAGTTAACGATTTGCAGCCGCCATCGCGAGGCAGATAGCGGTTGGCGAGTGAGTTATGATGCCCACGGGCAGGTGCGCAGCCAGCGTCCTCTAGGAATGGCGGTGGGGACCCGTGTGATTGCTGAGCACATTTTTCAGAACTGGCCCCAACGTCAGCAGGGAGCAAATCCAAACCAGGTACGGCAGCGGCTTCAGCAAATCGCCCTCTGTTTCCCGCAGGTGGCTTGGTATCTCCTTAAGGATGGCAAACAGTGGTGTCACTGGCCGGCAGTGGCGTCTTTGGGCGATCGCCTGCTGCAACTCATCCCACAACTGCATCCTCAAGATCTACGCCAAATGAGTGATGCCCAGATCGAACTGGTCTTGGCGCCGCCAGATTGCCACCACCGTCCCCGCCCCGATGGGTTAGGGGTTGCCGTTAATGGCCGTTGGGTGGAACTGCACAGTGATCCCTCGTGGCAGCAGGTGATTCTTGAGGCCTTTGGTCGCAGCCTCCCTCGGCAGCGCTTTCCCCTCTGTATTGCCCATCTCCATTTACCCCCGGGGGCGATCGACTGGTCAGCAGAGCCCCAAAAGCGCAGGATCTATCTACGGGAGCCAGAGCAATGGCAAACCCTGTTGGTAGAACGCATTGGCCAACTCCTGGCCTGCCCAACCACCCCCTTGAATGATGCCAGCGGCTATCAGGTGCTCAAAGCGGCTGAACCTCCGGCTCGCTATCGAACCCTGTTATCCCCAAAGGGACCTACCACTTCCCTACCTGCACTGAAAGTGGTGGGCCAGTTGCACAATACGTACATTATTGCCGAGCACGCCGAGGGCATTTGGCTGATTGAGCAGCACATTGCCCATGAACGGGTGCTTTACGAGCAGATTGAAACGGATTGGCAAGCAGTGGAGCTAGAGCAGCCGGTGTTGCTGGAATCTCTCACGGAAACACAAGTGCAACGCTTTCAAGACTGGGGGCTAGGGGTCGCCCCCTTTGGGGTGCAGCTTTGGGCAGTGCGTAGGGTTCCTGCTCTACTGCGCGATCGCCCAGATCGAGTCGCCGCCCTCATTGAACTCAGCCAAGTGACGGATCTGAGCGCCGCCAAAGTGGCCGTTGCCTGTCGCAGTGCCATTCGTAACGGAACGCCCCTCACCCTTGCGGAAATGCAAACCTTGGTGGATCAGTGGTACCGTTGTCGTCAACCCCACACCTGCCCCCATGGTCGCCCTATCTGTCTGCAACTGAAAGAATCTAGCCTTGCCCGTTTTTTCCGTCGCCACTGGGTGGTAGGCAAAAGTCATGGCATCTGACAGAAAGGGCAATCCTGCAGGGGAGTAAAGACGTGGAGATCTGCCCCTTGGCGCAGACAGTGCCGCAAATGCATCAGCAGCCGTCCTAGGTAGTTTGAGCCTTGGCGATCGCTCCCACAGCCCCAATACCTATCTACAGGGGAGTCCTCCACTAATTCTTCATCCACGGTTGCCAAGAGCAGTTCCCGCAACTCGGCATGGGTGGTAAATTTAGCCACAAGGGCACGCCACATCACTGCCTGTTTGAGCTGATCCCACTGGGGATGAACAGGATAGCGACCACTGCGACCCAGTTGGGCAGCCGCCTCAGGAGTTGGCGCGATGCGAATAGCATGACCAAAGGCCTCATAGGGAGTGCCAAAGAATTTGTGGGCTTGGTAGTAGTGCTCTGCTGTTGGCCAGTAATAGCCCTCTAGGGTAAACCCGTGGGGAGAGAAATTGGAAAAACTGCCGTAGGCATCCTTGACGCGATAAAAGTAGATTGTCATTGCCAACCGCGTTCCTGCACCCCTTGATCACCTAGCGTTTATCATGGCTGAGATCATCATGCCCCAAATACCGTCCTTTTCCCAGGGACAGAACCGGGTTAGGGTAACCAATTCTTGCTAAGATTAGCCTCGTGGGTATCTTAAAACCTAAATTTTGTTTTGGGGTTGAGTATGAAACGTTTTTGGGCGATGGTTTGCGCGCTTTTCCTAAGTGTGTCACTACTGCTGACCAGTTGTGCCAATGTGCCCACGGGGCTAACGGGCAATTTCCGTGAAGATACCCTTGCCCTGATCAGTAGCCTGCGGGAAGCGATCGCTCTACCAGAGAATGCCCCCAACAAAAAGGCAGCTCAAGCAGAGGCCCGCAAAAAGTTGAATGATTTCTTTGCCCTCTATCGTCGCGATGACTCGTTGCGATCGCTCTCCTCTTTTATGACGATGCAAACCGCCCTCAACTCCCTCGCGGGTCACTACAGTTCCTATCCCAATCGTCCTCTCCCTGAGAAGCTGAAAGCCCGCCTCGAACAGGAGTTTAAGCAAGTCGAACTCGCCCTTGATCGCGAAGCCAAGTCCTAGTCCCGATGGGGGATAAGCCCTATACTAAAATTCCGATTGCGGAGTGCGGGGAACCCCTAGCACCTATTCCCCCTGCCTTTCTGCGGTTGGCCCCCCATCCCTATCAAAGTCTCGGTGCCCCCTATGGCAGGGCTTCGCCCTTTTACTTGC
The DNA here is from genome assembly GCF_000505665.1 of Thermosynechococcus sp. NK55a. NCBI lineage: Bacteria > Bacillati > Cyanobacteriota > Cyanophyceae > Acaryochloridales > Thermosynechococcaceae > Thermosynechococcus > Thermosynechococcus sp. NK55a. The sequence goes on along the minus strand of NC_023033.1, from coordinate 1,930,871 downwards.
GCTTAGGCGTGATTGCTGCCCTGGAGCGGGCCCAAGCATTCCTAGAGCCCTACGGCTGGCAACTGGCGATTTTTGATGCCTATCGCCCAATTGCGGTGCAGCAATTCATGGTGGCGCATACCTTTACTGCCCTTTGTCAAGAGCGGGGGTATGATTCGCAGCAGCTTGAGCCCGCGATCGCCACCGAGATTTGGCAGCAGGTTTATCAATTTTGGGCTGTGCCCAGCTCAGACCCCAAGGAACCGCCCCCCACAGTACCGGTGCTGCCGTTGATCTGACCCTGGCTGACCAGGCAGGCCATCCTCTGGACATGGGGGGCGCCATTGATGAAGTTTCCGAGCGTTCCTTTCCCGATTTTTACGATCGTCATCCTGACCAGATCAATGCCGCCTGCTTTGCTCAGCGTCGCCAAATTCTCTATCAAGCAATGAGCGATGCGGGTTTTCAGCGCCACCCAAACGAGTGGTGGCACTTTTCCCTTGGGGATCAGTTGTGGGCGTGGCAAACGCAGCAACAGACTCACCAGCGGGACATCCTCGCTCGCTATGGGCGCGTCGATTTCTGAGGATGGGTCACCCTTAGAGTTTGTTAAGATTCAACCCCGCTTCTTTGGCAAATGCACTCAGGCCTTTGCGCTCGAGGGTTTTAATGGCTTTGGTAGAGAGGCGCAGTCGCACCCAACGCTTGCCCTCTGGCCACCACACCCGTTTCCATTGCAAATTCACTTCCTGTAGTTTTTTGGTCCGCCGATGGGAGTGGGAAATAGCGTAGGCGTTATTGGCCTTTTTTCCAGTTAGTTGACAAACGCGGCTCATGAGTTTTCTCCCCTACAAGGCAACGTGAAGCAAAATAAGCAGGACTTCTAGCCTAACATATTCCGTCGAGAAGGACACGGCCTATTTGAAGGTTTCCTTGAGGACGGTACGGGCCGCCAAGTGATTGCGGGTGGTGGTTAAAATTTCCGCTTCCCGCAGCAGGCGATCGTAGGTGGACTGTAGCTCCAAAAGGCGTTGCTGCTCCTGAGCGACACCGCGAAAATTACTGGCAATCCAATAGGACAGCTCCAGGGCAGTGGTGGGCACATCGGGGGGCAGTTCCATGGGTTGTTCCGTCAGTTTTGCCGAGAGGCGCACCACATCCTCGAGGAGTTGACGTACTTCCTGGGCTAAGGGGCGCAGATCAATGCTGGTGGGTTCATCCTCAATCCACTCCACCAGTCCAACGCGGTAGGGTTTTTCGCGCACATAGTCAAGGATGCGAAACCGCTGCTGACCCAGAGAATCAATGAGCATGCGGTCATCGGGAAGCCGTTCGTAGCGACGCACTTCCGCACAACAGCCCACCGTGGCTGGCCGTCCCGTTTGCGGGTCCCACATCACGATGCCAAATCGGCGATCGCTCTCCAGAATCGTATTCATCATGATGCGGTAGCGGAATTCAAAAATATGGAGCGGCAGTGGTCGTCCCGGAAAGAGCACAACATCCGGCAAAGGAAAAATGGGGAGTTCGCGAACGGCAATGGAGGAAAAAGCCATAATGACAACGCACAGAAGCCAATGCTTCTATCCTACCGTACTTTGAAGGCTCCCTAGGATGCGGAACCGGGGACTTGAACCCCGAAGTCCTTGCGGACACTAGAACCTGAATCTAGCGCGTCTACCAATTCCGCCAGTTCCGCTTCTGATAGTTTTTCGTAGGCGATCTCTTATTATTCTTGCTTTGGTGAAGTTCTGTCAACTCACCCGTTGCACCGTGTCGGTAACCTGCGCGGTAAAGGAGACGGTCTGATTCGCCAGGGTGGTGTCTCCCACCGGCACCGCCGCCGCACCCACACAGTAATCTGCTGGCTCGTCGAGTAGGATCAGGCATGGGGCGTCCGCCCTCTGGTCAAAGTTGCGGCTACGACTGCCCGTCTAGCTCTCGCTCGATATTAGCCTCGTCCAGCGGCTCCTCGACCGCGTTGCGGAGCCACACCGGGTCGAAGCCCTCCGAAGACTGTCCTTCGACGTGGATCGTGACCTTCCGGTCGTCCGATTTGTCCGCCAAGTTGGCGATGGCGGGAAAGGCCTTGAAGATCTGGTCCCTCGTGGCCTTGAACTTCAATCGCACGGTGCCTTGGCGCGCTGCGCCCGCTGCACCGGGCGTTGGGGCAAGAACCGGCCCACCCTCCATAAGCCGAGGAGGCGCCCCAGAGGTGGGAACCGGAACCCCAGGTGGGACCGGAACGGTTCCCGGTGCGGGAGTGGCTGCCGCTTCGGGAAGGGCCGTAGGCACCATGAGGAAGCCAGACTCGAAATCCACCTCGTCCTCAGCAAGCGTCCGTCCGATCACCACCTTGTCACGGGCCACCTGGAACTTCCCGTCGGGGCCGAGCGCAGGCTGTGATCCGCTCGTGTACGCAAAGGTTCCTTCCGTCACCCCACACGCAATACCTTTCCGAAGGACGTTCGACGATTCGAGGCGCGGAGGCGCGATGTCCCGGAAGAAGGCCTCCAGCACCTCTGAGGCTTTGATGCCCAAGAGTGGCGATTCGCCCGGGGCAAGCGGTTCTCCCAGCCGCACGCGCTCTACGATCTTGCCCGGGGTGACGCTGCCATGGACGCGCGGGGTTCCTACGCTCGTGAGTAGCTCCATGATTCGCTGGTGAATCCCGGTGGGTTGAAGGGGCCACCCCCCCGTTCCACGCGCTCGATGCCGATCTCGCCGTTTTCGACCCGCGGCAGCCACCCTGCCGTGTAAAGGTCGCGGAAGCAGGATTCCGCCGTCGCTTCTTCGGTGCGCTTCCTCTCCTTGAGCTGGTCGAGCTGGTCCTTCGTCAGCCGCAGCTGCTGCTTCTTCGCGTCCACCCGCTCGATGGCCAGGAGGTAACGCACCGCGCGGCGGAGCGCCTCGATCTGCTTCTTGTCGGGGATCGCCAAGGCGAGGCCATTGCGATAGCGTCTTGGGCGGTCCCCGTATTTCGACAGCAACTCCCTTGCCTGGCGCTCCTGTTCCGCCTTGTTCTCTCTAGCAAATTCCAGCGGCAGGTAGGCCACGAGAAAGCGCGGCTCGCCGTCCGGGATGTCTTGGCTCTTCTCCGGCCACACAATGGCGCCGGCGTGCCCCGCAAGGCGCGCGTCGAGCATCTCCTTGATCTTGTCCCGAACCGGACCGCGTCCTTGGGCTTCCGCCTCTTGCCGCGCAACTTCCTGTTCCGCGTCCTCAATGAGCTTGGTGACGTTGGGGTCCTTCTTGAAGCAGTAGCGGACACCGTCGTAGTGCAGGTAGAGGCAGGTGTTGCGCAGCTCCGACAGCACCGCGGTCGCCGTGATGTTGTCGAGAGCCGGTCCGACGCACGCGGCGAGAAGCTCACTCTCGGTCACGCCCGGGGGAAGCGTTTCAGCGTTGCCTGAACCTTCACGCCGGAGGCCACCGAACGAGTACAGCAGAATGGCGGTGGCCAGGCGGGTCGCTGGCTTGACGCTCGCGAGTTGAGGCGTCTCGCGGGCCAGCCGCTTGTCGATGCGCTTGGCCCGGGCGTTCGGCCCCTCGATGTCCGCCGTGATCACTGGGTCGTAGTCGTTCTGGAGCCCGAGTTCCTTCAGCAGCTTGACCCGCACCTCCTCATCCCAGAGCGGCACGTCCCCGGGACCCAGGAGCGGCCCCGCGTCGCCGTTCCTCTTGAGCGAGTGCATGCAGGAGGCGAGGAAGCGGAGCGCCCCGCGGGTTCGCTGGAAGGCGTCAACCGCTGTCCAGCGCTCCCGCATCACGTCGATGAGAGCGGGGTGGAATGGGTACGCGGCCCGCATCCGGTCGCGCAGCAAGCGGCCTTCTTCTTCGGCCTGCTGGCGCTCGGCGGGCGTCTCCGCGTGGGCCCTCTGCATGCCGGTCACGACTTCCTGATAGGCTGTCGCGACCTCCGTGGCAACGGTGTGGTCCGGCGGAGCGCCGAGAAGGCGACGCTGCAGAATGGGGAGGATCTCGTCTCCGCTGACCGGCTCGCGAACCTGATCCACCCGCGCGGCGAGCTTATCGATCTCGGCGAGCAGCGTGACGTTGCCGAACGCCTCCCGCGCGCTCCACGTGAGTGAGTACACAAGCACTGCGTTCGTGCTCCCGGACACCTCGACGGTCAGGTTCTGGAAGAAGTCCTTGGCTTGTCGTTGGAGGGTCGAGTCGAGCACGGCCACCGCCGCCGCGCGCTCCATGTACTTCAGGACCTCGTCGAGCAGAATGAGGACCGGACGTCCCCCCGCTCCCTTCGTCAGAAGCTCCCGGATCACATCGCCGCCGGGAGCGACGCGATCCTCATCGTGCTGGGCGACGATGGGGAAGGCCGTCTCGGGGTCGATCTGCCAGGCGAGCCAGCCCCACATCGTCCGGATCGTGCGCCCGCCTTCGAGTTCCTTGCCATTGCGGGCGTCAAACTTCTCCCCGTCGAACACCGCCACCGCCACGTCCTTCGGCCGCGTGAATCCCTTCCCCTCGGGGATGCTGTCCAGGGCCTCGCGCTTCCGTGCGGCGTGGAGGAGTGCCGCCAGCGTGTGCGACTTGCCGCCTCCGAACGGCGTGCGGAGCTTGAGGACTCGGTTGTAGCCCGACTTTCCGGCGAGCGACGCCAGCACCTCCTCGAGGAGCTTTTGGAGATCCGCGGTGAGGTACGTTGCCCGGAAGAAGGCCTCTGGGTCCCGGTTCACGACGGGCACGTTGGGGTCGCCCGAGGCGATGGCTCCCAGGTCAATGGCGAAGACCGCCTCCGTGAGCGCGCCCCCTTCGACATCAGGGTGCAACTTCACGAGGTCGGTCCACGGGCGGAGGCCTCGGGTGCTCATTCCGACTCCTCCTCGCCGTTGCCTTTGCGGTGCTCGTGAACGCGGATTCTTCCCGGTTCGACGATCCAGAGAGATCCCTTCAACGGACCGGACTTGATCTCCGGCAACGCGTCAAGCAACGTCGCCCGGATCAGGCCCAACAGGGGCCGTGGGACACGGACCACCACGATGCCCTCGGTGGGCTCCGGCGGGTAGCGAACGGGATTGGCAAAGTCGAGGTCGAGCGTAACGAGCACTCGCCGGGAGTCCCGGCAAACCTGATAGATCACTTCGTCTGACGATCCCGACAATCCCTCGTCGCGAACGGTATCGACATCGAACCCCTCGTCCCGCAGCATGGACACGAGGCGGACATCGAGGTTCTCGTCGAGTTTCAGGCTCATGCCCCTGTTGCCTTCGCCGGAATGGGGATGATCCGCTCACGCGTCATTTCCGCCGCATAGGCCAGCGCGGCCCGAATGTCCTCGATCGTGAGCTGTGGATAGGCCGCCAGCAATTCCTGCTCGGAGATGCCTTCTGCCAGATTGTCCACAATCAACGACACCCAGATCCGCGTGCCCTTGATGCACGGGCGGCCATGACACACGTTGGGATCGATGGAGATACGGTCTTGCCAGTCAGTCATGGTGAATCCTCCGTCGCTAAAAGCGGCAATTCGGCGAGCCGCTGGTCGATCAGCGCCCGCCAGTTGGCGACCAGTTTCTTGAGCGCCGCCTGTTCGGCGGCCGTCGTGACCACCGTGTGGTCCGGGCCATCATCCTTCTTGCCCGCAAGAGCAGTCCCGGCCAGGGCCTGGGCCACCAGGCGCAGGCGTTCCCGGTTGGGCCGGGCCTCATCGAGGAACTTGTTGAGCGCGCGCGGCTGGTTCTCCACGAGCCACAGGATACGGTGCAGGGCGTCGATCAGCGGTGCCGCCGTTCTGTTGTCGGGGAGACCCAGCTTTTCGTCCTCACCCCGCTCCGTGAAGTCCCGCAGGCGGTACTTCCCCTTCTTCTTTTCGACTAGGGCATGCCTTCCGGTGGAGAGGCCCTTCGCGCCGTCGAGTTCCACGTTCTGCCCGTAGGTGAAGACGATCGCCTCGCCCGCCTCCATCTCGGCTACTTTGTAGGTATAGCGCCAGAGCACGTAGAAGCGGCTCGGTCCGTCCACGGCGGCCACGCCACTGCCGGCCATGCCGAAGATCTTTTCCAACAGCGTCTCCAGCACCACCCCTTCCACCTCGGCGAGGAACTTCTCGGCCGGGACCTCCTCGCCGTTGGCGTACTCGACCCGGGCGAACCGCGTGAAAGCGCGCAGGCCCGCGCCCACGGCGGCGATCACCAGGTCCGCGCCGGTGATCCCCATCTTCCAGAGCGAGTCCACCCGCTCGCGGACGATCTGCTCCAGCTCGGGCCGGACCTCGTCCTCGTAGGAGCCCGTCTCCGTCCCTTCCCGTTTGCGGGCAACCAGGAAGATGCTGGAGGCAAGGGCAGCGGTTCCCTTTGCCACAAGCCGTGATTTCATTTCGGTGTCGAGCGGCCAGGCTTCTGTTACGATGAACCCCGCCTTCCGCAAGGCATCCACGAGCGTGGACCAGCCGAGCGTCGTTTTGTGGGCATAGACCACGACCATCTGGCCGCCTGGTTTCAAGACCCGGTTCGCCTCGGCAAAGGACTTGGCCATCATCTCTTCGTAGGCCTTTCTTGCATCTACCTTGCTTTTATGCCTCCATGGCGAAGCAACAGCCTCGTTTTTCTTCGGTGAGAGCTCTGCACCAAAATGCTCCGGGTAGAGGTGGCCGATGGTCCGCTTGAGCCAGACATAGAAAAAATCCGAAAGAGCAGCATACTGTATGTTGTCATAGTAAGGCGGGTCGGTGATGACGGCGTCAAAGGTTCCATCAGGCCAGGGGAGCGCGGTCGCCGAGCCGCGGGTGACGGTGGCGGGAAGGCCGTTAGCGATAGATGAATCTACGTGCTCAATCGCGTAGCGCTGCTGTGATCCCCAACTGCCAGTCTCGCCGCACAACGGGTTAACCTCGGAGAAGTCCCATGCCATTGGCAACGCCTGTCGGCCGAAGGTATGGCCTGCGGATTCTTTCCAGGTTGCAAGAACCGAGTTGAAATCCGCCAAGCGGTCGAGAATAACTGCAAGATACGTCACTACCGCCTTGGCCCTCTCCTCATCCAATGGTGGCACAGGCATCCTGCCTGTGCCTTGATTCAAAGGCTGGAAGCCTGTGCCACCGGCCTGTCCCACCATGGTTTGATAAGCCTCCCGCACCGCCGCGGCGAAGGTGAGCAGGCAGAGCATCTGGCGCGGGGTGAAGAGGTCACTAAATGTTTTAATGCCAAAACCTCTTCCGGCAACAGTGGTGGGATCATTTACATCCATCGGCTCCCTCGGCACCGTCAGCCCTGTTTTCCGGCAGAGCGCCTCGATGCGCTTTTGAATCTCTTCTTCAGGTGGGATGACAGGCGTCCCGCCTGTCGCTTCCAGGGCCTGTTCCACTGACAAGTACACCTTCCCCTGCCTTCCCGGCCGGGTGCAAACGATGGCCATCATCTGCTCGCCCATGCGCTTGGCACAGCCCTCAGCCTTCACGTAATCGCTGTCGGCCACGGTTCCACAGAACGGGCAGGTAGCGTTGCCGGCCTTGGAAAAGCCTGCCGGGTCGAAACCCAGTCCCTTCTCGGTGTGGCTTTCCACCACCTCGAAGCGGACCCTTTTTTCGCCCTTGGGCGCGATCATCCGCAGCGCCGCATAGCGATCCTTCTTTTTGCATAGCCAGGTCTGGCGTACCAGTGGCACAGTCGCCCCGCACGAAGGATTTTTGCATCGAACAGTCCGTGTCCACAAATAAGCGACGGGCACGAGATACCCTGGCGGGACAGTTTCCCTTTCAGAGGACTGCCACATTTCGGCTTTGACGAGAGGTCTCTCATCATTGTTGTCTGGGTCGGGGATGAGTGGATAGAGGTCGCTGATTTCGGCCTTGACCTTCTGGAGGACCCAGTTGCCCCAGTAGCGGACCTCCTCGGCCAGCCCGCCCCATGTGGTCTCGCCTTTCGCGTTCTTGGGGCCGGTCATGCCGCGCGCGTTCGGGTCGGGCTTGCCATACTTCTGCGGGTAGACCAGCGTGCAGAGCTCGATGATGTGGGCCACGGGGTTCAAGTCGAGCGCGTAGGCCTCGCACCCGAGCCGCAGCGCCTCGAGCGGGATCGCCCCGCCGCCGGCAAACATGTCGAGGACCTTCGGCCGCGGAGCGCGGCCCTGGACGATGTCTTGCACACTGACCGGATTCCCGGTCTCCTTCGTCAGGCGCTCGGCGTGCGCCTCGAGGATGTGCTTCTGCGCCTCGGCGATGGCCTGCGGGGAGCCCGGATACTGACAGAGCCGCTCGACGAACTTCGCCGCGTTGGCCCGGGTCAAGCTGTCCCGCTTCTCCTCCGGCCCGTTCGCCGGCCGGAACCGACTCGCCGGCACCAGCGCTCCGTATACCGCGGCTCGGCAGGCTACGAGCGGACGCCGCGCCCACCACAGATGCAGCGTGGAGATGTGCCCCTTGCGTACGGACTTCTCCCGCGAGGCCTCCTTGCTGATCGCCTCAATGGGGAGGTAGTCCTCGATCAGCCGCCGGTCGTCGGTCACTTCATTTCCTCCACATGGGTGATCACGTTTAGCCCGCTGATGGCGCGCCCGGCGAAATCCTTGTCGTGGGAGAGAAGGGGGATTTGCCGATGCACCGCAGTGGCGGCAATCCAACAGTTTCCGGCCTCGAAGCGACGGCCTTCCTTCCGGCTCTCTTCCATGACCCGCGCCCAGACCCGAGCCAGCTCATAGTCGTAGGGAATCACGAGAAACCGACGCACGAAACTATCAAGCCCTTGGCGAGCGCTCTCTCCCCACCCATTCGTCTCTGCCCAGTGCCACAGTTCGGCCACGCTTTGAAAACTCAAGGCGAGGGTTTGTCCCCGCATGTGCGTCTCGTACTTGGCTCGAATCTCGCTCCCCTTCTTCTTGGGATGCAGGAGACTCGCGACCGTCGTATCGAGAAGCACAACGCTCATCGGTCATGCTCCCCCCGTGCGATGCCGCGGCGCGCCGAGCGCTCTTCGAGGATGTGAGCGAGCATCTGATCCGGATCGTCGTCCACCGGCCAGAGCGCGCTGATCTGGTCGAGGTCGTCGGCAGGCTGAACGCCTTGAAGTTCAGCCAGCTTCTCCAACGGGAGAGAGGTCCAAAAGGGCGCGAGTTCCACCTCTCCGCCCAGAGCGCTCTCTTGGAATTCCTCCTCGACAGTAACAACGGACGCGACATTGAGGACGCGTTCCCTGTTCGGCTCGACAACCGCCTCGCCAACCACCCTTACCGTGCGCAGCCACAAATCCGGAAGAAGCTCCACATGTTCGGGCTTGAAGATGCAAAGCCACCTCGTCCCATCCGGCTCCCAAAGACGTCCCTGCACGCCGCGATGGCCGTCGAGCACCTCGAGGCGCCCGACCTTCTCCACCTGACGCTGGTCGAGGGGCTTCCCGAGCAGCCCCCTGACCTTCTCTCGAAGCGGGCGATCGAATGTGACGGGAGGTACTGTCTCCACATGGATCGGCCGAAAGGTGATCGTGTCAACGCCGTGATCCAGCACGTGTCCCAGGGAGTCGCAGGTCTGGAGCACTCCGGGATCGAAACCTGCCGGCACCATCTGAAGGGTCTCGATCGGCTCATCTTTGATACGCATCATGCCATTGAGGAAGGCCTTGAGGCTCTCCTCTCCGATGTACCCGAAGAAGCTCATCTGGGCCGGAGGCTCGGCAAGTTCGACCTCGGCGACGGCGCTTCCCGGCTTCCAGCCCACAACGAAGAGCTCGCACAACTCTTCGATCTCCTTCTTCTTTCGCCCTTGACCGACGGACGATTCCCCGTAGAGCACCTGCCCGATGCGCTTCAACGCCTGTTGCGTACGGAGGATGATCGTCGCCAGGTCGTTCGCCGAAAGACGCGCCTCTCCGACTCTCGGTCCCTCGATCTTGATGGAGAAACCGGGGCGGCCACGGGAGGGCGATGGGCGAATTTTGTTCGTGTCATTCATGGCCTGCTCCTAAAGATATGCTCGACCCGCCTCGACGACCGCCTCCGCCGGGATCTCGAAAAACCGCGCCGCGACGATCTGGCGCTTGGCGTGGTCCAATCGTACCGCGGGATTCTGGATGCGGACGAGCTCCGGGTTCGGGCCGAGCGGATCCCACACCACGTAGAGCCAATAGGTCTCGGCAAGTTGCTGTGCTTTATACCATTCGTTGGTCGTGAGGCGCACGGGCTGCCCGCGAGCGCGGCCCTTGACCTCGACGCGCTTGACGAGCACCTCGCCGGTCGCCTCGTCCGCGATCCGATGGGCACGGATGTCGAAGCCGAGCTTCAGGTGCCCGACACGCTCGATGCGATCCCCTGGGAAGCCTTCCTCCTTGAGCGCGGTCACCACAAGGTCCTCGGCCGCTCGTTCGCTCCGGCTTCGGACGTTGGGATCGAGTTCGTCCGCGAGGTCCGCCAGTTGAGTTTCCGTGTCAGCGCCGGCTGCCAAGACGATGGCCGTGGCCACGTGACGCACGGGGCCGGTACGGGCGATTTCCAACCGACCGAGCCCGCTAAGCCGCTCCCGGCGCTGGCGTTGCAACTCCTCCACGTACTTGCGCGCCTCATCCGCCGACAGCTTGTACTCGGGCTTGGTCGTCGCCTCTGCCGCGAGGAGCATGGCCCGCTCCTGGGCCCGCTTGATCCGGACATCGAAGGAGCGTTCCAGGTACTCCCGGCAGATGCGGGCGAACCGCTGGCGCTCTTCCTGGCAGCGAGCGCGGCACTCGAGCTGATACGTGCTTTTCAGGAAGTCCGAGGCCGCCTGGGTGTCGACGGGATCGACTGCGGACGGCGGGTTGGCCTGAGGTGGCAGGTTGAGCAGGATGTCGCTCGGGACGATCTCGAACTGTCCACGCTGCTCCCGGACTGCCACGAGCTCCCCATGCAGCGGAACGTCGCTTCCCCTGGAGTCCTTGCCGCGGATGGTGATCTCGAAGAAGTGGAGCCGGTACGGCTCGGTCGTGAGCGGGTCCACGTAAAACCCGATCCCTCCCTGGAGAGCTGCCAGCTTCTCGTTGAGCTTCTCGTCCACCGCCGCGTAGAGGGGATGGCCGGGTCCCATGAGGACCGCATCGACATGGGCAGCCTGTTCGAGGTGGTGCTTATGGAACGTGACCTTGCGGTAGGAGGGGTCAGGCTTGCCCAAGCGCTGGACCGACCGAAGTCGCTCTGAACGCAGGTCGGCCAGGACGTGCTCGATACGCCAGAGGCCGTCGGCCCTCGGCTCGACGTGAAGGCCGACCTCCTTGGCCGCGGCGATGAACTGCGTCTCCACGTAGCGGGGCATGAGCCGCTTCTCCTCGACCTCGAGGTTGTGGCGCTGGAATCCCGTGAAGTCCACGTGGTTTCGGGCGAGAGCGATGCCCGTGGCCTCTTCGTACTCCTTCAACTTGGCCGGATCGATGCGGTCGATCTGGTCCAGGTACTCGTCCAGCCGGCGTGGATCGTAGGCCGCTTCCCGCAGCATGTCGGGCAGGTTGACGTCGTTCAGCGAGAGGACCTCGCCGATGACGTCGAAGACGCGCCCTTCCAGGGCCTCGTTCATCGTGTCGAGCTTCTCGAGGAGGCGATGCAGGATACGCCCCTCCACGATGGGCTGCCCGTCCTCGGAATCCGTGGCCACGAAGTTGAAGGCGTAAACGTCGCGATCTTGGCCGATCCGATGAATGCGCCCCAAGCGCTGCTCGAGACGCGTGGGATTCCACGGCATGTCGTAGTTGATCATCAGGTGGCAGAACTGAAGGTTGATGCCTTCGCCGGCCGCTTCGGTCGCCACGCAGATTTGGGCAGTGGTGCGGAACTGCTCCTGAGCGCGTTTGCGCTCGTGTGGATTCATGCCGCCATGGATTTCGCAGGTGCTGTAGTCCCAGAGCTTAAGGTGCTCGCGCACGTAATTGAGGGTGTCGCGATGCTCGGTGAAGACGAGGAGCTTGCCCCGGCCATCCTTGAGATCAACGAACTGGGCCTCACCCAGGCACTTCTTGAGGGCGGCCAACTTGGAATCGTTCGCGAGCTCGCGCACCTTGCGGGCCTGCTCGACGAGTTCCTTGAGGGCGGCGATCTCGGCCCGCAATTGCTCCAGTTCCAGCGCCGCTGTGTACTCGTCGACGAGCCGGTCGCGGACCTCGTTATCGAGGTCGTCTTCATCCTGCTCTGCGTCGGGCAGGCGTCCTTGAAGAGCCGCAAGGCGGTTGGCGCGCTGGGCGGGAGAAAGGCCCGCCAGCTGATCCAGCAGGTCCTGCTGTTTCTTGAGCCGCCGCTTCAGGGACTCGTGGATGGCGCAGGTCGAACTGACCAGGCGCCGCTGGAGGACCGTGCGCGTGAGCGCGGCCGATGACCCGCGCTTGCCGCTCTGGTGAGGGATGAACTTGTTGATGTAGTCCGTCACCGACTTGTAGAGGGCGTACTCCTCGCTATTGAGACGGAAGGTCACGGTCTTGGCAAGCCGGTTGGAAAACAGCCGCTTGCCGTTGAGGTCCTTCAGATCCTCCTTCAGGCGGCGCAGGCACCATGGCGAGCCCTTGCCGAGCCTGAAGATCTCTCGGCGTGCCTCGGCTGCCTCTTTGCCGAACCGGTGCGGCTCGGGGAAGAGGTCGAGATCGATGAGCCGCAGGAAGTGTGAGAATCTGTCTTCGTTTCCGTGGTGCGGCGTCGCAGTGATGAGCAGCACGTTATCCACCGCCTCGGAAAGTCGCTTCACGAGCTGATATCGCTTGGTCTCGACCACTTCGTTGCTGCGTTCCGAGGAAGAGGAAGACTTGGTATAGGCCGAGCACTTGTGGGCTTCGTCAATGACAACGAGGTCCCACCTCTGCTGCCAAACCCGCTCGCGCACGTCGTTCTGCTTCGCGTAGTCGATGGAGGCGATGACCTGCGACGAGCGCTGCCACGGGTTCCCGAGCTGCTGCTGGTCCACGGCGGACGAGATGATGTCAAACGACTCGCCGAACCACTGGAGCATCTCGTCCTGCCATTGAATCGTGAGGGGCGCGGGGCAGAGGATGAGCACGCGCTCGATGGCCCCCCGCAGTTTCAACTCCTTGATCAGGAGACCGGCCATGATGGTCTTCCCGGCCCCCGGGTCATCGGCGAGCAAGAAGCGTAGGCGCGGCTGCGGCAGCATGACCTGGTAAACGGCCTCGATCTGGTGCGGCAGCGTACGGATGCCCGAGAGGCTTACCGCGAACTGGTGGTCGTGCGCGTAGGCCAAGCGTATGCGGGCCGACTCAATCAACAGCCGGAGTCGTTCCGCATCAACGGGCTTGATCGCCGTCGGCCCTTCCTGGTCTGTGCCACAGAGTGACGCCGCTTCTGCGGGCGAGATGACTGTCTCCTCAAGCGTACCGTCGGGCAGCCGGACGCGGCACTCGTAGCCCGCCGAGCCGTCGGCCCCCAGCGCCCTAACATGCTCGAGACAGACGGGGACATCGAAGTGCCCCGGCAGGGAGATCTGCTGTCCGATCCGCGTTGAAAGGCGATTCTCAGCCATGCTTCAGATCCTCCTGCCGCCTCTAGGTTAGAGCCGATACTGAACGGCTAATCGGCATCGTGGTACACAGTATTCTCCGATTCTGCAATTTCATACCCCTCCCCTCATAGTGGAGCTCATCGCCCGCCTGACCGTACCGCTGGATGCGCCCCATCCGCCGGCGCGGATCCCGCAGGATGACGAGGACCTCGTTGAGGGCGCGCGGCCGGTTTTCCAGAGTCCGCGTGATTGCATAGAGGCTCGAAGCCAGCCGCCGTTGCATAACCATGAGGGCCAGCTCGACGTTCCGATTCCTCTTCTCTTTGGCCTCCTTGCGCTTCGAGCGGACGTAGCGTGTCACCGCGTCGTAGAGCGTCTTCTCCTCAGGGGTGAGGTTGTAGCCGATCATCTTGGTGTGGCGTGGCTTGAAAAGAGGTTGCCCGTCCCAGTCCACCATCTCCTCCTTCAGCCGGCGGAGGAAGAAGCGGTTGCGCGCCTGGCTGATCGGGCGCTCGTCCTCGAAGTCCTCCGGTCCTGAGGCTCCGTAAGGCGCAGCCTGCTCGCGCACCCGGTCGGCGACGTGTTCGTCTTTCTGGAACAGGTCTTCATCGAGCAGCAAAAGGAGCCGGCGGAACGTGTCCTTTCGTCCTCGGTGCGGCGTCGCCGTGAGGAAGAGCAGATGATCGGTCTTGCGGGCGATCGCGTTCAGCGCCTTGTAGCGTTTGCTCTCCTTGAGCTTGGTGCCGTACTCATAGGCCGAGGAGAGCTTGTGGGCCTCGTCCACTACCACGAGGTCCCATTGAGTTTCCAATGCGGCCTTGAGACAGCGTCCATTCCGCGCCAGGAAATCGATGGAGGTGACAAAGATGCTCTCTTCGTAGCGGGAGAACTGGCCTGGTTCCGCCTCGAACGTCGCGCGACCCAGTAGCCACGCGTGGAGGCCGAACTTCTCCTGGAGTTCCTCTTCTTGCCACTGCTTCGTCAGGCCGCCTGGGGTGATGACGAGGATTTTCTGGATCACTCCCCGGAAGAGCAGCTCCTTGATCAGCAGGCCGGCCATAACGGTCTTGCCTGCTCCCGTGTCGTTGGCCAGCAAAAACCGGATCCTCGGAAGGAGCAGGAGATAGCGATAGACGGCCTCGACCTGGTGAGGCAACGGATCCACGATGCTGGAGTTGACGACGAAGAGCGGGTCGAACTGGTGGGCGATGCGGATGCGCTCGGCCTCGGTGCCGAGGAGGAAGAGGCTGGCATCGCCATCGAACGTACGGAGTCGGTCGCTGACTTTGACGAGCGCGGCCAGCTCCTCAGCGGTGAGAGGCCGCTTCACCACTCGGCGGGACTGGAGCCCGACGCCTTCGACCAGCGTCTTGCCGCCGAAGGGAGCGACACGCTGGATCTCGACGAACTCAGAGGGCTCCAAGCCCGAGACCACGTCGCCCGGAGCCAGGTTGTTGTCACCGTCGTTCACTGTGATTGCGTTGCTCTGTAATATGGTGGGAAATTATACAATACAGCAGGCGATTATACAATATCTTCCTGCCATGGCTACCTGATGGCCCGCAGCATCCTAGCTGAGATCGCTGGCTAGGGGCGTCCGGGCATGGTCCGACGCTTCAAGGAGCTAAGTGCATGATCATCCGGCTACACAAGTGCGCTCGCACCACACTCCCCATTTGCCCGGGAATTGCGGCGAGCTCTGACTCGATTGCGCGCTGGCCAGGCGCTACGGAACCTCCCCCATGACGGTGTTCAAGTGGAAACAGCGCACCACCTTTGAAGAGCGCCCACACACAGCGCACCGTCTGCAAACAACGCTTTCGCCCGCGCAAGAGGCCCTTGTGGTGGAGTTGAGGAAAACCTTACTGCAGTCCCTTCAACGCAAGAGGAACATCGCACATTTGTATTCACAAACAAATGAACCGATTCAGGCTGCGCTCGAAATCGAAAGTAGATCTACAATGGAAACTGTACGCATTGGTACATAGTATTGGGAAAATCTATGTGTCTGGGACGCCGAATTAGCCGAAAATCCCTATTCCAACCGCTTGGCATGCCCCCTCACCCCGCCGCGCTAGCCACCCTAGGCAGGCGTCGCTCTGCGAAAAAGGGTTTTTCGACAGTTTCCTTCGTTGGCTTCCCCCCTTGCAAAATCAAAGTATCATTTAGAAAAATCCATGCCACTATTTGAAATCACAGATCAAAAGTTATCCGTTCTGACGCAATCCAATTTTGCGCTTGAGAAAAATCTTCAAATACTTGTCGAAGGGAATCTTGAAACAGTGTTCAATTGTCGGTTGGTGCAGTCAGAATTTCCCACGGGCGTACAGCACTCGGGCAAAGTTGATACTTTGGCGTTATCGGAAGATGATAACCCCGTCATCTTTAGAAAAATGTATGAAAGGTGGTCACACCTTTACTACTGTTTTCGGGATGACATTATTTTTGACCCACAAACGGGTGAAACTTGTCAGCCTGAATCGCTGTGCGAGTTTTTGCGGTCGTAAATGAGCATACTCGTAATAAGTTATAAAAAAGAAGGTGCATCAATGGAAATTTCAAACCACATAGAACAGGTTCGAGAGCGTCTACGACGCGGTGAGTTTATATCTGAGGCTGCTGTTTCCCAGGGAATTCTTCTTCCGACCTTGCATGAACTGGGATGGCCCGTATTTGATACAAATGTGGTTGTTCCCGAGTTCTCGGTCCAAGGGGGCCGTGTCGATTTTGCACTATGTAATCCTCCCCGTCGTCCATTGATATTTATTGAGGTCAAGAGGGTTGGCATTTCCGAAGGGGCTGATAGACAGCTATTCGAATACGCTTTTCATTCGGGAGTTCCAATGGCTGTTCTGACAGATGGACAAGAGTGGAGTTTTTATCTTCCCGGTGAACAGGGCCGATATGATGAAAGGAGAGTATATAAGCTCGACCTGCTTGAACGTGAGATCGAAGAAGCAGTCAGCAGGCTTGAACGATATCTCCACTATGAAAAAGTGTGTTCTGGCGAAGCTTTAAAATCTGCACGTGCAGATTATCAAAACGTGGCCCGGGATAGAGAAATTGAGGCAACGCTCCCCAGAGCTTGGGAGAGTTTGCTTGAAGAGCCTGATTCTATTGTTGTTGGAATTATTAGCCGAAAAAGTTGCAGATCTCTGTGGCTATAAGCCGGATTTGGATTTGTGTAGCGAATTTTTAAAATCGAATCGCCATCTTGACGTAGTTTCTGCATATCCGATACCGTCGCATCAACAAACGGCTATGCGCCGGGCACCAGAACACCGGGAGCAGATTTCTCGATCCAGAACCACAGGCAGTTTTTCATTCGTGTTTGAAGGCAAGACGTACAAGGCTGCATCGGCGGTAGAGGTCATGGTAACGGTCTTCCGGTTGTTGGCGAAAGCTGATGCTGGTTTTCTTGACCGATTTGCATCAAGAAATCATGGAAGGAAACGGAGATACATAGCCCGTAATAGGCAGGAACTCTATCCGGGCCGACCGGACTTGGCGGAAGCATACTCTATTGAACTCGTTCCTGGATGGTATATGGGAACAAACTATAGTCGAAAGAATATCCAGCAGATATTGGATTTGGCACTTGAAGTTGTTGACCCAGAGCTTCGTTCTGCAATACGGGTAAACATCGAGTAATCGCCCAACACGCGCTTCCAACCGACTCACTCCGCGCTGTGGCCGAAACGCTAGCGGTCGGGCGGTGCAATGACTAGTTGCGAAACGAGTCATCCGGCAACACCATCAAGAGGTTTAGGTGAACACATGCTGATTTACACGCGTCTGTAACCTAGGCGGGGGGTGAGTGGGTTCAGCGCAGGGTATTTGGTTTCTCAGAGGCTTATCCGCTGCCTCAAGTAACTTAAACTTGAGATGATATCTAGAAGGGCATCTTGAGGTCCGTGTAGCCATGCGTTAGCACGCCTACTCTACCACCTCTACTTTCCCAAAGGACCCATTCAGTTCCAATACCGAATGGCTGCAGGATCCACGCCACTGACTGCAAACTCAATTTTGTTTATTGCCAAGGATATGACCCATCCCGGGAGGACTCCATCCAGCTCTGATCCGCTCCTACCAATCCCCTATGCTGCAGACACGTTGCACCTGAGCTACTCAAGAGAATGGGCAGAGTGTAGGCCTTTGGGTCAACAAACTCATTGAACAAACTCAACGGCTGACGAACCTACTCATTGGCCACAAAGCTGAACATCGAGAGCTGGAGAGTATGAGCCGGGTTTAGTAGCTGAGCTTCTCAAGGGGCGTCAGCCGGGGATCAACGACCCTTTGCCCGCGTCGCGGAAAGCGAACCACCAAAGAGAGTTTCGCCCCCACATTGAAGACATGGGTAATTTCCCCTTCGCCATAGACGGGATGGACAATGCGATCGCCCACCCGCCAAAGCGAGGCAGCAGCCTTGCTTAACCGCGAGGGGGATACCTTCATGACAGTGGCCCTTGGGGGGCGGCGTTGAACATTGCCCGTGAGCAGTTCTGGGGGTAGCTCCGTCAGAAATTGCGACGGTATCGTGTCTTCCCTGCCATTGTAAAGACGACGGCTTTGGGCAAAGGTCAGAAAGAGGCGCTCCTGGGCACGGGTAATGCCCACATAGCAGAGGCGGCGTTCCTCTTCTAGGGCCATGGGATCGTTGAGACTGCGGAAGTTGGGAAACAGTCCCTGCTCCATCCCCACCAAAAAGACCACGGGAAATTCTAGCCCCTTGGCAGCATGTAAGGTCATTAGGGAGACGCCCCCCTCTCCCTCTTGCAATGTATCCAAATCTGAGGCAAGGGCAGAACTGTTGAGGAAATCGCTGAGGCTGGCCCCCTCATTCTCCTCGCTAAATTGCTGGGCAGCGTTGACCAATTCCATCAGGTTTTGCAGTCGCTCTAAGCTTTCGTCGGTGCCTGCGTTTTCGAGTTCGCGGCGGTAGCCTGTCTCTTCAATCACGGTTTTCACCAGTTCAGGGAGTTCAATATCGTCTACTAGCGATCGCAGGCGGGTCATGAGGGTCACAAACTGCTGCAGTGCCCGGCTGGCTCGCCCAGCCAACGGTGTCATGGATTCGGTATCAGCAATTAAGTCCCACAGGGAAATGCCAAGGGTTTGGGCAGCATCGCTGAGGCGCTCTAGCGTGGTTTTGCCAATACCGCGGCGCGGCACATTGATAATTCGCCGCAGATTCACGGTGTCTTGAGGATTTTGCAGCAGCCGCAGGTAGGCGAGAATATCCTTGACTTCTTTGCGCTCATAGAACTTGAGACCACCAACCACGGTGTAGGGAATATTTGCGCGAACTAAAGCCTCCTCAAAGGGGCGAGATTGGGCATTGGTACGGTAGAGAATCGCAAACCGTCCCCATTGGGGTTCGAGGGATTGACTGCCCAAGGCTTTAATCTGTTGGGCAATGAAATAGGCTTCATCGGTTTCAGTGTCGCAACATTCACAGTGAATGGGGGGACCGGGATCCTTGGTGGGACGTAGCACTTTATCAATGCGTTCACTGTTGTGCTCAATGAGATAATTGGCGGCCTGCAAAATGTTGGCAACGGAGCGATAGTTTTCTTCCAACTTGATCATTGTGCGGGTATCCTGATCGGGTAGGCGATCGCCAAAATCCTGCTGGAAATTCATCAGGATAGTGAAATCGGCACAGCGAAATGAATAGATGGATTGATCTACATCGCCGACCACAAAAATTGAGCGATTGCCCCAATTCTGAAACTGTTGAGGGGGGGTGCCATTGGTGGCCAACAGCCGAATGAAATCGTACTGGGTGCGATTGGTATCTTGGTACTCGTCCACCAGGATATGCTGGAACTGCTGATGCCAATAGTCAAGACGCTCAGGGCGCTGTTGCAGCAGATGCACTGTTCGCAAAATTAAATCATCAAAATCAAGGGCATTATTCTTGGCAAGAGCTGCCTCATAGCGACGATAAACCTCTGCTGCTACACGACCAGCGGGCGATCTCTGTTCCTGCTCCAATTGATCTGGGCTGAGTCTGCGGTTTTTGGCATAGCTAATTTTGTAGCGGATAGCGCGCGGATCATGCCTGCGCTCATCGAGATTGAGTTCACCCGTAATAATTCCCTTGATTAGGGTTTGTACATCTGACTCATCAAAAATTGTAAAATGCCGCGTCCAGCGATACCCTTGGGGATGTTGATAGGCCTCAATTTCCAAGCGCAGAAGTCGAGCACATAGGCTGTGGAAGGTGCCAATCCATAGGGGCTTGGTGTAGGTGTGATAGACGCGCGATCGCACCCGCTGCTGTTCTGCAGGGGACAGATCCAGCCAGTCTCTGCCGTAGAGTTCCTTGGCCATCTCTTGGCTAAAAAGGGCTTCAATCCGCTCTTTCATTTCGCGGGCGGCCTTATTGGTAAACGTCACCGCCAAGATATTCTCTGGTGCTACCTGACGATGGCGAATCAAATGGGCAATTCGATAGGTGAGCGTGCGCGTTTTCCCAGAACCGGCTCCTGCCACCACCAACAGGGGACCCGAGTAGTGCTCCACTGCCTGCCGCTGTGAGGGATTGAGTCCTGCGAGAAAATCACTGCTCATGATCCTGCTATGCCCATGTGCCTAGAGTTTTATGATACCTGAGGATTGGGGGACAACCCATTGGTGGCCTCCCGCGCCTTCGTATCGCAGGAGTGCTATCAAGAATTCATGGCGAGAGACCCTCAGGCGTTTTCTGGCAGGCTGCCGTCGGTGAGCTTGCTTTTGGGGACTTCCACAGGTAGAACAGATCAGTTGTTTAGGCGATGTTATTCCCCTCTCAACCTGGGAATCCTCAGGGTACAATGGGGGTTCACCTCGGCGATGATACTTTATGGACAGCGTCCACTGGCAGCAGGTTCACAACTACACTGACATCCTTTACCACAAAACGACGGGCATTGCCAAAATTACGATTAATCGCCCCCACAAGCGCAATGCCTTTCGCCCTCAAACCATTGTTGAAATGAGTCAGGCCTTTGAGGATGCTCGCAATGATCCCACCATTGGGGTTGTCTTGCTCACGGGGGCAGGCCCCCACGCGGATGGTAAGTATGCGTTTTGTGCAGGTGGTGACCAAAGCATTCGCGCTGAGGCAGGTTACCTCGACGAGCAGGGGGTGGCGCGGCTGAATGTGCTGGATCTGCAACGGCAAATTCGCTCCCTACCCAAGGTCGTGATTGCCCTTGTGGCCGGCTATGCCATTGGTGGTGGCCATGTGCTCCACCTGGTCTGTGACCTCACCATTGCGGCGGACAATGCCATTTTTGGCCAAACGGGGCCAAAGGTGGGGAGCTTTGATGGTGGTTTTGGAGCTAGTTACCTAGCCCGCATTGTGGGTCAGAAAAAAGCGCGGGAAATTTGGTTTCTCTGTCGGCAATACACCGCTCAGGAGGCGCTGGCGATGGGCTTGGTGAATGCCGTTGTCCCTGTTGAGGAGCTAGAGGCAGAGGGAATCCGCTGGGCACAGGAAATCCTCAGTAAAAGTCCCTTGGCCATTCGCTGCCTCAAGGCGGCCTTTAATGCTGATTGTGATGGCCAGGCCGGCCTCCAGGAGTTAGCGGGGAACGCAACGCTGCTGTACTACCTCACCCAAGAGAGTGCCGAGGGCAAGACCGCCTTTTTGGAAAAACGCCCCCCAACTTTCGGCAGTTTCCTTGGCGACCCTAGGGGATGCGCTACAGTAGGAACATGTGGCATTGGGAGAATTCGCCATGTGTATTTGTGTTAACTGCGCCCTGGTGGATCGCTGCACCACTTATCATGCGGTTGAAGCGCAGCACCAGCAGCCCCATTTGACCCTGACGCCAGACTTTGACCCGATTGAGCCAACAATCAATGTGAATATCCGCACCCAAGGGGAAGAAATTCAATTGGAGTGGGATGTGGTCAGCTGTGCGAGTTTCGTCGAAGAACAGGGACGGTGGGCAAAACTGCGTCCAGGAGAACTGATTCCCACTTAGGTTCACTATTCGCTCATTAGTAGCCGGCGATCGCGCCAATTCAAATCTAATGCTCTCTTTTTGCTGCACCTATGGGACAAAGCCGGCTGAGACAGCAGCTTGATCTATTTTTGCACTCTCCACAGGTAGAAATTAGCCTGCTGGTTTTGATTTTAATATGGGTACTTTTGGTGGTTATTGATCTCTTCTGGATACAGCCCGGGTACCCTAATTTTTTTGTGATGCTGTCGGATTTACCCCTGCGGCTGTGCTTTGTTGTTGAGTTATTCCTACGATTTGCGATCGCCCGCAAAAAGCAACGATTTTTCCGCCACTACTGGCTTGATCTAGTTGCGATTCTCCCCACGCCGCCCCAGTGGACACTGTTTCGTTTGCTGCCACTGCTGCGTCTGCCCCGTGCCTCAATTCTGATGAACCGCAACTTCCACTACATTGCCCCCCAGATTTCTGGTCTCTACAGTGCCCAAATTTCAGCACTGTTAATCATTGTGTTGATCATGCTCTTTGGGGGGCTGGCTTTTTATATTATCGAAGGAACCTCAAACCCAAACATCAAGACCCTTGGGGATGCCCTGTGGTACAGCTTCTTTTCTTTAGTGTCTGCCGAACCCATTGGTGCCTATCCTCAAACCCATGCCGGGCGGATCGTTACCCTAGTCGTGGTTTTGTCGGGGCTGACCTTGTTTGCCGTGTTTACAGGGGTGGTGTCTGCCTTCATGGTGCAGCGGTTGCAGTCGGTCATGAGCATTAAGAACCTTGACTTGGATGAGTTGCGCAACCACATTATTCTTTGTGGCTGGAATCGCAGTGCCCCCCTTGTGCTGGAGGAGTTACAAACCGATCCCCAAACCCGCTATGCGCCGATTGTCGTTATTGCTGAACTGGCACAGCTGCCTGTGAATGAATTGCGGACAGCGGATCAAAATCGCCTCTACTTTTATTCGGGAGACTATACCCGCATTGACGTTTTAGAGAAGGTGCAGATTTACCATGCCTCCCGTGCCATTCTCTTGGCGGATACCAGCCAGCCCCGCAGTGATCAAGACCGCGATGCCCGCACTGTTCTTGCTGCGCTGACCATGGAAAAGCTCAATCCAACGATCTACACCTGTGCTCAGCTTTTGGATCGCAATAACAATGTCCAACTTCAAGCGGCAGGGGTGGAGGATGTGGTTGTAGCTGATGAAATGACAGGTCACCTCATTGGCAATGCAGTGCGCAATCAAGGGGCGATGGACGTCTTTGCGGAGCTGCTGACGGTACAGGTGGGGAACCAATTTTATCGGCTGCCTTTGCCGTCAACGCTGGCAGGCAAAACCTTTTGGTATGCGCAACGACACCTTAAGGAGCAGGACGATGCTCTCCTGATAGCTGTGGAACGTCGCGTTGAGGGGCGTCGCCAAACGTATATTAATCCACCGATGAACTATGAGTTGCAGGTGGGGGATTACGTGGTTGTGATTGCGCGGCAGTCTCCACAGTGGGGATAAGGTCATGGAAATTTCTTCCCAAGTAGAGCTACCCTTTCCCCGTGACGCTGTCTATCGCACCTATCGCGATCGCCTGCCAGAACTGGTGAACTGGATGCCCAATGTGCGAGCAATTGAAGTACAGGCGCGCCACGAACAGCCCCAAGGCCTAGAAATGGTTTTGGTTTGGCATGGTGGCGGTGACATTCCAGCGGCGGCACGGGCATTCTTGAGTGAAGCAATGCTCTCATGGACGGACTATAGCTATTGGGACAATCGCCACTATCTCACCCGCTGGCGCATTGTCCCCCATGCCTTTACGGAGGCCGTTGACTGTCAGGGGGAAAATCAATTTATTGCCAATGGTTACTCAACGATCATCACGAGCCGTGGCCATCTCAGGATTGATCCAAAACGCATTACCGGTGTCCCCTTCTTTTTAGCAAGTATGATTGCTCGGGTAGTTGAAGAGTATTTAGGACAACGAATTGAACCCAATTTTCAGCAGTTAGCCACAAGCGTGGGATTATTTTTACATTCTCAGGAGGATTAGGCGTGAAAATACTGGCGCAAACGGACAATTCCCTGCACTTGCGGCAGAGATCTTTGGGGAATTGGTTTATAGGCGGGATTTTTGTCTTGTATCTATGCTAACATTGAGCCTCTTCCCAGTTGGACAACTTCACCGTCAACGCCAAATCCTGCCCTATGGATGTAGTGTCACAACAACGTATTTTGTAATCTAAGAGCGAGTGAATATTCCGCTTCCCCTCCTACGACAGGCAAAGTTGGAGGAGGATATTGACAGTGACAGCGATCGCATATACCGCATTGTTCTTGATTGTTCTTGATGTGGCGGGCAAGTCAACCGTATTGGGTAGTGCTATCTCACAGCCGAGCGATCGCGCCGCCATAGTACAGCAAATTAACCAATTCTTAGGGGATCCCAATCAAACCGAACTTTCAGCGCGTGCGGACGATCGCTAGATAGTAGGGATCATGGCAGGGGTGTTCTTTTTTGTAGGGTTTGTAGGGATGAGTCTAATTTCCTGCACCGGTGTTTTAACGCTGGATTGAGATCGGGGCAGTGGTACCTTGACAATTCTCCATGCAAATTTTTCTGCCGAACTCACAAGGAATTGCTCTTGCGCGAAATTAGGGACATTGCCATTGATATCCATAAGGATTCTGACGGCGATCGCCTCTATCGCGTCGTGGTCCAGATGACCTCTGGCGACACAGTCCCCCTGCAACCGTACTACAGCGGTGACTATAGCAGCAAGAAAAAACTGGCTAATCTCCTGCGGGCGTTTCTCTATTTGCCACCTCTGTAAATCATCCTGTGGGTGGGGTGGTGGCCTGTTGATTACACTGGAGATGATGGCATAATGCATTCACAGTCGGTGGGGTTTTGCCCGCAATTATCACTATGCAACCAACGGATCCAACAAAGTTTACTGATAAGGCATGGGAAGCCATTGTTCAGTCCCAGGATGTGGCACGGGAATATCGCAGCCAATACCTGGAAACAGAGCACGTCATGATTGCCCTACTGCGGGAAGAGGGACTGGGTCAACTGATTCTTGAGCGGGCGGATATTGACACCGAATGGGTGCTCAAGCGGCTGATGGATTTTGCTAAGCAACAGCCGCGCGTTCCCGCAGGCAGCGAACTCTACTGTGGTCGCAGTTTGGATGCGCTCCTTGATGAGGCCAATCGCCTCCGCCAAGAGGAAGAGGATCAATTCATTTCCATTGAGCATCTTTTACTGGCTTTTGTGGGCGATCGCCGCATTGGTCAACGTCTTTTCCGGGCCCTAAATTGCGATCGCGAGCAGTTGGCTGCCACCGTCAAAGCCATTCGCGGTGCCCAAAAAGTTTTAGATCAAAACCCCGAAAATAAATACGCTGCCCTTGAAAAGTACGGTCGTGATCTCACCGAAGCTGCCCGCCAAGGCAAACTGGATCCCGTCATTGGCCGCGATGAAGAAATTCGCCGCGTTATTCAAGTTCTCTCCCGCCGCACGAAAAATAATCCCGTTCTCATTGGTGAACCGGGTGTTGGTAAAACCGCCATTGCTGAAGGTCTTGCCCAGCGGATTATCAACGGCGATGTGCCAGAATCCCTAAAAAATCGGCGCTTGATTTCCCTCGACCTGGGGAGTCTGGTGGCGGGTGCCAAGTTTCGCGGTGACTTTGAAGATCGCCTCAAGGCTGTTCTTCACGAAGTCACCCATTCCGAAGGTCAAATTGTTCTTTTTATTGATGAACTGCACACAGTTGTTGGCGCTGGTGCCAATCAAAACTCGTCGATGGATGCCAGCAACCTACTTAAACCGATGTTGGCGCGGGGAGAGCTGCGCTGCATTGGCGCCACCACCCTAGATGAATATCGCAAATACATTGAGAAAGATGCTGCCTTAGAACGCCGCTTTCAGCAGGTGTATATTGGCCAGCCCAGTGTTGAGGATACGATCTCAATTTTGCGCGGCCTCAAGGATCGCTACGAAATTCACCACAACGTTAAAATTACCGATTCGGCATTGGTGGCCGCGGCCATGCTTTCGGATCGGTATATTAGCGATCGCTACCTCCCCGATAAGGCCATTGACCTCGTGGATGAGGCAGCCGCCAAGCTAAAAATGGAAATCACCACCAAGCCCGCTGAACTGGAAGCCCTTGAGCGGCGCCTGCGGCAACTGGAAATGGAAAGACTGTCCCTCAAACAGGAGGAGAGCCTGCCCCTCAGCCAAGCACCACTACAGGCCACTCGCGATCGCCTGCAGCGCATCGAAGCGGAAATTGCCCAACTGCAGCCGCGACAACAGGCCATGCAAGCCCGCTGGCAAGCAGAAAAAGAACTGCTGGAGCGCATCAACAGCCTCAAGGAAGAAGAAGACCAAGTGAAGTTGCAAATTGAGCAAGCAGAGCGGGACTACAACCTCAACAAAGCCGCGCAACTCAAATATGGTCGTTTAGAAACCCTCCAACGGGAACTGGAGGCCACCGAAGCACAACTTTTGGAACTTCAAGCCGCAGGTGGCACCTTTTTGCGCGATCAAGTCACCGAAGCTGACATTGCCGAAATTGTTGCCAAGTGGACGGGAATTCCCCTGCAAAAACTCATGGCCTCAGAACGCCAAAAACTCCTGCAGCTGGAACAAGTCCTCCATCAGCGGGTGATTGGTCAAACCGATGCCGTGGCCGCCGTGGCCGCTGCCATCCGCCGCGCCCGAGCTGGCATGAAAGACCCTGCCCGTCCCATTGGTTCATTCCTCTTTATGGGACCCACAGGCGTTGGCAAAACGGAACTGGCCCGTGCCCTTGCCGAAGCCCTCTTTGATGATGAAAATGCCTTGGTGCGCATTGATATGTCGGAGTACATGGAAAAACATGCCGTCTCCCGCATGATTGGCGCACCGCCGGGATATGTTGGCTTTGACAGTGGCGGTCAACTCACCGAAGCTATCCGCCGTCGTCCCTATGCCGTGGTTCTGTTTGACGAGGTGGAAAAAGCCCATCCCGAGGTTTTTAATGTGCTCTTGCAGGTGCTGGATGATGGCCGCATTACTGATTCCCAAGGGCGGACGGTGGACTTCCGCAACACTGTGATCATTATGACCAGTAACCTGGGCAGCGAGCATATCTTAGATTTGGCAGTGGATGACAGCCGCTATGAGGAAATGCGGCAACGGGTGCTCCAAAGTGCCCAAAAGTATTTTCGCCCCGAATTTCTCAACCGCATTGATGACGTGATTCTCTTCCACGGGCTAGGGCGGACGGAACTGGCTCAGATTGCCCAAATTCAACTGCGACGGGTGGAAAAACTCCTTGCGGATCAAAAACTTCACCTGCACCTCACCCCAGCAGCGCTCGATCATTTAGTGGCGGTGGGCTTTGATCCAGTCTATGGGGCACGTCCTCTCAAGCGCGCCATTCAACGGGAATTGGAGAACCCTCTGGCCGTGAAGCTTCTTGAGGAGGTCTTTACCCCTGGCGATACGATTTTGGTGGATTTGGTGGGTAGTGAGTTGACCTTTAGTGCAGTCAGCCCTGCGGGGACAGGCGATCGCCACACCGTCAGCGCCTCCTAAAATACAGTGATCAATACTCACAATGATCAATACTCAGCGTGTTCAGTTAACAGCAACTGAACTTGCCTCTGAGGATTCTCCCCAAGATCAAGCGACAATTAATCACCGTGCTGGCCGAGTTCTCAAAGCACCTGTGTGCTTTTCACCCCCAGTGCTGCGCCGATTGTGCAATCCCTTTTTGCCCTGTTATCCCTTCAGGCTTCTATTTGGCCGCCACCAATACTATGCCACCTCAAAGCGAATCCATCTTAAAAACCAAGACACTCTTTCAGCAGCTTCTACAGCAAAATCAAGCTATTCAATTAATCAAGGCTCCGCAGCCGGCACCCAACAGTGGCTTACAAGTGAAGGAGCAAGTGAAAAAAGCAATGGAAAATGTATCAAAAAATTATTGAACATCGTGCTCAATCTCGTCTTAAGGAAAGTTTGACACTAAAGTCTCAGACCCCTCGAAAACTCGAGGGCAAGCTTGAGTTTTCCTCGCTAGGCGGTGCCGGTTAACCACTGGCCGCCGAGTAATCCAACTGTTGCTCCCACAGCGAGGGCGATTGCTGGATGCCATTTGAGGCGCGTAATCGCCACAAGGGAAAAGACTAAGAGCAAACTATTCAGAATGAGACTGATGGGCTGGGGATGGACAATTGCAGGAGCAAGGTTAATCGCTGCTGACAACACCATACCCACCACTGCAGGATTCACTCCCGCCAAAAATTGCTTCACCCGTTGGAGATGCTTCACCACTTGATAGTAGTGGGCGAGAGCAAACATCAATAGTAGGGATGGCAAAAATAAGGCCACGGTTGCCAAAAGGGCACCACTAATACCAGCGACACGGAATCCGGCAAAGGTGGCAATGACCGCGATCGGTCCCGGTGTCAATTGACTAATAGCCACACCATCAATAAATTCCTGCTGCGTCAGCCAATGCAACTGATCGATCAAGAGTTGTTTCAGCACGGGGATTAGGACAAAGCCACCACCAAAGAAAACAATCCCCACCTTCAGGAAGGTCAACACTAGAGTTAGCCACTGAACGGGTTGAGAAGAGGCAGTGGCCATTTGGGCAGCTTGGTGGGGTAGGGTTTGGATGGCCAGGGGTAAGCCAACGAGGGCTGATTTTTGGGAAGTTTGGAGTTTCGTGGTTTTTGTGGGTGGGCTAAGTTGGAGAATGAGACCAATGATGCCGCCACTGCCAAGGATGAGCAAGGGATTGATGCGGGTCAAACTACCGAGACAGGCCGCAATGGCGATCGCGATCGTTACCGTCGAGCGCACGGACTTTTGCCCCATTGACCAGACCGCTGCCAAGATAATGCCAATGACCACTGGCGTTAGTCCCGCAAGGGCACTTTGCAATGAGGGAATCTTATGAAACCCGAAATAGAGCCAAGATAGTAAAATCACCGCCACAACGGACGGCAGCAAAAAGGCGAGACTGCCCAACAGACCTCCCCAAAATCCATGGAGACGATAGCCAACAAAGAGCGCTGTATTTACCGGAAACGATCCTAGGATTTGGCTGAGGGCAACTCCGTGTAGGAATTCATCAATGGCCAAGAGCCGCCGTCGCTTGACAAACTCATGTTCCATGAGGGCAATCATGGCGATTCCACCGCCAAAGCCAATACTCCCCAACTTGAGAAATACAGCGGTCATTTCCCAAAGATTAAGGGGCAAAGGAGATGACTCTTCAACCTCCGACTCCGGCATGGGTTCCTCCCTGGCGATGACTATAGCTAATTGTAGTTTTTATATTATCATATAGTTAAATAAGCAACTAAGAACCTCAATTGTGGATGAGGTCAAAAATGTGAAGTAAATCCTGACAGGCTTTTGGTACTTAATTTATATTTCTGGTTAAATTATGTTATTCACAAATTCTATTACAAAAATTTATGATTACTAAGATCATTTACTATTGGCATAAGCTACAGCAAAAAATTTAGTCAAAGCACTTTGGAATAATATTGGAATAATATTTCAGACGCTAATTAACCCTGACCGCCAGTCAAGGCTCCAAGTACTGTATCTCTACAGGATCATTGACCTTGAGTCCCAATTCAGCAGCGCGGCCACCCGCCAGTTCTAAAACCGCATCCACTGGAACCCCAGACTCATAGGTGGGGCAAGGGAGGGTTGGGCAAGGGGGGGCTTGGGGGGCGATCGCCACCACTTTGCCGTGCCGGAGAAAAATTAAGTCGAGGGGGATCAGGCAATTTTTCATCCAGAAGCTGGCCACTTGGGGCGGAGACATTGGAAACAGCATCCCGCGATCGCCCGGCAATTGGGGACGAAACATCAAGCCCAACTGCTGCTGGGCTGGCGTGCGCGCCACTTCCAATTGAATCCAGGTATCGTGAATGCGCGCCTTCGCCGTAATGGGTAGATATTGCGGAACGGCGCGAACCATTGGAGGCGGGGTTGCCGGATCCCCTTGGCTCCGGTTTTGACACCCTAGCAGAAACCCCAAGGTCACCAATGCCAGAACCAGCCAGCGTAACTTAGGCTTCACGGAGAACATAGCCCACTCCTCGCACTGTGTGAATCAACCGTTTTTCACCATCGGGTTCAATCTTCAACCGCAGGTAACGAATATAGACTTCAATGACGTTGGATTCACCCAAAAAGTCATAGCCCCAGACGTTTTCTAAAATTTGCTCACGGGTGAGGACTTCGCGGGGGTGCTCCATGAGAAACTTCAGCAGTTCATATTCCTTCATGGTAAGGTCGATGATCCGCCCATTGCGCTCTGCTCGCCGCGTCAACAAATCGAGGGTCAAATTATCAAATCGCAACACCTCACTTTGAGTTACCGGTGGCTTCAGGTAGAGCTGAATCATCTGGAGAAAAGACTTGGGACTGTAGGGCAGCAATAGATAATCATCAGCCCCTGACTCCAGGACAGCGACCCGATCTTCGAGGCGATCGCTCTCCAGCATTAGTAGAATCGGCAGACTGATCCCCTGCTGACGCAGCTGCTGGCACAACTCCATACTGTTGAGCCGCCCCAAATAGCGATCCATGATAATCAAGGCAGGCTGCCATTCAGCACAGGCCAAGTGACATTCTTTTTCTGTTGTCGCAATCACTGGATCGTAACCCGCCGCCTGAAGGTCTTGCCCCATGCGTTGCGACAGGTGGTTGTCAGCGCAGACCAAAAGCAAACGAGAAGGAGGAGAAGTTAGATCCATCGGCATCGTCCTAACTAGCCAGATATTATCTTCAGCTTATGCCGTGTGGGAAAATATTGAAAAATGCGCCCGTAGCTCAGCGGAATAGAGCACTCGCCTTCTAAGCGATTGGTCGTTGGTTCGAGTCCAACCGGGCGCGTCTAACCTGCTATCGTTGATGGGGAGCGTATTGGAGTGCAAGAATCCTCGCAATGAATCCTAAATATCGCCGCGTATTGCTCAAATTGAGCGGTGAAGCCCTCATGGGCGACCTGAACTACGGCATTGATCCAAAAGTGGTGCAGGCATTTGCCAGTGAAATTGCTCAGGTGGTGCAGGCGGGAGTTCAAACCGCTATTGTGGTGGGAGGTGGCAATATCTTTCGTGGTATGAAAGGAGCGGCGGCTGGCATGGATCGGGCAACCGCAGACTACATCGGTATGATTGCCACGGTTATGAATGCCATGACCCTTCAGGATGCCCTTGAACAGATGAATGTGCCCACACGAGTGCAAACTGCGATCGCCATGCAGGAGGTGGCCGAACCCTATATTCGCCGCCGTGCCATTCGTCACCTAGAAAAGGGAAGGGTGGTGATCTTTGGGGCAGGGTCAGGCAATCCCTTTTTTACCACGGACACAACCGCGGCCCTGCGCGCTGCCGAAATTGATGCCGAAGTGATCTTCAAAGCCACTAAGGTCGATGGCGTCTATGACGCTGATCCCCACAAAAATCCTAACGCGCGTCGCTACCGTAGTCTCACCTACACCCATGCCCTCACCCATAACTTGGCAGTGATGGACAGTACAGCGATCGCCCTGTGTAAAGATAATGATATCCCCATTATTGTGTTTAGCTTAGAAACAGCCGGTAACATCTACCGCGCCTTGACTGGGGAACCCATTGGTACGATGGTTGGAGGCTCCTGTGAAATTAGCTGATGTCGAAGAGCGGATGCAAAAATCGGTTGAAGCAACCCAGCATGACTTCAATAGCATTCGCACGGGTCGCGCCAACGCGGCGTTATTAGACCGGGTGATGGTGGACTACTACGGCACTGAAACTCCCCTGCGCTCCTTGGCCAATATCTCCACCCCCGATGCGACCACGATTTTGATTCAGCCCTACGATCGCTCCACATTGGCCAGCATTGAAAAAGCCATTCAACTCTCTGACTTGGGCTTGACGCCCAACAACGATGGCTCTAGCGTCCGCCTCAACATTCCACCCTTAACCACGGAGCGACGCAAAGAATTGGTGAAAACCGCCGCCAAAATTGCCGAAGGGGGCAAAGTAGCGATTCGCAACATCCGCCGCGATGCTATTGATCACATCAAAAAGGCGGGTAAAGCCGGCGAGCTCACCGAAGATGAAGTCAAGGATTTGCAAGAGAAAGTGCAAAAGCTCACCGACAAATACATCGGCAAAATTGACGCCCTCCTTGCCGAGAAAGAAAAGGATATTATGACCGTATAGGTTAGGTGCCCGGCAGGTGCCGCAGTTCTGGACTCAGGTGCGATCGCTCCGCCAGAGCAAGGAGCAGTGGTCCACGGGAGGTATACTCCACAACACTGACACTGGCCACTGGGGCAGCAATGCGATCGCGAAACCGTCCCACATCAATACCCAGAAGGCCACAGAGCATAATCCGAATGGTGGCTTTGTGGGAAACAAGCAGAACATTGCCGTCGGGATACTCCCGTTCAATTTCTAAGAGGACGGCATTACTGCGGTAGTAGATGTCAATCCCCCGCTCACCCCCTGTGGGGGCATTCCAGCCCGGATCCGCCAGCCAGCGCACATAGTCATCGTGAAACTTGGCATTCACCTCTTCCGGAGAGAGGCCTTCCCACTGACCATAGTGAATTTCCCGCAGACCGTCGCGGATCTGCATCTGGAGACCCAGGCGATCGCACAGGGGCTGTGCCGTGGCTCGAGTTCGCACCATTGGGCTGACAAAGACTGCCTGCCAAGACAACTGGGCATAGTGCTCGGCAAACGCTTCAGCCATCGCTAGGCCAGCATCCGTCAAGGGTGGATCCAGTTCTCCACAGTAGGCATTGGCACGACTAAAGCTAGTTTGCCCGTGGCGCAAGAAATAGAGTGTTAAGACCACAACCTTGACTCCATACCGCTAGGGGCAGCATAGTCGAGGGACATAAAGCTCGTCAACGCTCAGTTGTGTCCAATACACTCAATGTAACGCCTTGGTAATAATGCCCTAAAATTTGGTCGTAGGTGTAACCCTGCAAGGCCATACCGTAGGCCCCCCATTGACTCATGCCCAGGCCATGGCCGTGACCCCGTCCAGTAATTGTAAAAGCCACTGGCACACCTTGAGCCCTTTGGCTGGCCACATTGCCATATTCTGGTGTGATCGTCAGTAGGGTACTGCGCAGTCCCAACGCGCGCCGTAGTTCACTGCCAGAAATTGTGCGGCTACCGGCTGTGCCCACCACTTGCACTGACATGACTCGCCCTTGGGGGGTCAATTGTAAGGGGCGAAAGCCAACAATTGAACCAATACCGGGGAGGCGTTGCTGCAGTTGTGCGGCTGTAAAACGAACCGTCCATTGAAAGTTGGGGGAGACTTGGTCAAAGTCAGGGGTACCCCGCAGGTAGGGAATCACAGTTTGCCAAAGGTCTTCTGAATTTTCTGTGTGCCCGCCAGAGGAGGCATGAAAGAGCGCTTCAATAATTCGGCCATTGTAGGTCAGCACTTGACCGCGGGTAGCGGCAACGGCGGCTAGGGTACTGGCGGTTTCTGAACTGACCCCCCCATACACCTGATGAGTAACGGTGGCACCCACATCAAAAAGGCTGCCCGGCCGACGGCGGGCGCGATCGCGCCGAAAGAGAACAAAGGAACGGGAAGCCACTGCTTGGGCTTTGAGGGCTTCTAGCGGCCAAGAGGGATACATTTCCTTACCCACTACACTGGGCAGATACGCCTCTAAATCCACAAGATTGATGGCGAGAATCCCCTCATTGGTACTCACCAATTGCAACCGCCCGCGATACCAGCGATCGCCCACTCGCACGAGGCCATTGTCTCGAGGTTCGAGGAAAACTTGCCGGCCATGCACACCCCCTGCTTGTAGGCCAGTCCCTGTGAGGACAGCGGTAATACTCTGCTGCGGTGCCACTGTCAGGACCCGACCCACCTCATCCCGTAATTGCGCTGGGGTGGAGCTACTAATTGTTACTTGACGCACCCGATCCAAAACCGCGACCCGCAATTCCACTGCTGCGGCCGTCAGTTGTAGGAGCAAACTGATCAAGCAGCCAAGACCCACCGACTGCGACAGAAAGCGCCAAGGCACGATGAGGTAAACCATAGTTCACTCCTCAGGTAGGTGGCAATGGTAACAATGCCTAGCGGTGCTCGCGCAGACCACTCCAACCAATGGTAATAAAGCCCACTGCCAATAGAAAACTACGAATGCCTACCCTTAAACGATTCAAAAAAGCTTCCTGTTGTGCCCGATTGACCGCTTCCTGTTGTTGACTGCGGATGCGCTCCCGTGCCTGACCCGCTTGTTTGTCGAGGGCTTGGGGGTCTTTTTGTAACTGCTCAAGAATCGCCCGTTGATCGGGAGGCAGTTGATTGCTTTTCAGAAGTTGCTGCAATTGACCGCTACTGGCCAGTTGTTTGATTTGTTGCTGTTCCTGCTCCAGCCGAATTTCTGCCTGTGCCGCCTCTTGATTGATTTGGTTGACCGCCTGTTCCGTAATTTGGCCTGTAATGGATAGGTAGAGAGGAATCGCCAGCAGGCACAGTAATCCCAGCAAACTCGAGAGGACAAAAACCCAAAATCGCCAATCCTTCAGGGCAGGTTCCCCTGGCTCCGGCTGCGTAGCACTCCCAGAGACCGCTTGAATCCAAAAGCCAGTGTAGATAAAGACAAACCCAATCAAGGGGGTGGCGCCGCGGTCAATGAATTGGTTGACAACCGTGAGTTGCCACTGGCTGTTATTAAACTGGGGAGTAATAAAGAGAATACCCCACTCGACCAAAAAGGTGAGGAGTAGGATAATTCCCACCAGTTTTAGGAACTGAGCTGCCAAGGGGACAGGTCGCTTGGTTGATTTTGAAGCGGTCATGGACGGTGAGTGACTCGTCAACTACTGCATCAACCTTACTGGATTTTGGTGCGCTTGATTCATCTTAGGGGCATTGACTCGCCCGTGGGGCTGCTATCTTTGGCTACCGCAACCTTGGTATACTCCAATTGTGGATGGCGCTGATGCTGGGCGGCTTCCCCCCGGGAGTGCCAGTTCGCCATCCCTTTGCTCATTGAGGCACAACAAATCCATGGTCATTGTGGCAGTCTTAGCGGCAGGACGAGGCACACGGATGAAATCCTCACTGCCAAAAGTTCTCCACCCCTTAGGTGGGCGATCGCTGGTGGGCTGGGTTTTACACCAAGTTCAATCTCTGCAACCGCAACGGCAGTTTGTGATCATTGGCTATGGAGGAGAGGCCGTCCGTGCCGCTTTAGCGGATCAGCCCCACGTGGAATTTGTCGAGCAGCGGGAACAGTTGGGAACAGGTCATGCTGTGCAGCAGCTTTTGCCCTACCTCAAGGACTATGAAGGCCATCTTTTGGTGCTCAATGGCGATGTGCCCCTATTGCGTGGTCAAACACTGGCACACTTGCTCGCAGTTCACCAGAAACACAACAATGCGGCCACTATTTTAACGGCACAAATTCCCAACCCCCAAGGCTATGGCCGCGTGATTTGCGACAGTCAGAATATGCTGAAGCAAATTATTGAGGATCGTGACTGCACCACAGCCCAAAAGCAAAACCGCCGCATTAATGCTGGGGTGTATTGTTTCCATTGGCCCCAACTTGCTGCTGTGTTGCCCCATCTCCAGTCCAATAATGATCAGCAGGAATACTACCTGACCGATGCCGTCAATGCCCTAAGTCCCGTGATGGCAGTGGACGTGGAAGACTATGAGGAGATTTTGGGCGTCAACGATCGCGTGCAGTTGGCGACAGCCTATCAAGTGCTCCAAAATCGAATCAAAAAAGCTTGGATGCAGGCGGGGGTGACCCTAATTGACCCGGCCAGTATCACGATTGAGGATACCGTTGAGCTAGCACCGGATGTGGTGATTGAACCCCAAACTCACCTGCGCGGCCAAACCCGTATTGGCAGTGGCAGCATTATTGGCCCCGGCACCTTGATTGAAAATAGTGTCATTGGCGAACGGGTGACCGCTCGCTATGCCGTGATTACCGACAGTGAGATTGGCGAGGATACCCAAGTAGGGCCTTTTGCCCACATCCGCCAGCAAAGTGTGGTTGCCGATCACTGCCGCATTGGCAACTTTGTGGAGCTAAAAAAAGCGCAGTTGGGCAGTGACACCAAGGCCTCCCATTTGTCCTACCTGGGGGATGCCACCTTGGGCGATCGCGTCAATATCGGGGCAGGAACAATCACCGCCAACTACGATGGTGTTCGCAAACACCCCACCCATATTGGTAGCGGCACCAAGACAGGGGCTAACAGTGTTTTAGTGGCACCAGTAACCCTTGGTAACAATGTCACAGTAGCGGCGGGTTCGACCGTCACAGAAGATGTACCGGATAATGCCCTTGTCATTGCCCGCTGTCGTCAAGTGGTCAAACCCAACTGGGAACCCAAAGCTTAGCCCACTCCACAGCAGGGTTCAATGCCCAGTCGCCGCAGGAGGAGATCACTCACCGCATTGGCAACCGCAAACTCGCTATAGAAGCTTTGGGAAAAATCAAACTCTTGCAACTCCGTGACCAAGGCCAAGAGAATGCCCCCAAGATCGTGCTCCCCTTCCAGCCGCTGACGGCGGTACACTTGAGCTGCCCGCTGGGCAATCACCAGATTCACAGCTTCCGGTAAATACTCGGTATTGAGCCAATTGAGAAGGGCTGCCTCCAACCATTCCGCCTCCGCAGTGCAGTCACCACAGGGGGGAAGCTGAATCGGCGGAATTGGGGTATCCATGGCAGAGTCCTAAACTCGTCTAATGAAGTCCAATGAAGTTGATCTTATAACTTGTAACTGGCAACGAGCAATGGGCGATACTGGATTCGAACCAGTGACCCCTTCCGTGTGAAGGAAGTGCGCTACCACTGTGCTAATCGCCCTAGTTCAGCAACTTCTAATCATATCTTGGTTTGCAGGCTTTTGTAAATTGCTTAAACAAGGCTGCAGCAAATTTCATCAAAGGCTGCGGCGGGATCCGCTGCTTGTAAAATCGGGCGGCCAATGACAAGGTAAGAGGCACCGGCAGCAAAGGCAGCATTAGGCGTCAGGGATCGCGCTTGATCGCCCGTTGCGCTACCAAGGGGGCGAATCCCCGGACAAATTCTCAAGAAATCCTCGCCCCAGCGTTGTTTCACCCGTGCAGCTTCCTGCGGTGAGCAGACAATGCCCGCCAGTCCTGCTTGATGGGCAAGACTAGCCATGCGCTCTACATAGGTAGCCGGATCAAGGGGAATTTGGAGTTCCTGCTGCAGGGTGTCTGCGCCAATGCTGGTGAGCAATGTGACACCAATGAGTTGAGTGGCGCTTTCCCTGAGAGCTGCCTGAGCAGTTTTCAGACCGACTAAGCCAGTGGCAGTGTGGATGGTTACAAAGTCCACCCCATAGGGAGCGATCGCTCGTGCGGCGGCCGCTACCGTATTGGGAATATCATGAAGCTTTAGATCGAGAAAGATACGCTTCCCCTGATCCTTGAGGACATCAAGAATAATCGGCCCACTGGCGCAAAAGAGTTCTAGCCCCACTTTCCAAAATTGCACTTGGGGCAGCCTGTGGATAGTGGCGATCGCTACCTCCAAATTGGGCACATCCAAAGCCACAATAATTTTGCTAGCAACAGCCGCTTGAGAATTAAACAAGTCTCGTGGATCTCCTCAGATCATTCACACTGGACGGCGCACACAGCGCAACAACCACAGCGCCACAATAATACCCGTCAACTGAGCAGCAATCGTGTTCACCTTCGCCTGAATTACAAAAATCTCCAACGGCTCAATCAATACATTAGTGGCATAGACCGCTGCCCCTTGGGGAATGGACAACACCTTGAGTAATAACATCCCCACATTCCACTCTGCGGCGGCCACGGTAAAAATCATGCCAGCGATATTTACCCAAAGACCAATATTCAAGCTGCGGATCACGTGCTCCTTAGTTGGGCGCTTTTCTGGTTGATCCAAGCGTCGGCCCAGTTGCGGATAGCGATAGCAGCAGTAAATACTCACACCCAAAAACACTAGGCCAATAATCGCCAACACTAAGCCCAGGGTGGGACTGTTCATGCCGTTTTGCAGACGATTGATATTAAATTGGCGGCTAAAGATAACAATAATAATAATCAACAGCGAGACAAAGCCAAGGACGACCTGGATCCAAAAGCCAATCCAGCCAAAGCGTTGCAGTTCACGGCCAAGACGGTGGAGCGGTTGGGTAGTACCTCGATGGGACGGCGGGGGAGCATTACCGGGAAGACGTTCCATAGCCAAGTGAGGAAGAGGGCTTAGGCTATCATAGCGAACGGTTGTTAGGTGCCGTCAAATAGGAACACCAATCGCTCCAACTGCCTGCATAGAGTTTGGTTTGATGCAGGCCAGCGATCGCCAGCCCCAAAATATCCACACAGGCCGTTACCCCCGATCCACAATAGACAATAATTTGCTTAGCCCTAGCCAAGGGCTGCCAGTGGGCTTGCAGTTCCGCAACCGATTTGAGTCGCCCCTGCTCATTGGCGATGGCCTGCCATGGATAGTTCACCGCTCCGGGAATATGACCCGCTATCGGATCAATGGGTTCAATTTCACCGCGATAGCGACGGGGTTCGCGGGCATCCACAATCACCGTTTGGGGGTCGCCTTGAGCAGCAATCACAGCAGCGCGATCCACTACCCACTCAGGATGAGGCTGGGGCTTGAAGTTTCCCTGCCGAGGCGGTGGCACAAGGCTCGTGATGGCATGGCCCGCTGCTACATAGGTGCGATAGCCACCATCGAGGACCGCCACGCGATCGTGTCCCAACCAGCGCAAGAGCCACCAGCAGCGAGCAGCATAGGCAAACCGCGAATCATCATAGGCCACCACTAGCGTTTCTGGAGTGACCCCCATTTGGTTGAGCCGTACTGCTAATTTCTCGGGATCGGGCAAAGGATGACGCCCGCCATGTTCTTGCCGGGGGCTAGAGAGATCCTGCTCTAGGTCAAGATAATAAGCGCCCGGTAGGTGTCCCTGGGCATACTCCCGTTGCCCCCGCGTCGTGTCCATAAGGTCAAAGCGGCAGTCCACAATCACAACGCTTGGATCTGCCAAATGCTCAGCCAGCCAAGACGCCGTTACAGCATAGGGAGTCATCACAGCTTAGGCGCGCCACTTCACTTTCGGGAGAATGTGGTTGACATCCACCCGGTCTTTGTATTTGATGGCAAAGTTCAAGAGTGAGTCAAGGAGGGAATCCGACAGATAGTGGGGCTGTAGTCCCAAATCCAGCAGCTTGGTGTTTTTGGCGTTGAAGTAGTGCTCTTCTTTTTCAACGCGGGGGTTTTCGAGGTGTTGGATTTCCACCTTGAGGCCAAGGGCTTTACCCGCTTCTTGGACCTTGTGGGCAAGGTCACCGACACTAAATTGTTCGGTGAATTGGTTAAGGACGCGGAATTCACCCGGCGCTGCTGGATTGTTAACGGCCAACTCAATACAGCGCACCGTATCGCGAATGTCTAAGAAACCGCGAGTTTGCCCCCCCTTGCCATAAACCGTCAGTGGATGGCCAATGGCAGCTTGAATGCAGAAGCGATTGAGAGCGGTGCCAAAGATACCGTCGTAGTCAAGGCGGTTAATCAACAGTTCATCCATGCCCGTTTCTTCGGTGAGGACGCCATAAACCACCCCTTGGTTCAAATCGGTGGCTCGCAAGCCCCAGGTGCGGCAGGCAAAGTGGATATTGTGACTATCGTGAACTTTACTGAGGTGATAGAAGCTACCGGGCTGCTTGGGATAGGGCAATGTATCTTTGCGACCATTGTGTTCAATGGTGATGTAGCCCTCTTCAATGTCAATGTTGGGGGTGCCGTATTCACCCATCGTACCCAGTTTGACAAGATGGCAGTCGGGATTGTGGGTATGGATGGCGTACAGCAGGTTGAGGGTGCCGACAACGTTATTGACTTGGGTGAAGACGGCGTGTTCACGATCAATCATGGAGTAAGGGGCAGAGCGCTGTTCACCAAAGTGGACAATTGCCTCCGGCTGAAACTCGAGCATGGCGCGCTCAAGGAAGTGATAGTTACAAATATCGCCAATATAAAGGCCAATCCTTTTGCCAGTGAGATCCTGCCAGCGTTGCAGACGGTGCTGAATGGGGGCGATCGGCGTGAGGGTTTCCACACAAAGTTCAGCATCCCAATGCCGCCGAATTAGGCTATCCAAAATTGCAACATCATGACCCCGATTCGAAAGGTACAGGGCTGTCGCCCAGCCACAATAGCCATCACCGCCAATTACAAGGACTCTCATGCTAACCGTGCTCAAATCAATAACTACTCCGCCAGCCATAACATGGCTTCCATACCACGTTACCAGTAATGGGGACTTCGTTGATCCACTGGCTTAGAATTCAGGGGGAGAATTGGGGCCACGAGTTTCACCCTCAGAAAAGATATGTACTTTAACGGTTTGTCCCGCCAGGTCAATTTGCACAATATCGCCAGAGAGAAAATCTAGGGCCTCTAATAGCGCCTGTAATTGTGGCGTGCTGGCACCCGTTTCTTGGTAGAGGCGATCGCTCAGATGGCTGAGGCGCTGCCAGGTGGTATAAAGCCGAGCAATGGTACTTTCCAGTTGCGCTGCCTGCTGCAGGAGATCGACAACGGTTTGTAGTTGCTCAAGGCGCTGGGCTTCGATCAGGACCTGTTCCAAGTCCACCGGGTGAGCGTTGAGGGCTTGAATTTGGGGGGCGGCCTCAAGATAGCGGCTGAGTTGGCGAGCTGTTGCCGTGATTTCCTTAATAGTTTCCACGCTGGGGTCGCTAGCGAGGGCTTGGGAGAGTTCCTGCTGCTGCTGGGGGGGAAGCTTTTCTAGCTCTTTGACCAGGGGGGCGAGGTAGCGGGGGGCAAGGGTGCGATCGCTGGCCTTTTGGCGTACCACTGGCGG
The DNA here is from genome assembly GCF_000505665.1 of Thermosynechococcus sp. NK55a. Lineage (NCBI taxonomy): Bacteria > Bacillati > Cyanobacteriota > Cyanophyceae > Acaryochloridales > Thermosynechococcaceae > Thermosynechococcus > Thermosynechococcus sp. NK55a. The sequence continues at coordinate 1,890,598 of NC_023033.1, read as the reverse complement.
TAGAAAAGCAGAGTGCAGGGCAGTCCATTCCTCTTGCAGTTGACGCACTTCGCGGTGGGTAATGCGATCGCCAGCTGCTGCTGCTTGGGTAATCAGGGCCTGCACCTCGGGATCCGCTGCGGCAGTTTCCAAAAAGGCGCGTTTACTAAAACGAGAAATGGCTTCAGGGGGTAGGGGGCGTTCCTTGAGCAATTCATCGGCGCGATCGGCCAACTGCATCAAATCATAGGCACGGCGTTTACTAATCTCCTGTTCCTGGAGCCACTGCCGAAAGCCGATGCCCTGCTCATCTCCTTGACGGCGATAGCGATCGCGCACTGTCCGTAGAATTTGCCCCCGCCAGATCTCCGTTTGCAGGTCAAAGCGCTCACACACCTGCCACGCTTGGCGCACCTGTTGGAAAAATTCCTCCTCAGACAGGGGGGCATCTGCAGCCGGAATCGGCAAAACAAAGTCAGGCGTTGGCTCCATCGGTCGGAGAAAACCACAGCTTCAGCAGTATAGCCTATTGCCCACAGGGGCGATAACCACCCTACCTTCTGAAGGGTTAGGAGAAAAACCATGATGGCTGTAGCCTTGGAAACAGAGATCAGGCATCTCACCCCTGCCCCTGACTGAGCTCAAGAAGAGATAGCAATCGGAATCGCAGGCCAACGTTTTTTGACTATCGCCAGATTCCAACCCCTCAGGAATATCTACTCATTAACCCAAAGCGCCCCTGTGTCGAGCAATACGTGCGGCAAGCTGAAAATCAATGGCTGCTAACGGTTTGGCAAGGAATTTCCCAGAAACTACCGCTGCCCTCCCTCCAGATAGCCCTAAAGATCTCCATGCTGGCGTTGAGTTAAGTGGGTGCCAAACATTGTGGAATTGTTTATCAGGGGGGTTCTCGGTCAATATCTGAATAGTCCTGAATAGTCCCTTACCACCCCCACCAAAGTCTCCACCAAAGGCCCATGACTCCTACCACTGCTGATGCCTCCCCGACTTTTGGCCTGATTATTGTCGAAGGAGAAGATGTTATCCGCCTTGGCCTCTGGACAGGCATTCGACAGCAGTTGGGAATTGAGCCGCTGGTCTTTCACGATGGCCACAGCCTAATCACCTATCTGGAAAACACGCCCCTCGATGAGGAACGCACGCCTTGGATTGTTCTCTGTGATGCCCAACTCACGGTCAATGATGCCACCACCCCTTGGCTGTGGCAGTGGCTGAAACAACACTATCCTGCCCTGCGGATCATTCTCACCGTCCGACCCGCTGCCCTTGAGTTAGTCTCCCTTGCTCAACAGGCCGCTGTCGAAGGCATTTACCATCGCAATACGGCGCTGAGTGATCTGTTGGCGGGAATTCTGGCCATTGCCCAAGGGGAAATCGTTCACACAGTAACGCCCCCGAAGCCGCCTTTGAGGGTGCTGTTTCCCAATCCGTGGGATCGTTGGCGGTACCAGGTTCTCCAGCAAGGACTGGGGGAAATGGATGCATGGTTGCAGGCTTTGGATCAGCATCTGGGTCGGGCGAGCCTGTCGCCCCTTGAACGGCTTGTGTGTGAAGGCCGCCATCGGGAAATTCGGGCCGCCCGCTGGTTGGTGTCCCGTTTCCTGCCACAGCCAAGTCAAACACCCCTTAGGCCGGTGGCATCCCCCGTGCGTCCGCAGATTGAAATCATTTCCCAACTGGTGGATCGCTGCTTACAACGGCTGCAGTCGGATCTGTTGAACCTAACATCGCAGCCTTTGGAGCTAGAGGTGCTCATCCTCCAACAGCGGCGGGAACTGCTCTATACTATCCTGCGGCAGTGGGATGTCCTGGTGCGCACTCTACAAGCGACACCCCCTAGTATTGAATTTCTGCACCAGCGGGGCAACCCCCTACTACAGGACCTGTGGGAGCAGAGCCTGCGGGAGTTTTTTCGTCCCTATCGTTTTGCCCTCGGCAGTAACGCCGACCTCATTGAGGAATTGCTCACAGAAAGGGAAACCGTGGTCAGCGTGTATCTGAAGCGAATCCCGTTTGTGGCGGAGATGCTGGCTCATTTACTGGTCCAGCAGCCCCTCACCCTCCATCAGCAAACCTATCGCTACGGCACCGCTGCGGCCTTAGAGATCCTCGATGCCCTCCTTGATCACTGGTTGCTCACTATTGCCAATGGCATCGTCTATCCACTCCTGAATCGGTGTTGCTATAGCGCGGTGATTCAGCAGACATTTTTCCAGTCGCAATACATCTCAACGCGGGAAATAGAACGCTTTCGCAACGCTCTCTCTTGGCATTACCGCTGGCAATGTTGGGTCAAGGAACCGCAAAACATCTTTGAAAGTCGCTTGGTTTTACTGCGGCTAACGGAGCGAGGGATTCAGGAACTGGCGCTGACTGTCCCCCGTCAAAAGGAACTGATGCAACTAGAAGGGATTCCCTACGCTCTGACCTTGGCTCTTGAGGCTCGCGATGCTTTAGCCCCCCCAGTGCGTGCAGTGGTGGCTTGGGTCGGCAAGGGGGTGGTCTATCTGCTGACGCAGGTGATTGGTCGCGGTTTGGGGCTGATTGGCCGAGGCATTTTGCAGGGAATTGGTCAATCCGTTGGCAGTGGCTGGAGTCGCGCTGAAGCCCAAAAAAATTCATCTAAACCTTGAAGCAGCCTATTCTTAAACCACTTTTAACCTTGAGATAACCTTGAGCCAACAAATACGGTGTTAGAATTTGGCTGTTAATTAACTATCCCTATCCTTTAGGGGATAGTTTCTATGAGATGCGCTAAAGTCTCTGTCGGTAAGTCTGATAGCTCAGCCTACTAGCAGATGGATAACTTTAGCGCTCATCTCGGTTAGGATGAACAAAATCTATTCTTAGGGATTCATTCCCTAGGAGAAGCTCATTGAGGAGTGAAGGAGTACAGCGTTATGTCCCGTATTTTCCTAGGCTTGGCCTTGGCCTCCCCTGCTGTGTTGTTAGGAACCTTTGTAGGGTCGGCTATGGCAGCCGATACTGTAGCGGCTAATTCTGGTGGTGCACAGTTGCCAGCCCCAACCGCAGCGGCTGAATCCTTAACCCCGCTGCCCCAAAACACGACGTTAATTGCTCAGAACCACGGTAACAAGCTGCCCCTACCCTCGGTGGCGAATCTAAAGGTAGATGATGCTGCCACCTCCACTATGGGGCAAGTGACTTCTGTGTCCCAGCTTTCGGATGTCAGCCCCACCGATTGGGCCTATCAAGCCTTGGCGTCACTGGTAGAGAAATACGGCTGTATTGCCGGCTATCCCGATGGCACTTTCCGGGGTAATCGGGCAGCCACCCGTTATGAAATGGCTGCGGCTTTGAACGCCTGCTTGGACGTAATCAGCGATCGCTTTGCCACCAAGGAAGACCTCGCCACCCTGCGGCGCCTGATGGATGAGTTCAAGGCTGAATTGGCGACCCTGCGCGGTCGGGTAGATAAGCTAGAGGCTCGCACTGCTCAGTTGGAAGCACGGCAATTTGCAACCCTCACGAAACTCAATGCCACGGTAATTTTCAACATTTCAGATGTGTTGACGGAGGGCCAAGCGCTGCGTCCCGGAGCACCTGGACCTCAAGCAACAGTCCAGACCAACGTTGTTGCTAACACCCGCGTACGCCTGAACTTTGATACCAGCTTCTACGGCAAAGACCGTCTGCGGTTGCGGTTGGCGGCAGCCAATATTATTCCCTACTCAGGATTAGCATTAACGAGTACCAACATGGGGCGCCTCGGCTATGATGGCACTACCGGTAACCAATTTGAGCTGCAAAAAGCATTCTACAGCTTCCCGGTGACCTCTCGGGGTCAGATGATTCTTGACTTTGCAGGGGGTGAGTTCAACGACAACATCAATAACTTCAATCCCTTCCTACAATCCAGTGACACCGGTGCCCTGTCTCGCTTTGGCCGCTTTAACCCCATCTACCGCGCAGGCAGCGGTGTCACTGCGGCGGGCGTGACCTTTAAGTACAACGTTCTGCAAAACAAAAAGCGCGGTACGGGCGTTACCCTTAACGTGGGCTACCTTGCCCCATTTGCAAATGATCCCGATGCAAACGCTAACAATGGTTTGAATGGCTTCTTTGACGGTGCCTATGCGGCTCTGGCGCAGGTGGATGTTCAACCCATTAAGAATTTAGCCCTCGGGGTCACCTACACCCACTCCTACGGTTTAGATCCCTTTGGGGGTACAGGGAGTTCGCTTGCGCGCTCTGCAGCGAATCCTCTTAATCTTATTCCTCTTGGTGTGGCTGCTCAGGCGGCTGATTCAGTGGGTTTCCAGTTTACCTACCGGCCGATTAAGCAGTTGAATCTGGCAGGCTGGGCTGGCTACGCCAACGTCTATCAGGTGCGACTGGCAGGACCACGGCGCGAAGCGGAGATCGTCAACTGGGCTATTACCTTTGCTTCGCCAGACCTCTGGCGCAAGGGCGACTTGGCGGGCTTGGTCTTTGGTCAGCCGCCGCAGCTCATCAGCATTACCAATGTCCCGAGTGTTCCTGGAGAGAGCTACACTCAGTTTAATTCCTATCACCTAGAGGGCTTTTACCGCTTTGCCGTCTCCAAGAATCTCTCGGTGACGCCGGGGGTAATTGCCATTTTTAACCCCAACAGTAACTCAAATAACGATGCCATTGTTGTGGGTGCTATCCGCACGACCTTTAGCTTCTAGCTTTTAATGCCTTCCCCCTCCCCGTGAGGGGGATTTTTTATGGGGGAACGATAGAATAAATAGGAGCGAGGCGTTTTAGATGGATTTGGCGGGTGAAACACTGGGCACTTTTGGGAGTGGGTGTTGCGCTATTGGGGATGCCGCCAGCAGTGGCGGGTACCTCTACGCTCAAGGATGCCCCCAAGGCCTTGGTGGATGAGGCGTGGCAAATTATCTATAGAAGCTATCTAGATCGCAGCTTTAATCGTCTTGACTGGCAGGCCCTTCGTCAGGAATTGCTCTCCCGATCCTATGGAGATCGCGAAGCTGCCTATCGGGTGATTCAGCAAACCCTTGTCCGTCTCAATGATCCCTACACCCGCTTTCTGCCCCCTCAAGAGTACCGTCAACTGCTCCTGCAAACCCAAGGCCAGCAGGTGGATGTGGGTCTTGCCCTCGTGGAGTCGGGGGAACTCTTTCGCATTCAGGCCATTGAAGCGGGGTCGGTGGCGGCCAGGGCCGATCTGAAGGTGGGGGATGAAATTCTAGCTATCAATGGTCGTAGTAGCGATCGCTTAACATTGGAGCGGGCGACATTGATGCTGCGGGGGCCGGCGGGCAGCAAGTTGCATCTGCTGGTGCGCCGTGAGGGCAGGCCTCAACCCTTTAGTGTTGAATTGACGCGCGCTGGCGAGATTCCCCGTACGGTGAATTTTCAAATCCTCAACTCTCCCCGTGTGGGCTACATCCGCCTCAGTGGTTTTAATAGCCGCTCCCATCAACAGATGCAAGAGGCGATCGAAATCTTACAACGGGAGAAGGTGCAAGGCTTTATCCTGGATCTGCGCCATAATCCGGGTGGACTCCTCGAAGCAGGGATTGAAATTAGCCGCCAATGGCTGGATTCTGGGGTAATCGTGCGCATTCAACAAAACCAGCGGGAAGAGACAATTCGTGCCCGCCAACGTGCCTTGACTCAGTTGCCCCTTGTGGTTTTAGTGAATCAGGCCTCTGCCAGTGCCAGTGAAATTTTGGCGGGTGCTTTGCAGGATCAGGGGCGAGCAGTCGTTGTGGGCACGCCTACATTTGGTAAGGTGCGCGTCCAAGCGGTTCATGAACTGGGGGATGGGTCTGCCCTCCTGGTGACGGTGGCGCGCTATCTGACCCCCAAGGGTCGGGATATTACAGGGGCGGGCATCACTCCCGATGTGCTGGTGACGGGCGATCCCAGGAGCGATCTGGAATTGCGCCTCAATCCTAACTTGGTGGCACGACCCACGGATCCAATGGTGGCCAAGGCTTTAGAATTATTGAACAGCGAAATCCGCCATGCCCGTCATGTCGAGTGAGGCTCTGGTTGTGCCAGCGGCACCCGAAAATACTCTTCCTTGCCGCCCCCTGCGATTGGGAGTGTTGGCCTCCGGGAGTGGGTCCAATTTTGCTGCCCTTGCGGAGGCGATCGCCGCTGGTGAACTAGCTGCCCAGATTCAAGTGTTGATTTACAACAATCCCAACGCCTTTGTGGCCGAGCGAGCAAAACAGTGGCAAATTCCTAGCGTTCTCCTTAACCATCGCCACTATCCCAACCGTGAAAGTCTGGATGCCGCCATTGTCGAAACCCTCAAGGCCTATGAAGTAGAGTGGGTGGTCATGGCCGGTTGGATGCGCATTGTTACACCGGTACTGCTGAATGCCTATCCCCAGCGGGTCATTAACCTGCATCCTAGTTTGCTGCCCAGTTTTCGCGGGCTGCATGCCGTTGAGCAGGCCCTTGCTGCTGGCGTCAAGATTACGGGCTGTACGGTACATCTGGTGGCAGAGGAAGTGGATAGTGGCCCGATTTTGGTTCAGGCAGCGGTGCCTGTTCTCCCCGATGATACCCCTGCAACCCTCCATGCCCGCATTCAAGTCCAGGAGCATCGCATTCTCAAGCAGGCGATCGCTGACATTGCCGCACGGCAAGCACAATTTTCCTGTTGAGCTTTGGCCAATAGGGTAGGTCATTGGAGAATCGCTCTAATTCAATTCTTTCAATTCCTCAGCTTCCTAAGGATGATTCTGAAGCCACCGTTCTAGGCCAGCAACAAAGCGATCGCTCTCCTCCGGCAACGTAAAGTAATGGACACAGGCACGCACCGAGGGAGGATAGAGCAATTCCCGCACCAAGATATTCTCTGCCTCAAGGTCTTGTACCAATTGGCGATGCTGACCATTGGCCAGCTGAAAGGCTACCAAGCCGGAGGGGGGCGGCACAGGACTAAGACAGGTCAAACCCACCATACCCCGTAACCGTTGCCAGAGGTGATGGCTCAGCTCACAAATGCGCTCATATCGCCCTTGGGCGGTCCCCCATTGATCATGCACTCGCAGGGCAGTCATTAGCCCCGGTACCAAGGAAAAGGCGGTTGTGGCCACCTCAAAGCGACTGGCATCCTCCTTCCAGCCCGCCGGTTGGGCATCACGGGTCTGATGAATGCTGCGCCAGCCAATAAAGGTGGGTTCCAATGTGGCTAGGCGATCGCGCCGAATATAGAGCCCTCCGAGTCCTGCGGGCCCACAGCACCACTTGTGTCCCGTAAAGGCATAGTAATCTACGCCCAAGGCTGGTAAATTTAGGGGTACCATGCCGACACTTTGGGCGCCATCCGCCAAGACTTGGATGCCGCGACGGTGGCAAACGTCAACAATCTTCTCCAACGGCAACAGTTTCCCTGTATTCCACAGCAAATGACTGAGGACGACTAAGCGGGTGCGGGGGTGGAGTTGGGCTTCAATGGCGGCTACTTCATCGTCACACCACGGCCAAAAGGCAACCCGATCCACAACCACCCCCAATCGCCGCGCCAATTGCTCGGTAATCGCCACTACCCCCGGATGCTCACAGTTGGAAATCAGCAGATGATCACCCGCTTGCCAGTTGAGGCCCCACAAAACAATGTTGCAGCCAGTGGTAACCGAATCGGTGAGGGCAATCGTTTCTGGGGTTGTTCCCAATAGCTGTGCTAGGGCTGTGCGCAGGCTGTGCAGTTGTTGGCTTAACCACGGAAAGACCCGATTGGCAAAGGGACCCTGTTGTTGAATGTGGCGATCGCTTTCGCGAATAGCCTGCCAGGTGTCTTGGTGCAGCGGCCCTTGACCCCCATAGTTGAGGTAGATCTTATTCAGTAGGGCAGGGTAGGTGTCATGATAGGCGCGCAGTGTTTCTAGGTTCATTGAGAGTTATTTCAAAGGAAAGTGATAGATAGATGCTACCGCAAAGGATTTAAAAGGATTTAAGATAAAAGATGTTTTCTAAGTCCCCTTTTCATTTCCTCACTCAAGGTGCGCAGCTTTCAAGCAAGGCCCAGTAAATTAATCCCGTCAATCAAGCAATGACAAAGCCATACACCCCTGAAGATGTTTGGCGATTATTAGGGGAGCTGTTAGAAGCTCAAAAGGAAACGGAACGTCGCTTTCAAGAAACGGAACGCCGCTTTCAAGAAACGGATCGGCGATTTCAGGAAACTGACCGACGTTTCCAAGAAACGGAGCGATTGCTGCGGGAAGAAGCTCGTCAACTCAACCAGCAACTGGGGAAACTGGGCAATCGTCTAGGAGAGTTTGTGGAATGGCAGGTACGACCAGCGGTACTACGTTTATTTCAAAATCGAGGAATTGCCGTCTCTCAACTTTACAGCGATGTCATTCTCCAAGATGGCAACGAGAGTTTAGAAGTTGATCTGCTGGTGGTCAATACAGATGAAGCGGTTCTCGTCGAGGTAAAAACGAAACTGAGCCAAGGGGATGTGGATGAGCATCTAGAGCGCATTGCTAAATTTCGTCGTTTGGCTCACCAGTATCGTGACACCAGACTCTTGGGAGCAGTGGCGGGGATGATTGTGCCGCCTGAGGTAGCTCGCTATGCCTATCGGCAGGGATGGTTTGTGTTGGCACAGTCGGGAGACGGGGTGGTGATTCTCAATGATACGCAGTTTCAGCCCCGTGCATGGTAGCTCAGTTGTGGATCGTGCCCAGTCATTTGGGAATATACAAATTAATTACAATAAAATTACAATAATTACAAATTAATTATCAGTTATAGCTGGGGGTCAGGGGGTGCCAGTGTTGATCTTGCGGTTTGCAAACGGGTATCGAGCCATTGTTGCAAAATCAGGGCAGCGGCAATTTGATCCACTAAGTCCTTGTGCTGACGGGGCGATCGCCGGCGTTGTTTAAGGATTTCCGCCGCTTGAAAGGAGGTGAGCCGCTCATCTACATATTCCACCGGCAAGTTCAAGGCTGCGCCAATTTTTGCCGCCAAATGTTGCACCTGGCGGGCCTGGGAACCCAATTGACCATCCAGGGTGTAGGGCAAGCCCACAATTAACTTTTCCACCCCTCGCTCTTGACAAATCTGCCGAAGCTGCGCCACATCACTGGCAAAATTGCGGCGATGAATCGTTGTAATGCCTGCGGCCAACTGCCCCAGGCGATCGCACCCGGCCACGCCAATACGCTTGCGCCCCAGATCCAAGCCTAGAACGGAAATCATCCTTGAGTGAATCAGAACAGTTCCCCTACAATTGAATCCATTGCCAAGTTTTTCTTGCCCTGAAACAATCATACCCCGCTGTACCCACCCATGACTGATGCGACCCCCGACTACAAAGACACCGTCAACTTGCCCCAAACCACGTTTGAAATGCGGGCAAATGCAGCAACACGGGAACCCCAATTGCAGGCCTTTTGGGCACAGCACCAAATTTATGAAACGCTTCAGCAAAGGAATCCGGGGGAGGTCTTTATTCTTCACGATGGCCCCCCCTATGCCAATGGCGCCCTCCACATTGGCCATGCCCTCAATAAAATTCTCAAGGACATCATTAACAAGTACCAACTGCTGCGGGGACGCAAGGTTCACTACCGCCCTGGCTGGGACTGCCACGGCCTACCCATTGAACTCAAGGTGCTGCAAAACCTGAAACCGGAACAGCGGGCGCAGCTAACGCCCCTCACTCTCCGCCAACAGGCCAAGGAATTTGCCCTCAAAACCGTCGCCGAGCAAAAGCAGAGCTTCCAGCGCTATGGGGTTTGGGGCGACTGGGCACACCCCTATCTGACGCTTACCCCCGACTATGAGGCCGCCCAAATCGGTGTCTTTGGCGAAATGGTGCTGCGGGGCTATATCTATCGCGGCCTGAAACCGGTGCACTGGAGTCCCAGCTCAAAAACTGCCCTCGCCGAAGCCGAACTGGAATATCCCGAAGGGCACACCTCCCGCAGTCTGTATGCCGCTTTTGAGGTGATTGAGCTGCCCCAGGGGCTAGCCAAGGCTTGGTATCAAGCCCTAGGGAAATTGGGGGTTGCCATTTGGACAACAACCCCCTGGACGATTCCGGCGAACTTGGCTGTGAGTGTCAATCCCGATCTCACCTATGCCCTTGTAGAGGCTAAGCCCAGTGGCCGCTACAAGTATTTAATTGTTGCCAAGGCTCTCGTAAAGCGGCTGAGTGACATCCTTGGTGGCATGCTCACGGTGGTGGCCACCGCCAAAGGGGCTGACTTGGAAAATGCGCGCTATCGCCATCCCCTCTTTGAGCGCGAGGGCAAAATTGTTATTGGCGGTAACTATGTGACCACGGAATCGGGCACCGGTCTGGTGCACACTGCTCCTGGCCATGGCTTAGAAGACTATGCTGTCGGTCAGCGCTACGGTTTGCCAATCCTGTCGCCGGTGGATGAGAATGGCTGCTTTACGGCGGAAGCAGGACCATTTGCCGGTCTCAATGTTCTCCAGGAAGGCAATGAAGCGGTCATTGCGGCTTTGCAGGAGTGTGGGGCGCTCCTAAAGGAGGAACCCTATGTGCATAAGTATCCCTATGACTGGCGGACAAAGAAACCCACTATCTTCCGCGCCACGGAACAGTGGTTTGCTTCCGTTGAGGGCTTTCGCGATGCGGCACTCAGGGCGATCGCTGAGGTGAAGTGGATTCCTGCCCAAGGGGAAAACCGCATTACGGCAATGGTGGCGGAGCGGTCCGATTGGTGTATTTCGCGTCAGCGCAGTTGGGGCGTGCCCATCCCCGTCTTTTATGACAAAGAAACCGGGGAACCCCTGCTAACAGCAGAAACCATTGCCCATGTGCAAGCCATTATTCGCGATCGCGGGTCCGATGCTTGGTGGGAACTCTCCGTTGCTGAATTGCTTCCCGAATCCCTGCGAGATCAAGCGGATCGCTACGAAAAGGGAACGGACACCATGGATGTCTGGTTTGACTCCGGAACCTCTTGGGCAGCGGTTCTCGGCGATCAGCAGGCAGACCTCTACCTCGAAGGCTCTGATCAGCACCGCGGCTGGTTCCAATCCTCATTGCTGACACGGGTTGCCGTTAAAGGTCAAGCTCCCTACAAGGCCGTCCTGACCCACGGCTTTGTCCTCGATGAGCAGGGGCGAAAAATGAGCAAGTCCCTCGGCAATGTCACGGATCCCCGCGAAGTGATCGAGGGGGGTAAAAACCAGAAGCAAGACCCTCCCTATGGTGCCGATGTACTGCGGCTGTGGGTTTCCTCCGTGGACTACGCCAACGATGTGCCCATTGGTAAAAATATTCTCAAGCAGTTGGCGGACGTCTATCGCAAGATTCGTAACACGGCTCGCTTTCTCCTAGGGAATCTCCACGACTTTAACCCCAATCAGGATGCCATTCCCTATGCTCAACTGCCGGCCTTGGATCGCTATATGCTGCATCGACTGCACGAAGTCTTCAGTGAAGTGACTGCGGCCTTTGATAGCTTTCAGTTCTATCGCTTTTTCCAAACCATTCAAAATCTTTGTGTTGTTGATCTTTCGAACTTTTATCTCGATATTGCCAAGGATCGGTTGTACATCAGTGCCGCCACGAGCGATCGCCGCCGCAGTTGTCAAACCGTACTTGCCATTGCCGTTCAAAACTTAGCCCGTGCCATTGCCCCAGTGCTCCCCCACTTAGCCGAGGATATTTGGCAGCATTTACCCTTCAAAACCCCCTATCTTTCAGTGTTTCAAAGTGGTTGGGTAGAGCTTCCGGCCCAGTGGCACGATCCGGGGCTAGCTAGTGAGTGGCAACACCTGCGGCAATTGCGCCTCGAAGTGAACAAGGTGCTCGAACAGGCCCGTACAGAAAAGCTGATTGGCTCTTCTTTGGAGGCAAAAGTGTGGCTCTACATTGCCGATTCTGAATGGCGCGATCGCCTCGCACAGATGAATCCCAGGGACGCCCTCAGGGGTAATGGGGTGGATGAACTGCGCTATCTCTTCTTGGTGTCCCAGGTGGAGCTGATGCCGCAACGGCAAGCGGTGGACGTGCCCTATGTTCTTGAAGCGGAGGGGCTATGGATTGGCGTTGGCCATGCCCAAGGTCAGAAATGTGTCCGCTGCTGGAATTATTCTGAAAGTGTGGGACAATCCGCCTTGCATCCCCAGTTGTGCGATCGCTGTGAAAGCGCCCTGCAAGGGAAATTTTAGATATCAGCTTTCGCGAGGGGGAAGTTGGCCCTTGCACACCGTGGCTAGGCGGGTGGACTGAGGCGTGCCACTAGTGTTTCAGGATGTAAGGCTGAGAGGACGATCATCTCGCCATCCAACACCAGTACGGCACGAGTTCGCCGCCCGTGGGTGGCATCAATGAGATGATGGTGCTCCCGTGCCTCAAGAATCAGGCGTTTGATCGGGGCAGAGTCAGGACTCACGATCGCCAGCAGGCGCTGCGGTGAGACGTAATTGCCAAAACCAATGTTTAGCATTCCACCCGATGGTAGTCTTGAAGTGCCCGTACCCCTAGGGTTGAGGTTTGCAGGGTTTTAATGGCGGCAGCCGTTGCCTTCGCACCGGCAATCGTCGTCACAATCGGAATTTTATAGGCAAGGGCAGTGCGACGAATCAATTGGGCATCGGTACGGGCTTCCTGACCGGAGGGTGTATTCAGAATCAGGTGAATTTGCCCATTTTTAATGGCATCGAGGACATGGGGACGCCCTTCATGGAGCTTGAGGATGAGTTCTATATTGCTCAGCCCTGCCTCAAGCAAGGCATTGCGGGTTCCTTCAGTGGCAATAATCTGAAAGCCAAGAGACTGCAACTCTTGAACCACAGGCACAATTGCTGCTTTGTCGCGATCGCCCATCGACACAAAAACGGTTCCCTGCAAAGGTAACCTTTGATTGGCTGCCAGTTGGGACTTGGCATAGGCAGCCCCAAAGGTCATATCAATCCCCATGGCCTCACCCGTGGAGCGCATTTCTGGCCCTAGCACTGTATCGGTACCGGCAAATTTTTCAAAGGGGAGGACAGCTTCCTTGACGGCGACATGGTTGGGAATCTTCTCATTGAGGAAATTGAGTTCCGCCAGGGTTTTCCCTGACATCAGCCGAGCAGCAACTTTAGCCAGGGGAATGCCGATCGCCTTCGAGACAAAGGGCACCGTCCGGGAGGCCCGCGGGTTGGCCTCCAAAATATAGACTTGCTCCCCTTGTACTGCCAGTTGGAGGTTCATCAGCCCCACCACTTTGAGCGCCTTGGCAAGGGCAATACTCCAGGTGCGGATGGTCTCCAAAACCGCAGGAGACAGCGATTGGGTGGGCAAGCTACAGGCAGAATCCCCAGAGTGAATCCCCGCTTGCTCGATGTGTTCCATAATCCCACCAATGACTACCCTGCCCGTTGCATCGGCAATGGCATCCACATCCACTTCAATTGCGTTTTCCAGATACTTATCAATGAGGATGGGTCGCTCTGGCTCCACCTGCACCGCTGCGTTCATATAGTGTTCCAGTTCCCCATTGGAATAGACAATTTCCATTGCGCGACCACCGAGCACATAACTGGGGCGCACCACCACTGGATAGCCAATCCGCTGGGCAATGCTCAGGGCTTCGGCATAACTGCGAGCAGTGCCGTTGGGGGGTTGGGGGATGTTGAGCTCCCGCAAAATTTTCTCGAAACGTTCGCGGTCCTCAGCAATATCAATGGAGTCAGGTGAAGTGCCCCAGATTTGGGTTCCGAGGCGATCGCCCTGCTGTTCAAGGTACCGTTGCAAGGGTAACGCCAGCTTGAGGGGGGTTTGACCGCCAAACTGAATAATGATGCCGACGGGCCGCTCTACTTCAATAATGTTGAGGACATCTTCCTTAGTCAGAGGTTCAAAGTAGAGGCGATCGCTGGTGTCGTAGTCAGTAGAAACCGTCTCAGGGTTGGAGTTGACCATGATGGTTTCATAGTCATCGGCCCGCAGCGCGTAGGCAGCATGGCAGCAGCAGTAATCAAATTCAATTCCTTGGCCAATGCGGTTCGGCCCTGATCCTAGAATCATCACCCGCGGCTTGCGGGGGGGCAGCACTTCCGATTGTGGCGGTAGCAGCTCAACGTCGCCGCTCTCAGGGTTAATTTGCTCCACAGGTCGCTCGTAGGTGGAGTAGTAGTAGGGGGTATAAGCCTCAAACTCGGCGGCACAGGTGTCTACAGTTTTATAGACGGGAATGACACCCAAGGATTGGCGATAGGTCCGCACCTGATCGTCAGTGGTTTTCGTAGCATAGGCAATTTGGGCATCACTAAAGCCCTGTTGCTTGATCCGCCAGAGATCATCGGCCGTGAGTTGCTCCAGTTTGCTGCGCTTAAGAAATTTCTCTGTTTCTAGGAGTCCCTGCATCTGCCGCAAAAACCACGGATCAATGGCCGTTAGTTCATAAACTTCCTCAACGGTCATCCCCAAGAGGAAGGCGTGGCGAATGGCAAAGATGCGATCTGGATTTGGCGTGCGCAGTTTCCCCCGCAGTTGCTCAAGGCTAGGGAGTTTTTCGGGGCGATCGCACCCCCAGCCGGCTCGACCTATTTCCAGCGATCGCAGGGCTTTTTGCAAGGACTCTTGGAAGGTGCGGCCAATGGCCATGGCTTCACCCACAGACTTCATTTGGGTAGTGAGGACGGGCGGGGAGCCGGGAAACTTTTCAAAGGCAAAGCGGGGAATTTTGGTAACCACATAGTCAATCGTGGGTTCAAAGCTGGCGGGAGTTTTTTGGGTAATGTCGTTGGGGATTTCCGGCAGCGTATAGCCCACAGCCAATTTTGCTGCGATTTTGGCAATGGGAAAGCCTGTTGCCTTTGAGGCCAGTGCCGAAGAACGGGAAACCCGGGGATTCATTTCAATGACAATCACTTCCCCAGTTTCGGGGTTAACAGCAAACTGAATGTTCGATCCGCCGGTCTCTACACCAATTTCACGAATAATTTTGATCGAGGCATCCCGCAGCCGCTGGTATTCTTTGTCCGTCAGGGTTTGGGCCGGGGCAACGGTGATCGAGTCGCCGGTGTGGATGCCCATGGGGTCCAGGTTCTCAATGGAGCAGATGATGACCACGTTATCAGCCATGTCCCGCATCACTTCCAGCTCGTATTCTTTCCAGCCAATGAGGGACTGCTCAATGAGAATTTGCGAGACAGGACTGGCATCGAGACCAGCAGCGGCAATTTCTTCAAATTCTTCTTGGTTGTAGGCAATGCCGCCACCGGTGCCCCCTAGGGTAAAAGCCGGTCGAATAATCAGGGGATAAACCCCAATCTCTTGGGCGATCGCCCGCGCCTCTTCCAGGGTATTGGCCAAGCCCGACGGACACACCCCCACGCCAATTCGCTGCATGGCCTCCTTAAAGAGCTTGCGATCCTCGGCCATCTCAATAGCGGGCAATTTGGCGCCAATCAACTCCACCCCATAGCGATCGAGGACACCGGATTTGGCCAGCGCTACCGCTATGTTCAGCGCCGTTTGTCCTCCCATTGTGGGCAGCAGGGCATCGGGGCGTTCAGCGGCAATGACCTTTTCCACCATTTCCGGGGTGAGCGGCTCAATGTAGGTGCGATCGGCGATCTCGGGATCCGTCATGATGGTGGCGGGGTTGGAGTTAATCAAGACCACCTCGTACCCTTCCTCGCGCAATGCCTTACAGGCTTGGGTGCCCGAATAGTCAAATTCACAGGCCTGACCAATGACAATGGGACCCGAACCAATCATGAGAATCTTTGAAATGTCGGTACGACGAGGCATAGGGACAATGCAGCCAAATAGTTTAAATGACGCCTTCCCTATCCTACACTCCCGCTTGCGATCGCGCCTGTCCTCCCCTATCAAGAATGACCAACCGGGAAACCTTTGGAGCGATCAGTGTTAGAGTTCGCTCACAATGCAAAGAGAATGAGACAAATTGCAACCTCTGCGCCAATCACTTGAACTGCCAGCGCACCGCCACTGCCCTAAAATAGGGAGTCTCAAGACTCGGCGCTGTCTCTAGGGAGTAGCAGATCCGGATCGCACCGCTGCGAGGGTATCCGCTTGGTAAACAACACCTGTTGACGCCACCAAACCAGCAATACACAGCTTGACGTTACGGTTATGCTGCACAAAAACCCGAAATCCACCCTTGTTGGTGCCACTATCAATTGCACCCGGCAAGTTATTAGTGCAGGTGGGGCTGGTGTTGGCAATGCCATCAATGAGCGCATTGGGGGTCGAATCGCCAATTTTCTGGCGATAGAGAATTATCGGGCCTCGCCACACCACACTACTCGTCTTGGGGCGAGTGTAGTAGGCCACACGAGTTGTGCTGGCCAAATTGCCGTTCTCCTGCTCCTCGAGGTTATCTGTTGGTTTTTCGATAAACATTACCAACTGGTAGCCACCACTGGGAATTGTCCAATCTGAGGGTGCCGTTGTTGAAATGCGAATGGCTGAGCGAATGTCATCGGAGATAAAGTCAAGGGCACGGCTCAGGTTCATGCGGGTAGTTGCCTGTTCTTCAATACGGCGATTGTTTTGCAGAATGGCTACCATTGCCCAACCACTCATGGCCACCACAATACCGCCAACGGCAGCCGCCACAAGTAGCTCCGTCAGTGTAAAGCCCCGATCGCCTCTGCGCCAACCTTGCATCTTGCTGATCCTTAATTGCGCTCTCGACAGTTATCGGCAGTTGTACCCGTGGTGTCGGTTTCAACGTAATTGCCGGTGCGCATGATGCCCAACCCCAAGGAAACCACCAAACAGCGTTGAAGGGTCGGATGATTGGTGGCAGCAATCACAATCGTACCGGTACTACTGGTGCGCCCCTGAAAGCCAAACTGCACTGAGGCAGTTCCATCATTGCGACGCAGGGTCACATGTTGCAGTTGGCGCGGACCATTGGGCAGACATTGGGGTGGCTGGCCGGCAATGATGGGATTGACGCCGGTATTAATGGCTACCCGACAGGTTTGATTGCGCCGCATCGCTTCCCGCTGTGCTTCCCGCAGTGCCCCCTCTAAGCTATCAAGGGCCTGGTTGACCCGCTGCGTTTCCAGCCAATAAAGAAAGCTAGGGGTGATAGCCAGCGCTAAAATAACGGCCACCGTCAGCACAATCAGGATTTCAATCAGGGTCATGCCCTGCTTATGGACAGCGAAAAAATGCATTGGGCACCACCTCGGTTGATAGTTGAGCAACAATGCGATTCCTACTATTGCGCACAGCATAGGCCAGCTCTAAAGTTTGGAAGGGTGCTTGGGCACGGGTAGTCAGTGTGCGCGTCATCGTATACGTCTCATTGACAATGGGGCGACTATTATTGCTGCTATTCATCGGTGGAATCAAGGTTTGCAGGTAGGCGCCAAAGCCACCATCAATGCCATTGGTTTCATTGGGCTGAATCCGACAGCGGGCATAGACACGAGTCCCCACCCCCCGATAGACCCCTACTGGCGAGTCTAAGGTAATGGTGTTGGGTGTTGATATAGAGACAATGCGGCGTGTGCCCGCGTCCGAACCAATGAGAACACGATCGCCCACTCGAAACCCAGCCGTGGCTGAAGTGACCTCACAGGCACCCCTGGGCCGATACTCTGGAGGCATGGCTTGATCGTAATCGCTTTCACCAGGTGAAATGAGTGCCAGGGTTAAGGTAGTGTCACTCGGTTGAGCAGATGTTGCTAGCTTGCGTTGGGCATACTGGGTTTGGCAGAGGTCGTAGGCAACAATTTTAATATTTTCCAGATCGTCTTGGATCCAGTTGCTAGCCTCGGCAAATTTACGGGCATCGGCTTGGAAAAAGGCAGCGACCACAATGGCCTGCATTGCCGCTAGGGTAAATAGGCCAATCACCAAAATAGAAGCCAAGACCTCCGCCAGGGTAAACCCGCGCCCCCGCTGCTGCACCAGCCAGTGGAAATAGAATTTAGGATGAGCCATCAACACTGCAACACTGCCTCCAAAGTTTAGTACTGTGCTAGGCGGTTCCAGTTGCTAGCCTCTGTGGTTCGTGCCACAACAATTGAGGCATTGGCATACTGACCGCCCAAGGCTTCCGGCAGGCGATCGGGCACCCGAATTTCAGCGTTATTGGAACTTGAGCCATTCCATTCCTTGGCCCACACGGCTCCGAAAATATCGGGATTGTTACTGCCACCGTTAATCCCCACTTTATCGGGATTGTTACTGCCACCGTTAATCCCCACTTTGGCATCCGGAGCATAGACAAAGAGACTGCCGGCGGTAGCACCGCCACTGAGGGTAAATACCTGATCCGGCCTGGCATTGTCGGGATCGGGAGGATTGCCATAAATCCGTAGGCGATCCGGTGTACCTATACGCCTGGGAAGACCCATATTGGCACCGGTACCACAGGTGGAACTATCGGAGCTACAGATGTTTTGAATCGCTGCTTGACCTGTAAGGGCGATGTTGCCGCTGACATAGAGGCGGATAGCATAGTTGCTGGTGTCGAACC
Source organism: Thermosynechococcus sp. NK55a (assembly GCF_000505665.1). Classification (NCBI taxonomy): domain Bacteria; kingdom Bacillati; phylum Cyanobacteriota; class Cyanophyceae; order Acaryochloridales; family Thermosynechococcaceae; genus Thermosynechococcus; species Thermosynechococcus sp. NK55a. The sequence goes on along the minus strand of NC_023033.1, from coordinate 1,872,179 downwards.
GAACGGTTTGATTTCCGCTAAGGTTGATATCCTTAACCCGGTAGGCGTAATAGACCTTTTCAGGGTTGACTATCTTCTTCCCAGGTTGCAGGGGATCGGGGATAAAGAAGGGAATGTCGGGGTTAGGATCGATGTAGGGACGATCACGATCGTCCAGCCTGGGAAAGCTAAGTGAAGTTGTAATGGAAAACTCGCCGTAGGCGCCTTCACTGTAGTATCCCCCCGCCTGTCGCAGGGCTTCCTGAAAGTCAGAGACTTGCTCGGGAGGTAACCAAGGGGGTGGCGACGTCAAGTTACCATTTACGAGGCTACCATCTTTGAGGGTATCTATACCTACCCGTAGAGGAGGGGGAGGAAGGGGCGGTAGGTCAATTTTATTGATGGCGATCGTTCCTTCAATAGTTGAGTTATTGAGCGCTCCCACGGCACTGCGCAGTCCCTCTTGGGTCGGCTGGCCATTGCTACACTGGCTTGCAGGGACAATACAGTTCCTAGGATTGGTGCAGATCACATTGCCATTAACCGTGCCAAAGACATCGTTGTTGCCGAGGTTAATCTTTTCTGCCAAGAGTCCAGGGAAGTTGGAAGGGACGGCGCGATCTGTAATCACCATCTTTTGCCAGATGAAGGCATTGGCGGGTGAGTCATTGGGCAAGCGGCCTTCGATCAACAGGTGTCCTGTTTTCGTTGGCGCATCGTAGAGATAGGAGAGAAGGCGGTAATTGCCCTGCACAGGGGTGCCAATTGTGCCGCTGAGGAGAATCGTATTCAGATTGTCAAGGGTAAAGCAGGGGGGAGCATCGGAACCAAGGCTTTCCTTTGTCCATTCATTGACAGAGGGAACAGCTAGACCGCTGGTATTGGGCTGACCAATTTTCGTAGCATCTGTTGAACGATCAATGAGGTAGGGTCTGGGGGGGTTAAAGTTGGTGTTGGTGGCGGGGTTGTAGGTACGGCGCAGCAGAACCTGATAGTTGCCATTGAGTAAGCCAAGGGTACGGGCCATACCCCCTTCGGCTACGGCAAAGGCCTGTTGGGTTTGTTTTTGGAGGCTGGCAGTGGTGACATCTAGCTGCGATCGCGAGAGGAGCGTCAGGGCAACCACGATCATGATCAGCCCCATCCCCAAGACTAAAGGCAGTGTAAACCCCCGCTGCCGCTGCCAATGCCCTAGGGGCGGATAGCGACGTTTTAGTGAGCGTACCCATTTCTTGATCATTGGCTTGTCTCCTGCCCTTTTCCCTATCAATAATTAGGCTGAATAATATCTTAACTGCCAGAATTTAGTTGCTGCTGATGGTGAATTGACTATGCCCTCAATCTTTTGGGTTTTGTACAGAGTTGATATAATTTAATCGCAGATTTGGCAAAATTGGCAAAAGTAATGTGCTCTTGGTTACATCTATTTTCCATTCCTTATTGCACTTTCCCCCAGAAAGCCACATTTCAAGAGTCTCCCAGTAGGAAGTGGCGAATCTCGCGCTGAGGGGCAAGCCCAAGCCCTATTCAGTTCATTCATCCTTGGCTGCAGTGTAAACAAAATTAACAAAATTAAATCTATCTTCCATATAAGGAGTAATCGCTTGAGGGGACGCTGGTACTCACGGTTTAGGGCTTGCTTCAATTTGCAGCAGGCACACAGCTCACTCTGTACCGAGGCACTGGCGGCGCTAACCACATTTCTAACGATGGCCTACATTTTGCCCGTCAATGCGCAAATTCTTTCCAATGCAATTTTTCTTGAGCAACCACAGGATTTGCAGGTGGAGTTGCTGATTGCAACGGCAATATCTGCGGCAGTGGGCAGTATCCTCATGGGGATTTGGGCGAATTATCCGATTGCCTTAGCTCCTGGCATGGGCATCAATGCCTTTTTTGCTTTTGCAGTGGTGGGGCAGATGGGGTTGCCTTGGCCAGTGGCGTTGAGTGCTGTACTCCTCGAGGGCATTGTGTTTGTGCTACTGACCCTCACGGGGGTGCGATCGCTGATTGTGAGTATGATTCCTCTGTCTCTGAAGGTGGCGATCGCTGCCGGGGTGGGGCTATTTATCGCCTACATTGGCCTTGGCAATGCTGGAATTATCATCGCTGATGCGGCTACGAAAACAAAACTCACCACTTTTCACACATGGCCACCCATCCTCGCTGCCCTTGGGATTCTTTTGACGGCCTTTCTCTGTGCCAAGGAGGTGCGGGGGGCAATTTTTTGGGGGGTGATGATCACTGCCTTAGCTGCATGGCTAGTGGGGGCTGCCCCTTGGCCAACGGGTTTCCTCCAATGGCCACAATGGCCCTCCCATCTCTTTGGTCAAGCCTTGGTGGGCTTTCGACAATTGCAACCGCAGCAGGTGGGGTCTTTTCTCTTAGTGACGCTGGTTCTGCTTTTTACCGATATATTCGACACCGTAGGCACCCTTTCAGCGGTGGGGGTACAGGCAGGGTTTCTCAATCCGCAAGGGCATTTTCCCCGCGCCTTGGGAGCCTTTATGGCGGATGCAGTAGGAACAATTGTTGGCGCCCTCTTTGGCACCTCCACCGTGGTCACCTATATTGAATCGGCAGCGGGCATTGCTGTGGGTGGACGGACAGGGCTGACGGCACTGATGGTGGGGGGGTTGTTCTTGCTCTCACTACTGTTTTTGCCGATTACGACGGCTATTCCCAGTTTTGCCACGGCACCGGCGTTGGTACTGGTGGGTGTTTTTATGGCGCGATCGCTCTCAGAGATTCCTTGGTCTGATCTGACGGAGGCGATCCCCGCTTTTTTGGTGGTGTTAGTGATGCCCTTGAGCTACTCCATCAGTGAGGGGCTAGGGGTGGGATTTATTAGCTATCCAATCGTCAAATTAGCTGCAGGGAAAGGCAGAGAAGTGCACCCCGCCCTCTGGGGATTGGCGGTTATCTTTGTTGCCCACTACTTTTGGCGTTAGACAGGATCTGAGATAGGATGCTTCTGAACTGATTGGAAATACATTACCCTATGGATCTCAAATCCCTGATTCGCGATGTTCCAGACTTCCCTAAGCCCGGCATTCTGTTTCGGGATTTAACAACACTACTGCAAAATCAGGCGGGGCTGCGCTACGTCATTGATCAACTGGTGGAAAAACACGCCAATGCTGGCATTGACTATGTGGCTGGCATTGAGTCCCGCGGCTTTATTTTCGGCGCCCCTTTGGCCTACCACCTGGGAGCAGGCTTCATCCCTCTGCGCAAACCCGGTAAGCTCTGTGCTCCTGTCTATGCGGTGGAGTATGAACTTGAATACGGGCGCGATCGCTTGGAAATGCACCAGGATGCTATCGAACCGGGGCGGCGAGTGCTAATTGTCGATGACTTGATTGCCACAGGGGGCACAGCGGCAGCGGCGGCGGGCCTGATTCAGAAAGCGCAAGGCGAACTCCATGGCTTTGCCTTTATTGTGGAGCTGACGGACTTAGAGGGACGGCAAAAGCTTCCCGACGTGCCAATTACCACCCTTGTGACTTACTAAGTGTGACTTAGTTAGTTAAGTGTGACTTAGGAAGTGTGATTTGTTAAGCGTGATTTAGGCCGTTACCATGTCACGCGATCGCGCAGGCGTTCCAGGAGCTTCGGCCCAACACCGGGGACGGCATCTAGATCCGCCAAGGAATTAAAAGGCTTTTGCTCGCGGGCACGGATAATTTCGGCCGCTAGTTTTGGTCCGACGCCCGGTAGGGTCTCCAGTTCAGCCGCAGTAGCTGTGTTCAAATTGACCCGTGAGGTAGGCGTGCGGGCACGATTTGCGGAAGAGGGGGCAAGTCGGGTGGCAATATTACCGCCACAGGCGGTCAACTGTTGCTGGAGGCGATCGCGAGTGTGTTGCGGTAGACCCAGACGACTATTGCTATAGAGCCGCTCAAACTCCCGTTCATAGTGAGCTGCTACCGTGGGATGCTCAATCACCAGCAAAAATTCATCGTTACCGCGATTGGCTGCTTCTGACCAGTTGTGGGAACCCACAATCACGGTGCGATCGTCAATAACGCCATACTTATGGTGCAGCTTATCCCCCTCCGGTAGTAGGGGAGTGCCCACCGTTTGAATGGGGTTTTGCCAGGGGCGGTTACCGGTTTCGTAGTAACAGTTACCTTGACGGGCTTGAGCCGTATTCGCCATCGCCACTCCCATCATATCGAGGGCTTCGCTAAAGTCACGGTAGATAAATCCGGCATCAATGAGGGCACGAATTTTTACCCCTTGGTCATGGCGTTCCTCTAAAACGTTGGACAGTTCCTGATCCGAGAAGACAAAGAGCGCCATATCAATTCTTTGGCGACTGCGACTCAGGATTTGACCAATGAGGCCGTTTGTAGAGGCCGCCCAGGGTTGCGATCGCGGGGTCGGCGAAAAGCGCACCATGACTATGGCATCGCCCACAGGCACCCGTTGGGGGGGACGCACCGGCTTTTTGACCCCAAAGCGACTGTTGGGCTGACCACCGGGGCCATCGCCCCACATGATGTTAAATTCCTCGGTAAATAGGCGTGCCACGGCGGGGCTATCAATCACTAAAAGGGAGTTGGCATTGCCACGGGTATCCGGTCGTGCCAAGTCACCGTGGACATCACTGAGGGTAAAGTTCGCCGTAGTTGCAATCACTTGACGATTGTCTATCACAATAAACTTGTGGTGCATGAGCATGCTGCCCTTGGAGCCATCGGCAGTGTCATCAATCCAAGGAATCTTCGCCTCGTTGAGAATGGTCTGCACGTCGCGATCGCTCAATTCCGCTGCACTGAGTTGGCCATCGCCGTTGGTATCCACAAGCGCCTTCCAGTCGTTATAGCGCTCCCGCATCCTCGGATCCATGGCACTGACTTGAGCAGCACTGTATTTTGCCCAAGGGGCAGTGTAGGTATTCTCCATTACCACCCGTACCCGTACGCCTGCCCGCTGCCGTGCTGCTAGCGCCTTTGCCAGATTCGGGAGGCGAAACTCCTGCACCGCCACATCAATGGTCTTTTGTGCCTTAGCAATCTGCTCAATCATGATTGCCTCAAGGTCTTCCCCTTCACGGGTATAGGGGCGATAGGGTTCTTGGTAACTGTGGGCTTGGGAGTGATTCATGTGTACCGCAATTTGCGGATGTTGAGGCAGCGGGCTTAGGGAAGGGCGGATAATGGGGTGCGATCGCAATTGGGTGAACACCACTGCAGCAATTAACAGCCCCAGGAGAAACAACAGCAGATACACACCCTGTCGCCGCCATTTCAGCTTTTGCCAAAACATGCTAACTTCCCCAATGCCTGTCCCAATTCTAGGGCCATGTTTTTCGCCTCAAGGTGTTCTGCGCTGCATCGGTTGCCAAAGGCGCTTGGCTAGGATAGAGGCAATGCTTTTGCTGAGCTGCCATGATCACGGTGCTGGTGTTAAATGCTGGCTCTAGTAGCCTCAAAGCCTGTTTGTATCGGCTAGCCCCTGAAATAGGGGCAACGGCTGCTACACCCCCCACTCCCCTTTGGCAAGGCCTCCTCGATTGGGGACAAAACCCGACGGTGGCGCATCTCAAGGTAACCACTGCCGACCAGTGCTACGAAGCCAACTTAACTCACCCAGAGGGGGGAATTACAGGCCTACGGGACTGGCTCAAAAGCCTCCTAGACACCCTCACCAGTGGCCAGACAAAGCTCTTGGAAAGCCTTGCAGAAATTACGATCATCGGTCATCGCGTTGTCCATGGCGGTAGCCGTTACCAAGCACCAGTGCGAGTGAATGCACAGGTGAAAGCAGTGATTACCGAATTTAGTGAATATGCGCCGCTCCACAATCCAGCCAACCTGCTGGGGATAGAATTAATGGCCGACATTTGTCCCCAAACGCCCCAAGTGGCCGTGTTTGATACTGCTTTCCATGCTCAACTGCCAGCAGTGGCACGCACCTACGCCATTCCCTATGAACTAACAACTGCTGGTATTCAACGCTATGGCTTCCACGGCATTAGCCATCAATACGTCAGTGAGCGGGCTGCGACCCTGTTGCAGCGTCCCCTAGCAGAGTTGTGCCTGATTAGCTGCCACCTCGGGAATGGTTGTTCTCTGACTGCGGTCAAGGGAGGAATCTCCGTGGAAACCACGATGGGTTTTACCCCTACAGCGGGAGTGATGATGGGGACGCGCTGTGGCGACATTGATCCGGGGATTTTGCTCTATCTACTGCGGCGGGGTCGGACGGTTGAAGAACTGGAGCGGCTGGTGAATCGGCAATCGGGACTGTTGGGCGTCTCTGGAGTGAGTAATGATTTGCGGCAGATTTTGGCAGCCATTGATCAGGGAAATACCCAAGCCCAGTTGGCCTATGACTGCTTTATCTATTCCCTACAGCGGGGCATTGCCAGTCTGTTGCCAGCTCTTGGGAGCCTCGATGCATTGGTATTCACGGCAGGAATTGGTGAAAACGCCGCAGGTGTGCGCCGCGATGTCTGCCGAGGGCTAGCTTGGCTGGGAATTGAGTTAGATGGCACAGCTAACGAAAAGGGTAAAGGGGATCGTAACATTGCGCTGCCTACTGCTCCTGTACAAGTGCTCGTGGTTCAGACCCAAGAAGATTGGGCGATCGCCCGTGCCTGTGGACAACTTTTATAGCTCCCCATCACCAGCTCACGTTTTTTATGAGCATTTTTATCTTTCCTAGTACGCAATAGGGGCCTTGCACATTGCCACAGGTTTGCCCTTCAGTTTTGCATACTTTTGCATAAAGACACTTTGCAAACCATACCAACCCATTGAAAAGAACCGATGCCCATTGGTTATGATTGCCTTAGCAATAGCGGCATTTGCATAACCCCCTCGGGTGCAACGCTGCTCTGTTGTGAAACCCTTATCCTTGACTCTTGACGTCGTTTCGTTCATGGACACTTGACCGTTACTGGTGGGTGATATTGTGCTGGGAAACCTATTTGCAAAACCAAAGCAAGGCTTGGGGATTGAACTCACCCCAGAGCGGGTCAATATCGTGCAGATTCAGCGGCAAAAGCAGGGTCTGAAAATGACGGCCATGGCCTCAGTACCCTTGGCTGAAGGCGCTATTGAAGAAGGCCGCATTATTGACACCACCGCCGTCGCCGATGCCATCCGTCAAGGGATTGAAGATAAACGCATCAAACAAAAAGAGGTGATCAGTGCCATTCCCATGAATGAAGCCGTGATTCGCCTGATTCGCCTGCCTGCTGAATTACCGGACTACGAATTGCGGGAAGTGGTTCTCATGCAGGAAGCCCCCCTCTACCTCCCCTTTCCCCGCGAAGAAGCGGATGTTGACTATCAAAAGCTGGGAACCACCCTTGATGAAGATGGCATTGAGCGAGTAGAAATCCTGTTGGTGGGTACACCCCGCGAGGTGACCGATGCCTACATCAATGCCTTTACCCAAGCCGGTTTGCAACTGACTGCATTGGAAGTTACCAATTTTGCCCTCATGCGTACGCTGCGGGATTCGCTACAACAATTTGTGGGGGAAGCAGCAGCCATTATTGATATTGGCGATGAAGGCACAGAAATTAGCATCGTCAAGGATGGGATTCCCCAGTTTAACCGCAAAGTGCCCATTGGTAAAGAACGCATGCAAGAGGCCATCAGCCGCGCCATGAATTTACCTCCCTCCATGGGCGTTGACCTCATTGAGAATCTTACGGTTCCCCTAGAGCCAATGGATTTAACCGGAGCCCTCAACCCCAGTGGCGCAGCTATTTTGCGCGTTCTCTCGGATCTGGCGGACGAAATCCGCCGCTCCATAGACTTCTATCTCAATCAAGGGGAGAGTCTAGAGGTGTCACAGTTGCTGCTGGCAGGTCCGGGTGCCAGTATCGGTCAAGTGGATGAGTTTTTTAGTCAGCGACTCAACTATGCCACCACTTTAGTTGACCCCATTAGTTTGCTAGGGCTGCAAACTCCTGAAGAGATTCCCCTCGAAAAACGCCCTGCCCTCGGCACGGTGATTGGTCTTGGTCTGCGTGGCGCTTAGGAGCATGTATGTACTCAATTGAGATTAACCTCCTCAAAGAACGTCCTGAAGTGGGAGGGATGGCTGCTGCGACAACCACAGCAGCAGGAATGAGTAACGTACCGATTATTATTGGTAGTATTGCCGCCCTCTTCTTTGTGGGTCTCGCTCTCCTGGGCTCAGTGGGTGCCAACCTCTGGCTGCAACAACTGGCGAATAAGCAAAAAACAATTCAAGATCGCCTTGCTGCAATTTCGCCGGATTTGCAACGTATGGATCAAATTAAAAAAGAGCAAGATCAAATTGCCGCTGAAACCAAAGCCCTTGCCAGCGTCTTTAATCAGGTCAAACCTTGGTCTGCGGCGATGCGCAGTATGGCAACTCAAACGCCAGCAGGGGTACAAATTCGCAAAATTACCCAAGGGGGAGAAGCATTGCAGGAGTTAACCATCGAGGGAACAGCGGTGTCCTTTGACGCCGTGAGTGAGTTTCTATTGCTCCTGCAAAATCGCTCTCCCTTCTTTGATGGCAAGGCCACCCAGTTAATCAAGGCTGAGCGCTCAACCGGTGGCAACGCAGAGGAGAAAATCACCACTGTTTCCTTTAGTGTTAAGACCGCGATCGCTAGCGTGCCGGCATCGGAACTCCTTGAGCAACTTGCCGCCAATGGCCTTCAAGGACTAGTGGCGCGCATTCAATTTCTCAAAGAAAAAGGAGTGGTACAGCAATGACTCTAACTGGCGATTTTGGCGGCCCCCCACTTGAGGAACCAGCACCCAATTATCCGACAGTCTTTGGCATCACCTTGACACCCCTAGTGAGTGGGGTATTGATTGCCCTTGTTGGTTTGGGAGCCGCCGTCTATCTGGGCAGTCTTCTCATTGCCCCCAAGCTCGAGGAAGCCGCCAAGCTACAGCAAGAAATTACCCAACAGGAAAATGACCTCTCCCAGCGGGAAGTGCTCCTGAAGCAACTCAATGATGTGATCGCGGGGTTAGAGCGCGCCAAGCAGGAAAATCGGGATGTGCGATCGCTCTTTGCTACCCAAGCAGCCCTTGACACCCTCTTACTGGACATTAACCGGCTGATTGTTACAAGCGGCGCTCAACTCATCACCTTTGAACCTGATAGTGCAGGTTCAGGAATCGTCCAAGATGGCTCCCTGGGTCCAGAATTAAATGGCAAGCTAAAACGACAAGTTACCAACATTACAGTTCAAGGGCCATTTCCCAGTATTTTGCAGATTATGCAAAAAATTGATCAGCAGCAAAACTTCCTCGTTATTAACAACCTGACGATGGAAGCGATAGCCGACAAGCCTGGTGACGTCACTACCACATTTAAGCTCATAGCCTATGTGCCCCTAACCCCTGAGGAAATCGCTGCTTTAGCACCCCCCCCTCAGGAGGAAAAACCCCAAGGAGGTGAGCAGCAAGGACAACGGCAGCAACCACAACAGCAATAGCGCATGGCAATTAAAGAAGCAGCGTAGATTATTTTAGGACTGAGTAGCATTCTCTTTTCGTAGGTTTGGTGGCATTTGTGAGGAGTCAAGCATCGTGAGTCAGTTTTTACATCGTCTCGGTTTAGGGGTGGCCACAACGGCCCTCATTGCTGCAGGTCAAACACCCACTTGGGCCGCAGCCACAGAAATTACCGCCATTCGCCTTGTGACTGCTGCTAACGGTATCCAGCTCCTTTTTAACGTGCAAGGGAATCTACGGCCAGCGGTTTTCACTGTCAATCGTGGCAATACCTCCATTGCCGACATTGCCAATAGCCAACTGCGCCTACCCCAAGGGGGGGCCTTCCGCCAAGAGAACCCCGCTCCCGGTATCTCCTCCGTCGAGGTCGTGCAACTCGATGCCAAAACCATCCGCGTCACCGTGAATGGCATTAGTGCTGCCCCCATTGGTGAGGTCATCCGCGAAGGACGCGCTGGCCTGCAAATTAACTTCATTACAGCTCAAGGCCCTGCTGGTCCCCAAGTTGCTCCCAGGGGCCAACCCACGGCTATGCCCCCCGGCCCCAGTGCCGTTCCTCCTTTTCTGCCGCGCCCAGTACCGCCACCCGTTGGCGATATGCTCATTAGTCCTCTGAACGCAGAACCGGATGTTATTGAACTGGGCACAAATCAGCGGATTCCCCGCTTACTCCTGCGGGAAGCGCCCGTGCGGGAAGTGCTTTCTCTGTTGGCACGGGCAGTCAATCTGAACGTGGTTTTTCCCGAAGGGGGCACGACTGGCGGGCCAACCATCTCCCTCGACATTGAAAACGAATCTGTCCAAGATGTGTTCAACTACGTGCTGCGGGTCACCAACCTCAAAGCCAATCGTCAAGGCCGCACCATCTTTATTGGTCAAGCTTTGCCTCCCGATGCCCAAAACCGTATTGTTCGCACCATTCGTTTGAATCAAATGCGAGTCTTCGGTGCGGGTTCAACCACACGGGAAATTAGCTCCATTGCGCAAACGGGAGGTACTATTGGCACTGCCGGCGGCGCTGGTGCCCAAGCCTCAACAACCGCTCAAACAGCCCTCAACCGTGAAACTCGAACTCGTGAGGGTGACTTACAGTTGGGTGCTGTGCAGTTGTTGGAAATGTATGGTGCCAACTTGCCTGATACAGGACAAGCGCCAGCAACGGGCTGTGAGCAGCTTCAGGTCCCATCTGCAGCCGGCGGCGCCATCAGTCAAATTTGCCGTAGTACACTCCTAAAGGGTTTGGAGGTCGTTGGGGATCCTCGTACGAACACAATTACCCTCATTGGCACACCACGTAAGGTGGAAATTGCCACCCAGCTCATTCAGCAGTTTGACATCCGCAAGCGACAGGTCATGGTAAATGTCAAGTTTATTGACGTTAATCTACTGCGCGGCCAGAGAGCAAATGCAGACTTAATCACTAACTTTGGTAGCGGTCTTTGGGGAGCTATCTTCAGCGCTGATGGACTCAGCGTTATCCGTGGTACCACCCCCAATGTGGGTGGTTTGACCCCTACACCTTTACCTCCCTTTCCCAACACACCAGTGGGTAATTTGCTCAGTGACTTTTTTGCCCAAATTCAATTGGCTATCGACACAGGGAATGCGACAATCCTCACTAATCCAACCCTTGTGATTCAAGAGGGCAGTGCTGCCCAGGTCAATTTGACTCAAGAGATTTTCTCAGGGATTGAATCCACTGTTGAAGCTCAGGGGACAGGGTCAGGGGCAGCCCTTCAGTCTCAGACAATTCGACCCATCATTCGACCTGCAGGGGTGATTTTCAATGTCACAGTGGATCAAATTGACGACAATGGCTTCGTTACGTTGCAACTCTCTCCTGAGGTGAGTGCTCCGAGTGGCACCTATTCGGTCGTCTTTCCGGGGGTAGCAAACCCGTCCACAGGAACGCTGCTGTCACAACGGCGGATGGAGTCAGGGCGGATCCGCCTGCGGGATGGCCAGACATTGATGTTGGCGGGGATCATCCAAGATCAGGATCGCTCAACAGTTACGAAAATTCCCATCCTAGGCGATATTCCCCTCCTGGGGCGACTCTTCCGCCGGGAAACCAACGCACGTCAACGTAATGAACTGGTGGTGATGGTAACGCCAAAGATTATTAATGATACCCAGGATGCTGAATTTGGCTACCAGTACTCGCCAACGCCAGGTAGCATGCCGCCCAATCTCCAAAATCGAATTTTACAACCGCCCCAATAACGTTTTTAGTGTGGAGTGTTAGTGTGGAGTGTGGCTTGTTGCCCCCTCTTGCTACCTTCAGAGGGGGTTCTTTTTCTCAATTGGCAACCAGTTTTTGCCAGCCTAATCCCGCCAGGGCTTGGTTGCGCCGTAGGGGACGAGTCACCAATTCCAAGATGTCGCGGGCATTGCCAAAGCCGTGGATCTGAGCAAATGTGAATTCCACAGACCACTTGGTACTGATGCCACGGGCCTCAAGGGGGTTGGCGTGGGCCATACCCGTAATGACCAGATCGGGCTGAAGCGCCTTAATCCGCTGCAGCTGGTTGTAGTTATCCGGTTTTTCAACAATGGTGGGTAGGGGATGTCCCATTTCGGCACAGGTCTTTGTCAAGAGTTCTAACTCGGCCGCTTGGTAGCGCTTATCCATGTAGGGAATGCCGATTTCATGCACCCGCATACCACAACGAATCAAAAACCGCGCTAGGGAGATCTCTAGGAGATTGTCCCCCATAAAAAAGACCGATTTGCCTCGCACTAATTCAAGGTAGTCACTGAGTTTTTCCCAAGTTTCGGTTTCGCGCTCCGCTAGGCCTTGGGGCTGAATGCCAAAGGTAGCACAAATCTGTTCGATCCAGGCGCGAGTACCATCAGGACCAATGGGAAAAGGCGCCGTAATGAGTTGAGATTTACGGCGGCGAATCAGGGTGGTGGCGGTACGACTGAGAAAGGGATTCACGCCAGCGACATAGTAGCCTTCATCAATGACTGGCAATTCGGTATAGCGTTTGGCAGGAAGCCATCCTGAAACTTTAATGCCCTGTTTTTTCAATTCCAAGGTGAGTTGGGTCACCACGGGATCTGGCAGGGAGCCAAAGAGAACAAGGGGTGGGTGGTCGTGGTATTGGCTTGATTCGGTTTGGACTTCTTCTTTTTTTGCCAAAGTTGAGAAGCCGTTGAATAGGGTTACGCTCCTCTGGATCACTAACCGCTGTGGGCGTGGGGCAACGAGCGGCCATTGCTGCTAGTACTGTATCTTCCCCTTGGGTAAAGGCGTAGTCGAGACCATTGGCACGAGCAACAACAATGGGAATGCCAATTTCGGCTTCGAGTTTGGGAGCCAGTCCCTCCAAGTCCATTTTGATAATTTCTGTGGTGCAGGTGCCGATCCAAACAATCACGCTGGGGTTGCGATCGCGCTTAATTTGGAGGCAGAGGCGCCTTAACTCTTCATAATCATTGAGTTGTGCTGAAATGTCCCCCTCTTCTAGCTCCGCCATGGCATAGCGGGGTTCTGCAAAAATCATCACCCCCATGGCATTCTGCAAAAAGTAGCCACAGGTCTTAGTACCAATGACCAAGAAGAAACTATCTTCAATCTTTTGGTAGAGCCACGCCACACAGCTGATGGGGCAAAAGGTATGGTAATTACCTGTTTCACACTCAAAGTTGAGGGCGTTGGGAGCAGTGGCAGTCATAGGGAGAGCCTCCAAATTTAGAAACTATTGAAACTAGGTTTGATGACTTCGAGCAGCCTCCTCACTGTGTTCTTCAGCCCGATTACTCACAAAGGGCTGAGGGGGAAGTAAGCGAGGTTCTGGGGGCAGTTGAGCAGGGGTATCCCGATTGGCTAGCTCTTCGTCAGGGTTGAAGTTCAAGCCAAGGGCAGCAATAATGCGATCGGGATCGTTGGTGAGTTCGACAATGACGGGTAGAGCATCCACTAGGCGGGGCTCTAGGGTCGTGAGTACTGCCAGAATAAAACTCGAGGAGGGGCGCCGCTGACCGCGATAGGTACCCCAAATGGCCAGGCGGACAATCCAATGGCGGTTTTCTTGGTAGTAGGCTAGCCACTTACTGCGTGCGCTTTGCCGTAGTTGTTCAGGGTTCATACTCACTCCAGCGAGGGGGTTCCGTGGAGTATTCTAGGGGAGTTTTAGACAGCAGCGAGTGAAGGCTCTGATCCCTGAGGATTCAAGTAGAAGTCAGATAGCAGGGCAAAGAGGTCGCGATCGGGGGCATCCTTAGGCACGACACCCTCAGGCCGCGCCAAAATTTGATCGGCAATGTTCAAGTAGTAGTCACAAACATAGTTGAGACTCGGATCACCTTCAGCCATCTCAAAGAGGGTTTTGCCCTTAACCCGTGACACGCGAATATCCTCAATCAGCGGCAGCACCTCAAGGATGGGCATGGGAACTGCTGCCACATACTTTTCAATGAGATCCCGCTTACTGGTGCGATTACCAATGAGACCCGCAAGGCGCAGAGGGTGCGTGCGAGCTTTTTCGCGGACGGAGGCGGCAATGCGATTGGCCGCAAAGAGGGCATCAAAGCCGTTATCGGTGACAATCAGGCAATAATCAGCATAGTTGAGGGGGGCAGCAAAGCCGCCACAGACCACATCCCCAAGAACGTCAAAGAGAATGACATCGTATTCATCAAAGGCATTGAGTTCCTTGAGGAGCTTGACGGTTTCACCGACAACATAGCCCCCACACCCTGCGCCGGCTGGAGGGCCCCCCGCTTCAACACAATCCACACCGCCATAACCTTTGTAGATTACATCCTCTGGCCAGACATCTTCGTAGTGATAGTTCTTGGCTTGGAGGGTGTCAATGATGGTGGGAATCAGAAAGCCCGTGAGGGTAAATGTGCTGTCGTGCTTGGGGTCACAGCCAATTTGCAGGACTTTTTTGCCCCGCCGCGCCAGCGCCACCGAGATGTTGCAACTGGTGGTGGATTTGCCAATTCCGCCTTTACCGTACACTGCCAGTTTCACGTTGAGCTTGCCTCCTAGGTAATGGAGCGACACGATGACCTAACTGCTATTGTCCGCCAGCGATCGCCAGAAGCCGCAGCGGTCAAGAAAATTATTTTTTGTAATAAAATTCCAGCTTCCTTGAGGATCAGTAAAAAATTTTTCAAGCTCTCTAAGTCTCTCAGACAAGCAGTCATTCTTTAAGAAACTAGTTTTCGTGTTTTTGCTGTTAATTTTGTTTTTAAGTTAAACAAAAATACAAAAGTTCCCCCTCCCCAAGTCATCCCCTGACCAACTGAACCCAACGCTAACGTTTGTCTGCCTCGCGATCGCGCCAAAGGAAATCTGCAACAAGAAACTGTTCTCCTGGGGGGCGATCGCCCGCATCGTTGTAAAGAATAATTAAAAATCTCAAAAGTAAATTATTTGTTACATTTAAGGGGTTGCATCCCTTTAATCGCCACTTTCTCTCGTTTTTCCTAGGAACTCGCTAGAATTTGAGGGAAGGCGATCGCGCTGCAGTTTTTTTTCTCTGCCATCCATCTAAACGAGCAAGATAAGCTCCTTGGGAAGGTACGGCATCGTTACGAAAAAGCTGTAGGGTAGCCTTCAGCCCGCTGTTGATACTGCCCGTAAGAATGGCCAATGAACAAAGATCAATTTGCCATGAGTGATAACCCCTACGAAAAGCTGCAAGTGCCGGAAGACGCTTCTTTCGAGCAGATTAAAGAAGCACGGGATGCGCTATTAGCGGCTCATCCGGGGGATGAACGGCAGCGCACCGAAATTGAAGCAGCCTACGATGCAATTTTGATGGATCGGCTGCGGCAACGCCAAGAGGGCAAAATCAAAGTGCCTGAGCGCATTCGCTATGCTGAGCAACTCAATGAACCGGCGCCAGCGAAGCTAAATCGCATTGCCAATCATCCCGCCCTTCAGTGGTGGCAGCAACAGTTGGACACCCCCAACCTGCGGGGTATCGCCATTACCTCAACCGTCTATGCTGTTCTGATGGCAATCGGGCTGGCTCAGGCCAATCCCGACACCTTGGCATTGGTGCTGTCGCTGGGGGTTGGCTTTAACTTAGTGTGGCTGCAACGCAAGGAAAAGCGCCTTGGCCGCGCCTTTTTAATCACCCTCCTTGCCCTGATCTTGGGGGCGGTGATCGCCGTGGGCATCTATCAGCTTGGGCTGCCGGGGGTCTTCCTTAGCGTGGATCAACTGGTGGGTATTGGCGTTTTTGTCACCTTTTGGTTCACCAGCAACTTCCTGCGCTAAGCACGAATTTGAATTGGCATCACCAAGTATTTCATCTGGGCTGACCCAAGGGGGAGGAGAATCGCGGGCTGGGTTTCGCCATTCAGCTGAAGTTGCACATGGGAACTATTCATCACCTTCAGTCCTTCAAGGAGGTATTTGACGTTGAAGGCCACCTCCATTGACTCCCCAGAAATTTGAGCCGGCACCTTCTCCTCACCACTTCCCAATTGCGGAGCCTCAGCGGAGAGTTTGAGTTCTTGAGCCTCAGTATCAATGTTGATTTTGACAACATTATTCCTTTGAGCCGCAAGAATCGCCACCCGTTCTAGGGCATCTGCCAACGCCGATCGCTCAACCGTGACTTGGCGAGCAAAGGTTTTCGGAATCAGTTGGCGGTAGTTGGGGTACTGGCCCTCCAGCAGACGGCTGGTGATGCGAGCATCATTGCCAATGTCAAACACCACCTGGGCGGGGTCACAGCGGAGTGCCACATCCCCATCTTGTTTCGCCATCAGCCGCTCTAGATCTTTGAGGGATTTTGCTGGAATCGTAATCGGCGAGAGAGCGTCAGGAACAGGCTGTTCAGTTACGGTAACGGCAAGGCGGTGGCCATCGGTAGCCGCAAACTCAAGGCAATCGACCTCAAAGGTCACGTGCAAGCCGGTGAGAATTTGCTTGGTTTCATCAGTGCTGGCCGCAAACAAGCTCCCCTGAAGTCCTCGCCGCAATGCCTCTGCGGTTAAAGTAACGGGCGTCACATCCTCTAACGTGGGCAACGCAGGAAATTCCTCAGCACTCATCCCCTGAATCTCAAAGAAACCACTGCCATAGTCAAGGATCACTCGCGTATCTTCCGCCGTAATCTCAATATCGCGATTGGGCATCCGCGACACCATCTCACTAAAGAGCTTGGCGGAAACGGTAATCGCCCCCGGCACCTTCACCTCTGCATCGAGCCAGATTTGCATCCCCAGACTGAGATCAAAAACGGAGAGTCCGAGGCGGCCACCCTCAGCTTGCAGAAGAATATTTGCCAAAATCGGGTGCGACGGATTGCTAGGAGCAACACGACTCAGGGGGGCCAGTTTACTATTGAGAATCGATTGTGAACAAACAACTTTCATGGTGTACTCCACGGCCGAGGCAGATGGAATGAAGCGCAAAAACGCTGCTTGTCATTGGCCGATTTACTAGCATACTATGGCAACCGATTACTGGTATCGCTTGGGCAAAAACCGCCGCACTTTACTTAGAAAAAACTCCAGCTCTGGCAGATTCAGGGGCGAGATAGCCGCTGCAAAAACGATCAGGCCGACGCCGGTTGCGATCGCCAGCTGCAACAGTTGTACCCCCAAACCTTCGCGCCCCCAGAGCAATTCCAGTCCTTTGAGGGTACCCCAACCTGCCCCCCCAGCGAGAACACTGGCTAGAGCAATTCCCAGCAAAGGCACAATCAACTCCCCCCAAGGTAGTCCCTCCAAACGGCGGTGCAAAATCCAAGTCAGGGCAATAAACGATACCGTATTCACCCCCACTGTCGCCATTGCAAGGCCGACGGCGCCAAAGGCTTGGGTAAAGAAAAAGCAAAACAGGGCATTGACACCCAGCCCCCAGAGAGTGATCTGCAGGGGGGTGCGACCATCCTCAAGGGCGTAAAAGACCCGCACAATCACATCGCGGGCAAGGTAGAAAAACATGCCAATGGCATAGACCAGCAGGAGCGCCGCCACCAATTGGGAGGCCTGAAAATCAAAGGCCCGCCGCTCATAGACCACCCGCACTGCCGGCAATGCCAAAGCCGCCATCATGCCACCGAGGGGCATCATACTCAAGGCAGTGAGTACCAAGCTCTGGCGAATGCGTTCCTTAAGATGCGGCCAGTGTTCTGGCTGTGCCAACTTTGAAAAAATGGGCATATAGGGCACAAGGATCACATTGGAGAGAATCCCCAAGGGCGTCAGAAATAGGAGTTGGGAGTAACTCAAGGCCGACGCAGCACCCACAGGCAACTGGGAAGCAAAGAAGAGACTGATATAAACGCTGATCAAAAGCATTCCTGAAGACAGAGTGGCAGGCCCCATGAGTTGAATTAACTCCCGCACCTCAGGACGATTGAGATCAAAACGTAATCGCAATGTGCCCATGCCAGCTTTCCATTGGGCAGGAATTTGTACAAGCCATTGCAGCACCCCCCCCGCTAGGGTTCCCCAAGCGAGCACTGCGGGGCCAAATTCGTCGGCAAAGAACCAAATCCCAATGATTACCGCCAAGCTAGACAGCAGGGGACTAATGGAAGGCAACCAGTACTGATCGGCAGCATTGAGGGTGCCAAAGCCAATCCCAATCAAACCCGAGAGTACGGCCAAGGGGGCCATAATCCGAAACTGCTCTGCGGCTAAGGCTTGAATCTCTGGACTTGCGCCGGGGGCAATGAGTTGAATTAAGGGATCCGCCAGCACCATCAAAATGACGGTTAGCACCAGCAATAGGGCGCCCACAACGGTGGTAATGGTTTCCACGAGGGGCGCGGCTTTTTCGGGGGGTTGCTTGAGAACCACACTGATGATCGAACTGTGGAAAGGGCCATTGATCCCCCCCAAGAGCACAAAGAGAAACCCCGGAATCACATAGGCGTAACTGTAGGCATCCACTGCGGCGCCAACACCAAATTCGGCGGCGATCGCCTGCTGGCGAACCAGTCCCGCGACTTTACTCAACAGCGTAGCAACGGCAACAATGGTGGCAATGTGGGCAAGCGAACGGGATTTCTTTTCCACAGTGGTGGCAATCCTAATCCAATTGGCTGATTTGGGGATAACTCTGGCGATGATCGTACCAGCGATCTAGCTTTCTTTTATTTCCGTTGGCAGCAGAATCGTAAAGCCGGTCCCTTGACCGACTTCGCTAGTAACCTGAATCTGACCTCGATGGGCCTGAACAATAGACTGGGCGATCGCCAGCCCTAAACCCGTTCCCTCGGACTTTGTGCCCTGAAGGCGATAAAAGCGATCAAAAAGGCGGGGCAGTTCACTGGCAGGAATCCCCGGTCCATTATCGGCAATTACCACACGGTAAAATTTACCCTGTTGATCCAATCTCACTTGAATCTGACCACCCGCAGGGGTATATTGCACGGCATTACTGAGGATATTGGTTAACAAGCGACTGAGATGATCGGGGTTGCCCCAAAGGCGATAGGCTGTCGCTTCTGAGGTTTGGGGATCTGCCAGCTCCAACTCCAGTTGCAGGTGCTTTTGTTCAATCAGGGGCATCTGCTCCTCAATCACCCCCAAAAGAATCGCATCGAGGTGGCAGGGTTGGGCCTGCAGGGGAATCATGCCACTATCTTGGCGAGCCAGAAACAGCAAATCATCCACCAAACGGCTGAGGCGACGACTAAGGCGTTCAATGACCAGAAGTTGTTGCCGTTGGGCTTCAGGATCCGCAGTGGCTAAGGCAACTTGGACATTGGTTTGAATCAGGGCCACGGGGTTACGCAGTTCATGGGAGGCATCGGCGGTAAATTGCTTCAAATAGGCATAGGATTGCTGCAAGGGGGCAATGGCTAGCCGTGACAGAAACCAGCCACTAATACTCACCAGTGTCAGCGTGATGGTAATACCGACTAAGAGATCCCAGAGGAGGGCTTGACTAGGTTGCGTCACCTCGAACCAAGGATGGCTAACCCGCAAATAGCCCAGTAGGCGATCGCCCACGACTAAGGGCACCGTCATCTGCCGTAGCCAGCGATCCTCGCCCACCTGTACCGTTTGCGCCGTCCGACTCAGATGCAAAGGCAGATCAAGGGGTTCTGAAAACGTGCTCCAAGCCAACTCCTGATTTGGGGTAAACCCCTCAAGGTCAATGTGATCTTCCTCCAGTGCCGCAATGGGACTACTGCCTAAACTGGTTTGCCAATCAATTGCTTCTGCTGTGCCTGTGTCAATCATTAGGGAGCGGCTCACCACCTCCACAACGTGGCTAAGGGTGTCATCAATCCGCTCGATCAGCGTTCCCCGCACATAAAAAAGAACCCCGTCGCAAAAATGAGGAGCAGGAGTGCCGTTACTCCTACGTACCACAGGGCTAGACGGTATTGAATCGCACGAACCATCGTCATCAGGGCAATGCTAAGGGAGACCAATCACCACTGGACACAAACGCTGCCCAATAGTAGGGAGATTCCTCCTTGAGTCGCTGAAGCTGGACTTGCCGCAGGGCTTCTGTTCGCCCCATGCCTCGGTGCAGGTTTTGGTAAAAGGCTATCATCATATCGCGGGTTACTCGATCATCCACTTTCCACAGGGTACTCACCTGCGATCGCGCCCCAGCCAATGTAAACGCTCGCCGCAACCCATAGACCCCCTCCCCATTCACCACCTCCCCTCGCCCCGTATCACAGGCGGATAACACGACTAACTCTGTGCCACTGAGATTCATGCTGGTTACTTCCAAGGCAGTCAGGAAGCCATCATCACCCTCTGAGCCACTCTGGCGTGCGTTAGATGCCGCCAAAACCAACCCCGATCGCAGGAGGGGGTTTTCAAGGATGCCTTTGTTCCCCGAAGAAGCTAGAAAGAAGCCGTGAGTAGCCAAGTGGAGAATTTTAGGGGAATTTGCAGCTTTAACCGCTGTTTCGGTGGCCGCAGCTTGGAGTAACACTTGGGCTTGGGGAAGGAGCGCCCTCAGGGCTTGCGCTTCCTCCGCTGTCCCCGGTAGGGGAGTAAAAGTCAAACTCCGCCAATCAAGGGAGTGCATCGTTGATGAAGAGGCATTTCCAAAGGAGCGATCAAAACTTGGGTCAGCAATAATCAAAGGGGTATTAGCAGTTACAGATCGGGATTGGAAGCGCAGAAGTTCGCGCCCAGAGGTCAGCAATGTAATCAAATAGGATTCCACCAGATAGCGCCCTTGGGCATCCACAAGCGCCTGAAAGGGAATAGTATTCAACTCCCCATCCGGCGCAATGAGCAAATGAGTTGCATTGCCAAGCCAGGGACGAATGGGAGTAATCACCTGCTCAGCAAGAGCTTGAGCCGCCTGTTGAACTTCAACCTTGGGTAAACGCGGGTCAGCCAAACGGAAACGGCTCTGGCGTACTTGGGCATCAATTTCAGCAGCAGTGCCCAGATCTTTTCCGAGGGGTTGACCTCTAGGACGCAATACATAGACGCCATAGCGCGGCTCACCAAAGTTCTGTGTGCGCAAGTCGTAGGGTCGATAGCGAATAAACTCGAGCAAAGCGGCATTGGCCGGAATCAACCGTTGAACCGCAGCGATGGTTACGGGTTGAGTGAGCTCGCGAAAGCTAGCACTGCGCAGACTCAGTTCGGCTTCCAGTTGACTGGCTTGGGTTTCAAGCTGCTGCAGTTGGGAGAAAGCTGCTGGCGCTGCCGAAGCAAAGACGAGTTTGGCAATGGCTGTGCGCAGTTTGGTCAGCTGCTCAAGCTTCGCTTGATCTGGAGCCGCTAGTTGCCGTTGCAGGCGTGCTTGGTTTTGACTGAAAAAATCGAGTAACCGCCCCTTGCGGCGCAGAATGGTTGTCAGAGCAAGGGCAGTGGCCTCAGGGTGCCGGGGCAGATGCTGGAGATGGAGTGTGAGAATGGCATTGGTACTGTCTTGAAATGTTGCCAAATAATTGCGCTTGTAATCCTCGGAACCCACGATCAGATTTTCACTGAGGTTCTTTTCCTCAACCTCCTGTACGTTTTGCAGCAGGGCAAGGGTTTGGGTAAGATTGCCCTGTTGCCAATAGACAGCAGCAAGGTTACTCAGGGCAAGGGCAGTATTGGGATGGTTGTGCCCTAGGCGGGATTCGGCGATCGCTAGTGTGCGTTGATAGAGGGGGAGTGCTGCTGCATAGTTGCGCTGATCAAAATAGAGCGTGGCTAAATTATTCAAGCTAGCCGCAATATCGGGGTGACCTGGGGGCAACGTTTGTTGGCGAATCTGCAGGGCCCGTTGGTACAAGGGCAAGGCGGCGGCGTAATTCTTTTGCTGTCGATACAGGCCTGCAAGGTTGTTCAGCGTTGTTGCCACATAGGGACTTTTCTCCCCAAGGGTTGACTCCACGATCCTGAGGGCGCGTTGATATAAGGGCAGAGCGGCTGCAGTCTTTTTTTGCTCAGTGTAGAGGAGAGCCATGTTATTGAGGATGATCGCCACCTCAGGATGATTTAATCCTCGGGTCTTTTCGGCGATCGCCAATGCCCGCTGAAACACTGGCAACGCAGCATCATGGTTCCCTTGGGCACGGTAGAGATTGGCCAAGTTATTTAGTGTTGCAGCCACCTCCAGTTGATCTGACCCCCCCGCCCGCTCATAGATAGCCAATGCCCGCTGATAGAGGGGGAGTGCTGCTGCATAATTTCCTTGGTCAACATGGAGCTTTGCCAACTGGTTGAGACTCGCTGCCAAAAAGGTATGGTTGGGGCCTAGGGTGTTTTCCACGAGGGTCACAAAGCGCTCTGCTAGGGAGATAGCAGCCTGCATATTGCCTTGTTCCCGCAGTTGATCAATTTGAGTGGCAAGTTCCTCAAATTGCTGGGGGGATGGCTGGGCTAGAGTTGGAACCCACAGCCCCAAAATCAGACTACTGCCAAGGGCGATCGCACCCGAGACAAGGCATCCTCTGGTGTTCATTTTTTTCCTTGGTAGTTCCTCAACAGCACCCGTCGCAATCAAGAATACTGATGGGCAACGCTGACCCCCAGTTCCTGCCAAACAGCCTCTAAGAGAGGCTCTAACCCCTGACGAGCTACCGCCGAGATGGCAAAAACCCGTTGACCCACGTAGGCAGCGAGGGTCTCCTGAATAGTCGTGATTTGCGAGGCATCTAGGGCATCAATTTTATTCAAAGCTACGATTTGGGGGCGATCGCCCAAGCCGTGCCCGTAGGCCACCAACTCATCGCGA
Source organism: Thermosynechococcus sp. NK55a (assembly GCF_000505665.1). Lineage (NCBI taxonomy): Bacteria > Bacillati > Cyanobacteriota > Cyanophyceae > Acaryochloridales > Thermosynechococcaceae > Thermosynechococcus > Thermosynechococcus sp. NK55a. The sequence continues at coordinate 1,849,595 of NC_023033.1, read as the reverse complement.
ATCGTTTGGTAGGCAGCCACCACATCCTCAGCCGTGGCATCAATCAAATGCAGCAGCAGACGGGTGCGCTCAATATGACGGAGAAACTCATGCCCCAACCCCAGCCCAGCATGGGCACCGGCAATCAGACCCGGAATATCGGCAAATACAGTTCCATCGCCATTGGGTTGGCGGACAACTCCTAAATTGGGCACCAAGGTTGTAAAGGGATAATCAGCAATTTTGGGTCGCGCTGCTGACAGTACTGAAATCAGTGTGGACTTGCCCGCATTAGGCAGGCCAATAATGCCCACTTCGGCCAGTAGCTTCAGTTCTAGCCGTAGATGCCGCTCTTCCCCCTCCAAGCCCGGTAGGGCATAGTCTGGTGCCCGCTGATGATTGCTGAGGAAGTGCTTATTCCCTAACCCCCCTTTGCCTCCCTTAGCCACCAGCAGCGTTTGACCGGGGGTAGTCAAGTCTCCCAGCAATTCCCCGGTTTGCGAATCCCAGACCATTGTGCCGCAGGGCACCTCAATCACTAAATCCGCACCACAGGCACCGGTACGGTTATTCGGTCCGCCCCGTTGGCCATTTTCGGCCTTGAAAACATGGGCATAGCGAAAGTCCAGCAGCGTTTGTAAATTGGAGACTGCCTTGAGAATCACCGAGCCGCCATTGCCGCCATTGCCCCCCGATGGCCCCCCTGCAGGCACATACTTTTCACGGCGAAAGGCAATAATGCCGTCACCCCCTTTGCCGGCTTTGACGTGAATTTCTGCAAGGTCAATAAATTGCATGTTGGCCGCAATCAGTTCCTGATCGGTTGGATATTTGAGTCATATTTGAGTATTGTATGCTGCCAACTTGTTGATAGTTCTTTTTATGAGGACGACATAGACGCCCAAGGATGAAACTCCCTATCGAAGACCCTTGATGAATGTCCTAGGAGAAAAGAGCAACATGGTAGGCTTAAGGGAATTTTAGGGTGGCGAGGCAATGGTGTTTATTCGATGGCAACGCCAACGACAACCGGCTCCGCCTGAAGAAGGGGTCCTATTTTGGCGACTGGTGTTGTGGCTAGGGGTGGCCTTGATCTCCGGCAGCCTAGGGGCACTCTGGGGGCTACTCAGTCAGAGCACACCGCTCATGCAGCGATCACTCAGCAGTCAGGAGTGGCAGGCGTTTCAACGGGGCGATCGCTGGACAGGGGCAAGGCTCCATCAGCCGCTAAATTTATTGCTCATTGGCTCTAAGGTCTTAACTTCCGACTTAGATCACCCCCCCGACCCCAACCTGACCTACCATGCCCTAGTTAATTCCGTTGAGGGGCTATCGGACTCACTTCTACTGGTGCGCTTTGACCCAGTGCAGCAACGTTTAGTGATACTATCAATTCCCCGCGATACGCTGACCTTTATTCCCGGCCGCGGGGATGCCAAAATCAACGAAGCCAATGCCCTTGGGGGACCAGCGTTGGCGGCAGCAACCGTCAGTGAGCTGTTGGGAGATGTGCCCATCGATCGCTATTTGCGCATTAATGTTCAAGGAATCGAGAAACTCATTGACACCCTTGGGGGTGTGACCCTGGATGTGCCCATAGCTATGCGCTATCGCGATGACAGTCAGCACCTCCATATTGATTTGCAAGCCGGACGACAACACCTGAATGGCAATCAAGCCCTGCAATTTCTGCGCTTTCGCTATGATGCCCTTGGCGATATTGGCCGTGTGCAGCGACAACAGATGTTTTTGCGGGCATTGATGGAGCAAACGGCTCGCCCGGAAACCCTTGCCCGTACTCCCCAAATTCTCAGTATTATCCGCGAAAACTTGGATACGAATCTAACAGTTGGAGAACTGATGAGCCTGGGTCAATTCCTTACCAGCTTGCCGCGATCGCGGGTGCAGTTTCTGCTGCTGCCGGGGAACTTTAATGGCAACACTGATGAAGTGGCAGTGAGCTATTGGTTGCCCAATTACCAACGGATTGCTTGGCTAACGGATCAGTATTTCCGTGACACCCCTACTGCTGATCCGCGCGAGACGGGTTTGACCTCCCCTGCCCAAGTGCAGATTGCCATTCAAAATACTACCCTGCCAGAATCATTAGTCACGCATCTGAGTGAGCAACTGGCAACCGCTGGTTACCCCTATCCCTTGGTAGCGGAGCCATTCCCCCAACCGATTCCGATTACGCGGATCATTGCTCAGCAGGGGGACTTGGCAGCAGCGCGTCGAGTGCAGTTATTACTGGGATTTGGAGAAGTGCGGGTGGAGAGTACGGGTGTGCTAGCATCGGATGTGACGATTCAACTGGGCGACGATGCCCGCGATCGCCTGCAATTGAGACAAACAAAATCTCTGTGAGTGAATCCTACGTTATTGGCGTTGATCTAGGTGGCACTGCCATCAAAATGGGGTGTTTTAGTCCCAAGGGGAATTGTCTCCATTCCCTGGTGTTGCCGACCCCTCAGCCCCCTTTTCCAGAACGGGTGATCAAAGCCATTTTGCAGGGGATGAAAGAACTGGATAGTGAGAATCGGGCGTTGGCGATTGGTATGGGCGTACCGGGACCCGTGGATGCCAGTGGTCGCATTGCCCGCCGTGCCATCAACCTTGACTGGTACGAAGTGCCTATTAGCGATAGCCTGGAACACCAGACGGGCAAACCCACAGTGATTGGTAACGATGCCAACTGTGCCGGCCTGGGGGAAGCATGGCTAGGAGCAGGGAGTCAGTTCAAGGATTTAATTTTGCTCACGTTGGGGACGGGGTAGGGGGTGCCATTATCTTGAATGGGGAGTTGTTTGTTGGTCGAGATGGCACCGCCGGCGAGTTGGGGCTGATTACCCTCGATTACAACGGGCCTCCCTGCAACAGTGGCAATCGCGGTTCCCTTGAGCAACACGTTTCCGCCCAAGCCCTGCGGCGGCGTTGGGGCTGTGAACCCCATGAGATGGCAGAGCGGGCCAGCAATGGCGATCCTGAGGCGATCGCCCTCTGGCAAACCTATGGCCGCGAATTAGCCGCTGGCATTGCTAGCCTTGTGTATGTGCTCACCCCAGAAGCAGTGATTATTGGTGGGGGGATTAGTGCCGCCAGTGATCTCTTCTTTCCCTCGATGATTGCTGAATTGGAAGAGCGGGTGCTGCCCACCTCCCGCCATAACCTCCACTGTTTGCGAGCAACCCTTGGGAATTACGCAGGCATTGTCGGTGCAGCCAAACTGGCATGGCAACATGTCAAAGCGCATCCCTAAGTAGCCTTACCTAGGATCTTACCTAGGATTAAGTGACACCACTTGGGCAAAGGCTATGACTCCTCCAACCCCTGGGGATAGCTCGCCGCTACTGCTCAATGTCCCCAATGCAACGGTGCTTTGATCAACTCTGCCGCATCCTCCTGAGCTGCGCCTAGAATTGACCAGACTAGTGAATTGATTATTCTGCCACCCACAGGGGGCAAGGGAGTAGCCAAAATTTTGAGCTGATTGTGGAAGTGGGGCTTTGGAACCGGCAAAGGCCAATGGGGCGGCCAACCTTCCCCAGATATCTCTGGGATTGCTAACTCCCCCCTAGCGGGTGTTGATCCGATGGGCCTTATCCCAATCTGCCGGATTTTGTTGCTGAGTTGCGATCGCCCTCGGATCCTATTGGATCCTATTGACCGCTGCCGCACCAAAATGCAGGCGTATCGGCCACTGGGGGTGTCCTTAGGAGTGCTGATCAATAGCCAAGACCGCTAAGGAGAACGCTAGCGTCCCCAAGAGGCAGTGGTTGGTTTAGACTCGCCGGAGAGGGTTGATTGCAGCGAGGTGCTGCCGGGGTTGCTGCTAGCGGTGGGGCGGTTGTGGACTTAGAGCCGCTGGACAAATTTTGCTAGTCGGGTCAGGCCTTTTTCAATCGTGGCTAGATCCGTGGCGTAGGAGAGGCGAATGTGATCATCCATGCCAAAGGCTTTACCGGGGACGGCGGCCACTTTTTCCTCCGCCAGCAGGCGATCGCAAAATTCCACGGACCCTATGCCTGTTTCGCCAATATCCACAAACAAATAAAATGCTCCATTGGGTTTAAGACAGCGCAGCCGCGGAATCTCACAAATCCCTGCATACATATAGGCACGGCGCTCGCGAAATGCCGCCACCATCTCAGCCACACAGGTTTGACTGCCTTCTAGGGCCGCAAGGGCACCATACTGGGCAAATGTACACACATTTGAGGTGCTGTGGCTCTGAATTTTGGTTGCCACTTTAATAATCTCCGTTGCCCCTGCTAGGTAGCCCACCCGCCAGCCGGTCATGGCATAGGCCTTGGCAAACCCACTGCAAACAATCGTGCGCTCAAAGGCGGCCCCACTGACTGCGCCAATGCTCAGGTGTTGGGCACCATCGTAGAGAATTTTTTCATAAATTTCATCAGAAACGACCCACAGTTGATGCCGCACAACCACTGCCGCCAGCTCACGAATTTCCTCAGGTGTATAGACCATGCCCGTGGGGTTACTGGGGGAATTGAGGACAAAAAGCCGCGTCCTGGGTGTAATTGCCTCCTCCAGTTGAGCAGGGGTAATCCGATAACCTGTTTCCGGCGTGGTTGCCACAATCACTGGCGTACCACTGGCTAGATGCACCATTTCCGGATAACTCACCCAGTAGGGGGCAGGAATAATCACCTCATCGCCGGGGTTGATCAGGGCCAGCATCAGGTTAAAGAGGGCCTGCTTGCCGCCATTGGTGACGAGGATGTTTTCCGCACGATAGGGTAGGTGGTTGTCGCTGTTGAGCTTGGTGGCGATCGCCTGCCGCAGAGCCGGTTCCCCTGCCGCCGGACCATAGCGAGTTTTACCTTGATCGAGAGCTGTTTTCACAGCCTCACGAATGTGGGCAGGGGTGTCAAAGTCGGGTTCGCCCGCACTGAAGCTACAGACATCTTCGCCCGCCGCCCGCATTGCTTTGGCCTTGGCATCCATCGCCAACGTTACCGACGGCGTGACCCGCATCACCCGTGTTGCCCAGTCCATCCTTTGTCTCCTGCACTACTTTCCGTATTGTGGCACTTTGGCAGGAGAGCGGCGAATCAAATATCCACCGTTCGTCTTGTTCATGTGAGGTTGCCCGTGTGGGATACCCCCAGGGGAATTCGAATCCCCGTCGCCTCCGTGAAAGGGAGGTGTCCTAGGCCACTAGACGATGGGGGCAAGACTCAGCATTAGTTAATCTAGCGAATACCCTGAGCGTTTGTCAACACCTCGGGCAATTTTTGCATCGAAGCCCCTCCTAGGGAGAAGATCAGGGCGAGTGACTGAGGGACTTGCTGTGGAACTTGCTGGCCTGCGTTCCTTCTCGATTGTGATGCCCGCCTACAATGTGGTGAGCCAGCGGGGAGAAACGATCTTTCGCGAAACCCTTGAGAGCATTGCTGCCAGTTGCCGCTACCTCCAACGGCACTTCCCCTACGCCACTGAGGGGGAATTCATCCTGATTAGCGATGGTTCAACGGATCGCACCTGCGATGTGGCGATGGCAGGATGGCCAAATGCTGTCCCTCTGCAATTGGTGGGCCTACCGACGAATGTTGGGATTGCGGCGGCGCGGAACATTGGGGTGCGCTTAGCCAAAGGTGAGGTGATTTTTTTCTGTGATGCCGATGATTTGTACCGCCCTGAGCACCTGTTTTTAGCCCTATCGGTGTTGAATCAGCCCTTGCCGGCACCCTATGCCCCGGCCTATTTTGGGGCGGTGCGCACGGGGGTCTATTGTCGCGATCGCCTGCATCCCTACTGGCACCAGAGCCTCGAGCAAACCTTGGTGCTGAACCTGGCTGTGCGCCGCGAAGTCCATGAGTTTATTGGCGGCTTTCCAGAGGATGAGGTGTTTCGCCAATTTCGCTATGGGGCTGAGGATGTGGCCTATGCCTATTGGTTGCACCAGTTTTGCCACACTGCCCGCCTCGAGCAGCGGACCGTTGAGTATCGCCGCTTTCCCAATAGTTTCTTTGACCGTCAACTCAAGAAATTCCAAGCCGCTCCCGGCACCGTGGCCGATGACCTTGATGAGGGCGATCGCCAGCGGGAGGCGCAGATTCAGGAGATTATGGCCACACGACTTCAGGAATTGCAGGCCAAGGCGGCTCAAGGAGTGGCCTAGGCGTTTTTGTGGCGCTGGACAATCATCGCGGCCAGTTTCTCCGGTACTTCCTGAAGATGGTCAAATTGCCAATGGAAGCCACCAGTGCCCATGGTCAGCGATCGCAACTCCACCACAAAGTCATGCATTTCCGCTTGCGGTAAATAGGCCTCAATCTGTTCCCAGCCGGGCCAACCCTCCTTACAGCTGTAGCCCAAAACCTGACCGCGCCGCCCTGTTAAAGCCTGCATCACCTTAGCGGTAAAGGCTTGGGGCATCCACACCTGTACCGCCATGATGGGTTCTAGGAGTTGCGGTTCACACTGGGGAATTCCCGCTTGCATAGCAAGGCGGGCTGCTTGGCGAAAGGCTTGCTCAGAGCTATCCACAGAGTGGTAAGAGCCATTGGTGAGGGTAACAGCCACATCCACAATCGGAAAGCCCAAGGGGCCTTGGTTCAGGAATTCGCGCACCCCCTGCTCAACACCGGGGATATATTGCTTGGGAACAACGCCACCGACAATGGTTTCACTAAATTGGAAGCCGCTGCCGCGCTCTAGGGGAGCGATATCGAGGTATACATCCCCAAATTGGCCGTGGCCACCGGTTTGATGTTTATAGCGGCCATGGCTATTTTTGATACTACGGCGAATGGTTTCCCTGTAGGGGACTTGGGGTAGATGGGTTTGCATCGGTAGGTTATATTTGCGACGCAGGCGATCGAGGGCAATCTGCAAGTGAATTTCACCCTGTCCCCAGAGAATCATTTCATGGGTATCGCCATGCTGTTCCCAATGCAGCGCCGGGTCTTCCTCAAGGAGTTTTTGCAGCGCGCCAGTGAGCTTCACCTCGTCACTCCGTTTACTGGGAGTCATGGCCAGGGCATAGACCGGTTCCAGTTGTGGTGCACAGGGCAAAGGGGGTACCTGACCACTGCCACTGAGGGTCTCACCTGTACGAATGCCCTCCAGCCGTGCCAATAGGACAACCTCACCCGCCGTTGCTTGCCCCAAGGATTCTAATTGCGTGCCCTGGGCACGGTAGATGCCCCCCACGCGCACCCCATTCAAGCTCATGCCATCGGTCAAGGTGCCCTGCCAGACCCGCACAAGGGAGAGTTTGCCACCTCCTTGGGGTACATAGAACGTCTTGAGCACTTGGGCGAGAGGCTCCTCACCGTTGATCTGGCGATGGGCAGCGGTTGCTGTGGCATCGGGTGCTTCGCGATCGAGGGCTGCCAATAGGGGGCGCACACCATCGTCCGTTTGGGCACTGCCAAAAAAGACGGGCACAATTAAGTCGGCTCCCAACTCCCAGCGCAAATCCGCCATGATTTCACTTTCCGGTGGTGCAATATCCTCCAGGAGTTCTTCGAGGAGGTGATCATCGTAGTTGGCCAGCGCCTCTAGGAGCTCTGCCCGCGCCGCCTGTTCGACGGCTTGTAATTCCGAAGGAAAGGGGACTAAATCCGCCGCCGCCCCCGCATGGTAGTGATAGGCCTGCTCCGTCACCAAGTCAATGTAGCCCAAGAGGTCATCCCCCTGCCAAATGGGGTACTGGTGGGGCACAAGGGGACGGCTGGACACTTGGCGATAGGCGGCTAGAATCTCCATGTAGGGATCATGGGCACGCTCCATCTTGTTGACAAAAAGGATATGGGGAATTTGCCAGTCATCGAGGAATTTGAATAGGGGGGTTAGGGTAAAGGCGCGATCGCTCAGGGGTTCACAGACCACGATCGCCATGTCCACACCCACAAGGGCATTGAGGGTTTCTTGGAGCAATTCCACTGAGCCGGGACAGTCGAGAAGGGTGAGGTCTAGCTCCCCGTACTGGGTATGGACAACATTCAGTTCCACGCCCATCTGGCGATCGCGCGCCTCAGGACTGGTATCCAGAAGACTACTGGCTTTCCCGTTGGTGGCGCGGGTAAGGCGCAAAATACTTTCTGCAAGGGTCGTTTTGCCACTGTTGTAGTTGCCCACAAGGGCAATGTTGCATCGTCTCGCCATCGGACACCTACCTTACTAATTCCCTTACTAATTGGCCTGATTTGCCATGGGGGTCAAAATTGTCCAGAATAGACCCTTAGTTTGCTTTAACTAGATCTCTTAACCCTTGGCGATCGCCCTTGGCGGAATTTGCAGTATCTCTTAAGGGAGCTGTAAACAACCGTTAAGTTGGGGTTAACGTTTGCGAGGAGGACTCACTCACAATGCGCTTCAATTCCCTTTTGTGGGCTAGTATTGCCAGTCTTAGCCTTTGGATGGCATCGCCAGTCCACGCCAATAGCCAAGTGAGCCGGCTGATGCAGGAAGGGCAGCGGCTAGTGGAAGGAGGAAACTATGCCCAAGCCTTGGCCATTTATCAGCAACTGCTCCAGAGTGAGAGCCGTAATCCTCGCCTGCATTCTGCCATTGGCTACATCTATGCCCAGCAGGGACAATTTGCCGAGGCTGCCCGTGCTTACCAACGCGCGATTGAGCTGGATCAACAAAACGCTGATTTTTACTATGCCCTGGGCTACAGTCTGGGGATGATGGGGGAAAACGACGGTGCTGCTGCCGCCTACCGCCAAGCCATCCGCCTGAATAACCGTAATGCTCAAGCCTATGAAGGACTGGCGGTAATTCTCGCCCGCATGGGGGATCCCCAAGGCGCCATACAAGCCTACCGCGCCGCCCTCCGTCTTGCTCCCCGCAATTGGTCAGCTCAAAAGGGATTAGGGGTTTTGCTGCTCCAACAACGCAATATTCCTGAAGCCCTCAGTAGCCTGCAACAGGCGGCAGCCCTTGCCCCCGGCAATGCCTCAATTCAACTCAATTTAGGAATGGCACTCCTTGCGGCCGGCGATCCTGGCAATGGCTGGCAGGCAATTGACCGCGCCGCTAACTTGGGTCAGCGGGATGCAGATCTGCTACAACAGGTGGCCGAACTGGCTGCGGCAGCGAATCAACCCGAGCGAGCGATTCAAGCCTACCGCCGCCTGATTACCCTGCAACCCGAACGGGTCGCCACTTACTTCAGTTTTGGTGAGCTGTTAATGCAGCAAAATAATCCCCTGGAAGCGGCGGCGATTTATCGTCAAGCCACGCAGATCAACCCCAAGGATCCCGAAGGATTTTACCGCTTGGGGAAAGCCTTGGCAGCCCAAGGGCGGCAGCAGGAGGCCCGCAGTGCCTATCAAGTGGCTTTGAAGCTGTACCGTGAGCAAAATAACCCCACAGGGGAAACCAAAGTCCGAGATGCAATGCGGCAGCGGCACTAGGGGCTAAGCCCCCTGCCCCAGATTCATAACCACCTGCTGCAAGTCAGAAATGAGGGCACTGGGGCGGCCATTGAGGATATTTTGGTTGAGTCCCTCTAAGCTTTGGCGCAGGTGATTGAGACGATCTTGAACGGGTTGTAAAATTTCCCGCAGCAGATTTGCCTGTCCCCGTTTGGCGGCGAGTAAACGTTGTTCTTCAATCAGTGCCTGTTCTTCTTGGCTCAGTTGATCTTTTTGCTGCTGTTGCAGCTTGCGGCGCTCTTCGAGGTCGTGGCGCAAACTTTCGAGATCGGTATAGGCCTGCTGCAATTCCTCTGCGAGTTGATTGACGGCCACACTGTAGTCCTGAAACTGGTGTTCAAGTTCACTGAGAATGGGAATGAGGCTAATGCCCTGCTGCGAGGCCGGATCTTTGCGGGCCTCTAACACTTGCTTGTGAATTTTGTAGATCGCTTCTTTTTCACGAATATTTTGCCGTTGTCCCTCAAGGGCCTGATTGAGCAGATTACAGCGCTGGCGCTCATCCTCTAGTTCCCCCGCCAGTTGCAGGCGATCGAAGTCACTGGCTTCTTTAATTTTTTGCTCCAGTTCTGCTAGGGACTCCAGAGCCATTTTTAGCTCTTCTTCTTGATCGTTGACAAAGGCAGAAGCACGCTTGAGGTCATTGCCTCGGTTGGCCACTTCTTTTTCGAGTTCCTCCATGGGCATTTTCATCAGGGCATTCACATCCACTGCCTCTGTGAGATCACTGACCATGGCTTGGCGCATTTGCTGGATCATTTCCTCCTGTTGAGCAAGGAGGTGGCGTTCTTTTTCAAGAACGGACTGTTTGTAGCGGCAGAGTTCCTCCTGTAGGGCGATCGCCCGACTGTCTTGCCAAAATTGTTCTTGAGCGGTGCGCCAGGTCTCCTCCTTTGCATGGAAAGCTTGAAGTTGCTGCTCTAGGGTGGCTTGCCGCTGGCTCACTTCCTGCTCTAGTTGCTCCAGTTGCTGCCAGTATTGGCTCAGCAAGGCCTGCTGCTGGTCTAAAATTTGGAAACATTCGGCGATTTGGGAACCCCCACCACTGCTGAGGGTCTCTGCCAACTGCTGCACAATCGAGTCCACTTGGCGAATTTGTTCTGGGGATAGGCCATTGCTGTGGCTTGATCTGAGTTGTTCCCAGCGCTGCTGCTCTTGATGGACTTGGTGGCGTAAATTTTCAAGGGCTTGGCGTTCCGCTTGAATCCGCTCTTCCTCTGCGGTCAATTCCTCCCGTAGTTTGTTGAGTTGTGCCAGCTGCTCTTCAGCGCCAGCCAGTTGTGCCTCTAGTTCCTGGAGTTCTTCTTTGCGCTGCTCAAATTCCTGTTCCCGTTGATTAAGCGCTTCCGCCTGATATAGGAGGGATTGCTTCCAGCCTTCAATTTCTTCCTCTTGACTTTGGAAACGCTCCCGCATCCGTGTAAAGCCGTGCAAAATACCCGTGAGGCGGCGAGCCGCTTCATCTACGTTTTGAATTTGGCGGTTAGCGGCCATTTCCACAAAGACCAGCACGCCATTGCCGTAGTCGCGACTATTGTCAAAGGGAATCGTTTCTTCGTTTTGGGGGACAGGGTGCCAGTAGCCCGACTGCTCACGCATCAATAATTTCAACTCGGATCTCGTCCCCATAAAACCCGTTTTTTTAATCACTTCGGCGAGATACTGCACAGCCTTTGACCTCTACCCTAATGCTGAGACTGACACACAACTAGAACATGCAACAACCGTAAGAATACGTATGATGGATTTGAGCTGATGAAGGATGCAACTTTTGGGTTGTCCGCGATCGCTGGAATCCAGAGCCCTATATCTTTATTTTATTAAACACCGCTCCGTAAGAGTTTATCAGTAGTCTGAATCACGTAGGTCAGGCACTGCAGAATTCCAAGGCCAAGGCGGTTGAACTATTTGTCAGTATAGCGAAAGGAGGGTTGCCACCCTCACTAATCCTCACTGACAGCGGGCATCCAAGGTTGTTGCGGTAAAAAGGCGCGATCGCGCGGCAGAGGGGCAATGGGTTCTGTCAGGGTAAAACGACCACTGTAAATCCAATCCTTGAGGACTTCGGCAATGCGTTGACTCAAGTAGAGGCTGGTCAGGGGAGCAGTGCGCACGGTTTTGCCTTCAATTTTGATGCTGCCGGACTTGAGTTGGGCATAGTTGACCAGGCCGAAGGTGGGACGTACCCGGCGAGGAATTGAAAAATCAATAATCGGTGCCACTACGTCCTCATCGCGAATGGCACAGCGGGCAATGACCTCTTGATCCAACACCGGCAGCGGAACCCCCACCCCCAGCATCAGAGAGGCCCCATAGTGCTTGAAATAGCAACCGCGCACCCAAAAGGGATCCATTTGCTTGGCATCACCAATGAGGGCAAGGGTTGCGGCTGGACCAATGGGGGTGTCGTTGGCCAGGCGTTTTTGCAACGGAAAGTGTTGGGTGCCTTCCCAGGCCACATAACCAATGCCACCACCGAGGAAAATGCGCGTGCCAATCCCCACCAATCGCAAGTAGGGATCATTCAACAGAGGTGAGAGGGCACCGCCACAGGCATAAACGGCATTCCCCAATTGCGGTTGCAGTGGACCCAGATAGGTATAGAGGGGGCGATCGCCCCCATTCACACCCACAATAAAATTTTGATACAGATTGCGGGGATTATAGAGATAGAACTGGTTGATGGTGTCTTTGCTAATCACCGTTTCTAAACTGGCGCGGGGATAACAATCCGTAACACAGCCCACCGCCCGTAGGGGAATGGCTTTACCCGCAATCAAATCGGCAATGACATGGCCACCCCCCCGTTCCCGCAGACTGTCGGCTTCTCCTGCTTCAGAGTTGGGATCCAGCGATTGGGCCGCCCCAAGGTACAGATCCACAGCGCCAAAACCACTGTAGGCGGGAATGCCATCAAGCCAGCACTGCCGCAGTTTAATGGGCGGATCTGTCGGTCCCAAGTTAATGATCGCCCCGGAGGACTCCATGGGTTCAAACGTACCCGTCGTAATCACATCCACTTGGCGGGTTGCTTCGGCAATGCTCAGGCTTTCAAGACGGGCTTTGAGTTCTGCCAATGTCCAAACCGTGGCTTTGCCTGCTGTAATCTTTTCATTAATTTCGGCAATAGTCCGTTCCACAGGGGTTACCGCAGATCTTCAGGATGGCGAATTTGCCAAGTACCATCGGGGAGCCGTGAGACTTTGCCCCCTAGGCGCTCAATATTTTCTATGGCTGTTTGTCGCGAGCGATCGCTGACAGCATTGACCAATGCCCAAATCCAGGCATTGATCTGGGCCATGCGACTGTCGGGATCTCGCCGTAGGGTTTGTGCCAACGAGCGATAATACCCTGCTGCAGCACGTACCTGTGGCTCTGGATTCAGTTCTGCCCAAGCCGCCGCGCGATCGTAGGACTCCGCTGCCGCTCGGCCGTTGCCCAAAAAGAGCAATTCATCCATAGCCCGAAACACCCATGCCAAGTAGGCCGTTGGTTGATAGGCGGGATCCATAGCAGCCAGCCCCCGATCCATCAAAGCCACAGCGGTTTGTGGCTGTCCTGCATACACCGTAATTGCCGTCGAGAGGTAGGGATAGGTTTGGGCAAAGCCGGGATCCTTGGCAATAATCACCTCAAAGAAAGCAGGTACGTCGTCGTAACCCGTGACTTGGCGGGCAGCAGAATCCCCAAAAAACTGCAGAAATTGCAAAAATGCCCAATCGGCAACTAAATTGTCAAACCCAAAGGAAGGTAACTTTGCCAAAAGCTGCATTTGAGTAATGGTTTGAGCATTCTGGCGCTCATATTCGGCATCGGTGAATTGTTCGCCCGTTTGAGCTTGTAATTGACGCAGGGCATCCTGCTGCATAAAGGCAACAATGCCTAGAGCCACAGCCGTCAGACCTAGACCCACCACCTCTGACCAGCGCCAGCGTTTTTGATTCATGGCTCACCCTCAAGCCAAGCAGCTATTGATTTTTGTTGCTTGCTTCTCCCGGTTCAGTAATGCGCTGAAAGAGATACCCTGTGCCCCGTGCGGTCAAGATTAATTCTGGATTACTGGGGTCTTCCTCTAATTTAGCCCGCAAGCGGGAAATGTGGACATCCACCACCCGTGTATCCACATGGCGTTCGGGGGTGTACCCCCACACTTGCTCCAGAATTTCTGCGCGGGAGAAAGGCTCGCCCGAGCGTCCTACCAGCAATTCCAAGAGCATAAATTCCATGCCCGTGAGACGAATGCGCTCATCCCCCTTGTAGACCTGCCGCTTATTGGTGTCAATGCGAATATTGCCCACCTGAATCACCCCGGAGCTAGGGATGCCAGAGGTATTGGTCTTCTCAATGCGTCGCAGTACCGAGCGAATGCGGGCTTCCAACTCCTTGGGGGAAAAGGGCTTGACCACATAATCATCGGCCCCCAGTTCTAGCCCCGTAATGCGATCAGCAACATCGCCAAGGGCAGTGAGCATAATAATCGGGACATCCGATTCCTTGCGCAGTTCTTGACAGACGCCATAGCCATCTAGTTTCGGCATCATCACATCAAGCACCACTAAATCTGGCTGCTCCTGCCGAAAGGTGGTCAGGGCTTCCTCGCCATCGGCAGCAGTGACGACGGTATAGCCAATCATTGACAGCCGAGTTTCTAAGATGCGACGAATACTCGCTTCATCGTCAACAACGAGTATCTTTTCTTTGTGGGTCTCCAAAGTAACGGACACTCCTACTCAATGGGGACAGCAATGGATAGAAATTAAAATGTGAATTTTTGTACTCTATCATTTTTTACTGGTTATAGAAAGACTGCCAACCCTTACCAGGAGGGGATTTTGCGGGTTTTTCAGAATTGGAAATCTTTAAGATATTTTAACGTGGTCTTGTCGCGCAAAAAAGCGGACACCCCTACAGGAGCATCCGCTAGTGGATTGATTCACAAGTGGTTAGTGGCAGCGTACCCTAGTCGCGATGACTGGGCTGAATCCCCACCAATGAGGGCGAGAGGCTCGACCAGGATTGCTTCACCAAGTCGGCATCGGCTTTGACACTGCCAATGTAGTTGCCCGCTGGCAGCGTCGGGAAGCGTTTGTAGGGCACGACATCTTCGCCAAAGTAGCGGCTGTACTCAGGGCTATTTACCATCGTTTCGACAGCAGCCTTGAGGCCTTGATCCGCCAAGATTTTGTTGTATTGGCGAATTTCCGCTTGGGTGGCTGGGGCGCGACCAAGGAGGTGACGGAAGAGGAACTCAATCACCTTGGTGTTGGGATAGGGGGTGTAGAAGCGGTTGCGATAGATCTCCGAGCTGGCCAGTGTACGCACAAACTCGCGGACGGTAATTTCACCATTGCGCAGGCGGCTTTCCAGATCAGGGCGCCGGAACTGGCTCGGCACTTGGCCACTAAAGACATCCATCACTTGGCAGTAGATGGCATTGATGACCAGCTCCACTTCAGCACTAGGGGCACCCACGGTCATGCGGAAAATACGAGCGGGACGGCGACGGGTGGTACCGACCCCCACTTCCACCGATTGACCATCGCCATTGCGGAAGGAGCGTCCCAATTCGATAAAGCGGGGCTTGCTGGGATCCGCTTGACGGGCTTTAGCTTCTTGCTCGGCGATCGCCCGACTAAGGAGCGGCAGCTTCGTGTTATCGAGGCGAGGTTTGACCGGCGCGAAGCTGGGCACGACAATCGCATCACTTTGCTTCGTGAGTTGATTGTGCAGTTTCTCAGTGTTGGGGAAGTTGGCCGCTGGTAAGGTGGGGAAGCGACGATAGGGCACCGTATCTTCACCAAAGGCTTCAGCGTATTCAGCACTACTGACGAGGGCTTGGACAAAGGCCTTTAAGCCCTGGGTGGCAAGAATTTGGTTGTAGCGGCGAATTTCCGCTTGATCAACGGGTGCCCGCCCCAAGAAATGTTTGGTACCCAGTTCAATGACTTTGGTGTTGGGGTAAGGGGTGTAGAACTCCTTCTGATAGAGTTCAGAGCAACCCAAGGCTTCGATGAACTCCTTGAGGGTGATCTCGCCGTTGCTGAGCTTGGATTCAAGGGCGGTAAACTCATCGCGAACAATGTAGGGGGCAACATCCCGCTCAAAAACCTGACGATAGGCCGCCTGAATCACCAGTTGCAGATTTTGCTTGTCGTTGAGATCCGTGAGCTTGAAGACCTTGGTCTGCTCGCGGCGCTTGCTCACCCCTTGATTGGCACGGAACTGAATCGCTGGCTCAGTGCGCAGTTCGGTGACCGCCCCCAGTTCGACAAAGCGAGGTGTTTCTTCTTTTTCAGGGGGTACACCAGTTTCGCCAATTGTCCCCACCCGTAGCGATCGCAGAGCCAGACCCTGGGGCGTAATGTAGCGCTCGTAGGGAACCGTATCTTCACCAAAGGCTTCACTGTACTCTTGGCTGTCAATGATGGCATCCACCAAGCCATAGAGACCTTTCTTCGAGGCAATGTCAAAGTAGGCATTCATCTCTTGGCGACCATAGGTGGGACGACCCAAGAGGCGACGGTGAATATATTCAATCGCCTTCGTGACGTACAGTGGTGTCCAGTAGAGGCTGCGGAAGAGGTTTGACTTGGCCAAAATCCGCACAAACTCACGGACAGAGATTTCACCGTTCTCCAGTTTGATCTCAGCGACTTTTTGGCGCTGCCCTTCATAGACATCACGGCCAAAAACTTGGAGATAAGCGGCACGAATCACTCGCTGGGTCGAACTTTCAGCAAATTTGACACTGTCGCCGCCCGTGGCGATGGAGCGCTTGCCAATGCGGGCATTGATGCTGGGAAGCTGATCCAGCTTGAAGACCTTTGGCCCTAGGGTACCGGGGGTGACACCACGGGCTGCTGGATTGCTCACCTGATTGTTGATCCCTGGCCCGCGCGCAATGAGAATGCGGCGGGTGTCTTTGTTGAAGGGTTGAGGGCGAGTCCTGGAGTTTTTCTTTTCTTTTGGGAAGATGGCGCCAAACTGAATTTCCAGGGGATCGTTGCCGGACCCATAGGGGTGTTGATCTGGCAGGGGCTGATCTTGGGCAGCAAAGGTAGTGATGAATTGGGGAACTTTGCGGAAGGGAGCACTGTACTTGAAGAGATCCTGTTGGGCACCCCAGTTGCGACACTCTTGGGCCTCTTGACCCAGACCCCGCAGATAGGGCACCGTTTCTTCGCCAAAGTAGTCGCTGTATTCCTTGGAATCCACAAGGGCATCCACCAAGGCAGGGAGACCCCCCTTGGAAATAATGGCAAAGTAGGTTTGCACTTCCTCGCGGCTAGAGGGCCCACGACCCAAAATGTGGCGGAAGGCGAGTTCTAGGGCACGGCTGTTGATATAGGGTTCGTAGAAGTTTTTGCGGTAGAGAGGCGATTTGGCCAGTTGGCGGATGAACTCCTTCATGGAGATGGAGCCATTTTTCACCTTCGATTCCAAGTCGGAGATACCCAAACCGTAGGCCCGGGAGATGTCGCGCTCAAAGATTTGCCGATAGGCGGCCTTAACTACTTCGTTCTTCTCGGCAGCGGATAGCCCTGGCTTCATCACAAATTTGGGACGACGCTCGGCGGCATTGAAGTAAATCTGTGGCAGCTGCAGACCTTGTAGATCGGTGGAGTTGCGCTGCCGCACCTTATCGGAGGGGGCGGGGGCAATAAATTCGTTGATCAGAACGTCAAAGTAGGTTTCGACAATGCCCTTGGCTTCGGCGTCTTTTTCAAAATAGCTGAGAGCTGCCCGCCGCATTTCCTGCAGGGCAGCAATCGTGGCATCACTGGAGCAAGCAGCCTCAATGATTTCCCGCAAGCCGCGGGTATTCACCGCCAGAATGTTGGGATCACCGGCCACAATGGCGTAGGTGGTATAGCGCAGGAACCAATCCAAGTCCCGCAGGGATTTTTCCATGCGCGCTGGGCCATAGCGGGCAATGTTGATCGGCTTGAAGCCCACGGGCGCACCGCCACTGGACGCACTAAAGATGGAGCGCAATCCCTCTAGGAACCCACCACGGGTGTCCACATAGGTTGCGGTTCCCAGCTTCATGGCTTCTTTCATGTCAATGGCTTCGCCCCTTGCCCCAGTGGTGAATTGGGGGGCTTCTTCAGTTTGGGGACGGGAGAGAAAGGCCATGGGGGAACCACCGACAAAGATGCGGTTGGCAGCACGGGAAACAATGATGTCGGCGTTGCGGGTGAGGGTGGTGGCAATTTCAAGGCGTTTTGCCCCGGAGCGCAGATAAACAGCGAGTTCAGCCAGTTCACCCCGATTCAGGAAGCGATCCTGCTGCTCGGCTTGGATAATCGTTGAAACGGGGACTGTTTGATAAAGTTGCGGGCGGGCAACCGAGCTTCCACCACTTGCTTTGACAACCATGGTTACTAAGAGGCTCCCTTTACTTTTAGTTAACGCGCTAACTTAGATTAGAACGATTCGGGGGTGGCTCGGTATTTTTTAAGAAATGTATAAATTTATGGGGATTTGCTGGCGATCGCCCCCAAGTTTTATGAATTTTTGTAATATTCCTTGACGGCTGCGCCTTCCCTGAATACCCATTGCTGCAACTGTTGCTGTGCTTTAACCCACTAACCCCTTAAAAGTGCTGAAAGAGGCGATCGACTTGGACGGGTAATAATTCACCATTGAGCCTGAGTTGCACCCTTTTTTCAGGAATAATTTCGCCAACCATGGCGGCGCGTTCACCCGCTGCTCCACAGAGAGCCTGAGCCAATTCTGGGGAAAGGCACAATACCAATTCAAAATCCTCACCGCCATAGAGCGCCCAGTTCAGGGCCTGCAGGCGATCGCCATAGTCCACTATCGGAATCCGCTCTGCCCAAAGAACCGCCCCCACCCCACTGGCTTGACAGATTTGCAGGACGGCAGCCGCCAGACCATCACTGCTATCCATGCCGGCAAGCCGCGGCGGGGGGACCTGTTGGCGCAGCCAGTGGACAATATCCAACCGCGGTCGGGGACGTTGATGGGCTTGAATCCATGCCTGCCGCAGTTCTGCAGGGACGGTGCTTGCCCCCTGGGGATACAAAAGGCATTCGAGACCCGCTCGAGAGGCCCCATGAACACCCGTTACAACAATGACATCCCCCACTTGAGCGCGATTGCGATAAATAATCCGTTCTGGCGGCGCACTGCCCAAGACCGTGATGCTGAGACTGAGGACACTAGAGCGACAGGTATCACCACCGATAATACTGGTGCCGTAGGCCTGAGCACAGGTAGCCATCCCTTGGTAAATGCCCTCAATTATTGCCACAGGACAGTTGCGAGGTGCTGCTAGACCCACGGTTAACCCCAAGGGCAATGCCCCCATGGCTGCAAGGTCTGATAAATTGGCGGCCAGCGATCGCCAGCCAACATCCTGAGGTGTCATGGTGACGGGGGTATCGGTCATCCCCAAACTAAAGTGCACCCCCTCAACCAGCACATCGGTACTAACAATGAGTTGTTCCCCAAGGGGTAGGGACAACACCGCTGCATCATCCCCAATCAATTCCTGGTGGCAATAGGGGCGCAGGCGGGCAATCAATTCTAGTTCGCCACAGTCGGCGAGGGTGAGCATCACTAGTCAAACATCCGAAAATAGGGGGGGCGAATGGGGGCACCGGGTTCTTTTTCCAGATCAAAGTTAATCACATCCCAGCGCTCCTCTTGGCTAGCGGGGGGGCTAAACTCAACGGGCAAGCCAAACAGGCGCAGCATTTGCGGATCTGTGGTGCCTCCCCAAGGGGTACTGCGTTCGAGGTAGGCGCAAAAGAGATTCCGATAGCGTTCGGCAATAATGACTTTGGTGGCACGGTAGCCTTGGGTGTAGAGACGATCGAGGGCATCGTGGATTTCAAAGCGAATGCCGTCGGGGTGGGTGTGCTGGCGATACCATTCGCCTTCCCAGAGACGCCAAATGCGACCGGATTGCAGGTGCATCAATTCGCCGGTTTTGGCATCTGCTTCAAAAGGGCCGTGGCGCGGGCACAGGTAAGTATCGGTGAGGGTCAGAGCGGGAATGATTTGCCGACAGTGGGGACAACGGATTTCAGGACCAAAGATCGGGTAGTGAGAGCCGGATGAGATCATGGACAGTTACCACACAGCGGCAGTAAATCCACCGCGATCGCTCTTAATTATAACCAGTTCACCTCAAGCCAGTAGGCTGAGCACGTCTTCTCCGATGAAGTTTGGGCTACCCTTAAGGGGTGACAGGTGCCAAGATAAAGAAATGGGTAAGTTGGCATTGAAGCATCAAGAATGATCCTGGGGGATGAACAGCGGGACATTTTGATTATTGGCGGCGGCACCATGGGGCTGGCGATCGCCATCGAATTGGCATTGCGGGGAGCACGGCCCACGGTTCTCAGTCGCCAGTTTCGGGAAGCAGCGCTCCATGCAGCAGCGGGAATGCTCGCCCCCCAAGCAGAAGGTTTGCCGGCAGGAGCCATGTGGAATTTGTGTACGGCAAGCCGCAATTTGTATCCCAGTTGGATTGACAAGCTCGAACAACTTACGGGGCTGGATGCGGGCTACTGGCCCTGTGGCATTTTGGCACCAGTGACCGATGAGCGACAGCGGGATCGCTCCCACCCCATGGAGCCCGACAGCCGCTGGTTGGATAGGTCTGAACTTGCAAGCTACCAGCCGGGCTTTGCGGAGAGTGTGCTAGGGGCTTGGTGGTTTCCCCAAGATGGCCAGGTGAACACACGCAACTTGGCCAAGGTGCTGGTGAGTGCGGCTCGCCTTCTTGGCATCGAAGTCATTGAGGGCATTACTGTTCAACGTTTTCAGCAAACGCCGCAGGGAGACATTACAGCGTTAGAGAGCGATCGCGGGCGGTGGTCTGCGGGGATTTACATTCTGGCCACAGGGGCATGGGCACAAAGCCTCCTGCCTCTACCCGTCACCCCTCGCAAGGGGCAAATGTTGGCACTGAAACCACCGGGGCAACCTCTGCTGAACCATGTGATCTTTGGGGATCAGCTCTATCTTGTGCCGCGTCGCTCTGGCAAAGTGGTGGTGGGTGCCACCAGTGAAGATGTCGGTTTTCAAGAAGGGACTACGGTTGCTGGCCTGCAAGCACTGCTGAACCGTGCCACCGCCGTTATTCCAGAATTGGCAAGCTACGAAGTGATGGATACCTGGTGGGGGTATCGTCCAGCTACCCCCGACGACTTACCCATTCTGGGTCAAGGACCAGCTGCTAATCTTTACCTGGCAACGGGGCATTACCGCAATGGTATTTTGCTTGCCCCAATTACAGCGAAGCTGATGGCCAACTTGATCCTGCACCAGACGGGCGATCGCCACCTCAAAGCCTTTTCCTGGCAGCGATTTGAGGCTCGATCAGAAACCGGCGCCTAGGCAGTCACCAACTCAGGGCTAGGGCGTTTGCTATTGCGAATACCGGCGATCGCAGCGGCATAGTCGGGGGCATGAAAGACGGCTGAACCGGCCACAATGGCATTGGCGCCTGCTTCAAGGACTTGCCAAGTATTGTCCACCTTGAGTCCACCATCCACCTCAATCCATGGATCTAGGCCACGCTCTTCACACAGTTGCCGTAGTCGCCGAATTTTCGGCAGCACTGCCGGAATAAACTTCTGACCCCCAAAACCGGGGTTAACACTCATAATTAGGACGAGGTCACAGACCTCCAGGACATACTCAATGAGTTCCAGAGGGCTCGAGGGATTGAGCACTACCCCCGCCTGTTTGCCCAGTTCACGAATTTGACAGAGGGTGCGATGGAGGTGGGGTGAGGCATTGTGCTCAGCATGGACAGAGATAATATCTGCACCGGCCTTGGCAAAATCAGCCACGTATTTTTCTGGCTCGACAATCATGAGGTGCACATCGAGGGGCTTTTGGGTCAAGGGGCGAATCGCCTCAACAATCAATGGCCCAATCGTGATATTGGGAACAAAACGACCATCCATCACGTCCACATGGATCCAGTCGGCTCCCGCCCGATCTACCGCTTGGATCTCTTCACCCAAACGACTAAAGTCCGCAGAGAGAATGGAGGGAGCAATCACGACGGGCTTAGCACTCATGACCAATTCATTCCGTAAATAACGTTACAGTTGTTCTCAGTGTACCGAGGGATCGCCCCCACAGCAACTGGCGGTCCCTAAGAGCACCTAAGACCACTTTGGCAACTGCCTATGCATAGCCACTACAAGCTAACAGTACATTTTATAGTAGGCAACAAAGAGCATATCTGCACCACCAGACCATCATCCAAGGGTGAGAGCCAAATGTTCAAACAGCGCACCAAGATTGTTACCATTGCAGCCGGGTGGCTAGCCTCAGCAATCAGTGGCTGTGGCTTGATGGTTACTGAAACAGAAATTACGAATCAACCCCCTGTTCCCCCCGCAGCAACTCCCACCACCCCTGAAGCCACCGCACCCAAACCCAGTGCTGCTGGCTCTGCGGTTGCCGCCCTCACCCCCCCACCAACCCCAAAACCTACATTGAGGGGCTTTCGAATATTGGTCGCGCGAATCCTTTTAATCCAGTTCGGGTACCAGAGACTGGTGGCGTTAACAATGGTGGCACTGTGGCAGGAGGTGGCAATGGCACTTCTGGAACAGGGGGCACCGGTACAGGTACTGGTGGTACCCCTAGCCGGCCCACACCACCAACGCCGCCCCCACCCGCTGATGCCCAAGCTGTGCAAGTTTTTGGTGTGGCCGCAGTGAATGGCCGCCTACAAGCGATTATTCGCTCACCCAAGGAGAATGTGACGCGCACGGTACAAGTGGGGGATACGATCGCGGGCAATGTGCTTGTTCGGGCAATTGATGCCTATGACACCACACCCACAGTGGTTTTGGAGCAATTTGGCCAAACGGTACGCGTTACGGTCGGTCAGCCCACGACTGCTCAAGGGGCAACACCGCCAGCTATTTAAGGCTAACTGTGGATCCGGGGCAGGGGATAGGGCGTGCTGAGAATTTCACTTTCAAGGGCAGCCAACTGCTGTAATCGCTCTGCCACTACCTCTTGACCAAAGGACCCAGAGGCCAAGTACCAATAGGTGCCATAGTGGCGTGCCTCGGAGGTCACTAAGCGAGCAAAGAACTCTGCCAGTTCCTGATCGGGGCAGTGCTGCGCGAGCAACTGTAATCGCTCATGGCTGCGGGCTTCAATCAAGGCACAGACCAATAGGCTATCCAAGAAGCGCTGGGGTTCCTGTTGGCGGACAGCTGCATTCAAGCGAGAGGCATAGGGGGGCGCACTTAGGGGCGCAAGGGCAATGTGGCGGCATTCTAATTGCCAATTGACTTGGCGAAAGTGGTCGAGTTCCTCTTGGGCAATATCGGTGAGGGCATCCACCAATGGTTTGTGGGAAGGATAGCGAAACATGAGATTGATCGCTACCCCAGCAGCTTTGCGCTCACAGTGGGAGTGATCGAGCAAAATCGTATCTAGGTGAGCGATCGCTTGCTCTACCCACTCAGGACGGGTAGGTTGTAGAAGGAACTTAATGCGAACGGGAGTCTCAATCACGGCGGTGCTGGACGGTGAGTACAGAACAGTGGGCATTGTGGAGGACATAGTTACTGACACTGCCGAGGAAAAATTCACTCAAGCCCTTGAGACCCCGCCGCCCCAGCACAATCAAATCACTTTCCCAATCCTTGGCCAGATCACAAATGGCACGACCCGCATCCCCCAAGGCTTGGGTAAATTCGGTGGGCACCCCCTTTTCAGTGGCAATTTGGGTGAGGTTGCGCAGCATCTCCAAGCCCTTTTGCTCAAAGTTTTCCCACTGCTCGGCATAGGCACGCATCACTTCCTCGTGCAGTCCCACATATACGCCTGAAGCCAAAGGTGTCGTAAAGATTGGGTCAGGATAGGATTCATTGGTAGGGGAGAGGACATGAATCAGCATCATGCGAGCTTGGTAGTGTTGTGCCAAATCCAGTGCCGCCTGGAAAACTTGTTCCCCCTGTTCACTGTCGTCAACTGCAACGAGAATTTTTTTATACATACTGCCCCCTGCGGTTTACCTATCTCCTATCTATAGCTTAGAGGATTCCCCCAAAAGTGAAGCCTCACATTTTTAACTCGATTACTTTTGGGCAACAGTAATCGCCATGAGTCCCCCCAGCAGAGGATAATGCTTCACACTTTCAAAACCCGTTTGTTGAATCAGTTTACAGAGGATAGGCGGAGTGGGAAAGGCCTGAATGCTCGGCCACAAGTAGTCATACTCGGCTGCCAATCCATACTGACGTGCCGTAGGAACTACCCACTGCTGTAAATACCATTGCTGAAATTGCTGTAGGGCGGGGGTTTGGGGATGGCTAAAGTCGAGGATGGCAGCTCGCCCACCGGGGACAAGCAGCCGAAACATTTCCCTGAGCGCTTGGGGAATATCCACCACGTTGCGTAGCCCGTAGCCGATCGTGATGCCCTGAAATGTTTGAGCTGCAAAGGGTACTGCTAAGGCATCTCCTTGGAGCCATTCAATTTGCGGGTAATGGTAACTCCGTTGGCGGGCGATCGCCAGCGGGGCGGCAGCAAAGTCCAAGCCCACCACCCGCCCCTGCCGCCCCACCCGCCGCGCCAGTACACGACTTAAATCCCCCGTGCCACAGCACAGATCCAAAGCCGTTGCCCCCTGAGGGAGTTCGAGCCAGTCCACGGCCATCTGTTTCCACACATGGTGCAGACCAAAACTCAATTGATCATTGAGGCGATCGTAGAGGGGGGCAATGCGCTCAAACAGGGCTTGGATATCGGTCATGGTTACCTTTTGGAATGGCGACGCTGACGCAAATCATTCGCCTCACGGCGCAACTGCTGAAAGTACTCCGTTTCCGTAATTTCTGCCACTTGCTGCCGCCGTTTTTCGTGATCAATTTCCACCCTTAGCTCTTCAATTTGCTGCTGCATGGCTTGCTCGCGCTGTTTGCGCTCGGTAATGTCTTGCACTAATCCTTCATAGTAGGAAATTTTGCCGTCGGTATCCAAGACCGCTCGCATATCCAACTCAATCCAAATGATCTGGCGATCGCGCCGATAGGCCTTGAATTCAAAATGCCCCGTTGTCTCGCCAGTCGCAAAATGATTCAGAATCTCATCACGGGTGCTGGGTTCCACGTAAATTTGGTCGCGGATACTGGTGACGGTCTCCACCATTGCTTCCGGGGAGTCAAAGCCAAAGATCTTGGCCATGGCGGCATTGACCCGAATAAACCGATTTTCGGTTGACGCTTGAAAAATTCCCTCAAGGGCATTCTCAAAAATACTGCGGTAGTTTTCCTCAGCAATGCGCAGCGCTTCCTCGGCTCGCATGCGATCGCTAATATCAATGCC
This sequence comes from Thermosynechococcus sp. NK55a, assembly GCF_000505665.1. Taxonomy (NCBI): domain Bacteria; kingdom Bacillati; phylum Cyanobacteriota; class Cyanophyceae; order Acaryochloridales; family Thermosynechococcaceae; genus Thermosynechococcus; species Thermosynechococcus sp. NK55a. The sequence continues at coordinate 1,824,861 of NC_023033.1, read as the reverse complement.
GACGGCAACGGTATGGGTACCCTTCATATACTTTTGCAAAGCAACGAGGTAAAACCTGGTTTGACCATTGCGCTGAACAGAGATCACCCGTGAGGCAAATTGATCTGGAGACTCCAAAAACTCCTGCATAAAGGCGGCTAGCTCGCAATCCGCAGACAAAAAGCCCAAAGGACGGCCAATAAATGCCTCTGGTGGCAAATTCAAGGTTTCTGCCAATTTGCGATTGACCCCCTTATAGATGCCCTCAGCATTAATCCAAGCAATCGTGCCAGGAACAGCATTGAGTACCGCCTCAAACTGTTCATTGGCCTCAATCAGTTCATCGCGAATCTGCTCGAGGCAGCGGTTTTTTTGGGCTAACTCCTCAAAGGAGATACGCAACTGGCGCATCATGGCATTAAAGGAATTGGCCAGTTTGCCCACCTCATCAAGGGAGTGCACCTGCACCAGTGTCGCCAAATCGCCTGCCTGCACGCGACGGGTGGAAGTGACCAAGGATTGAATCGGCTTAACAATCGCATTGGCCGTGAGATAGGCCCAAACACTGGCCAACAAGAGGGCACCAAGGGTAATAGCAAAGGACACCAACCGTTTTTGGTTGGCTATGGTATAAATCCATGCCTGGGACTTCCCCACAAAGGCGATACCAATGGGGGGTGGATGCGGCACCTTGAGCTGCTTGCGAAAGTCCTGCAATGGGCTGTAGATAGTTGCGTAGGCAGAACCCACAATGTCAGTTGTACCGACAAACATTTTGCCCTGATCGAGAACTTGAGTGGCCACTTCGCGAGCGACGCGGGTTCCAAGGGCGCGAGTCCGACCATCGGTGTAAGGCACATTGGTGGCAATTCGCAAATCTTGGGCAAAAATTGTTGCCACTGTATCTACTGTGGACCAGGCAGTGGTGCTATCCACAAGATCCGGCATATTGTTGAGCAAAATGCCCGTCAAAATTAGCCCTTGAAATTGGTTGTTTTCATAAAGGGGCTTGGCGGCAAAGGCTAGTAAGCCAATATTGCCGTCCGCAATGGGGTAGGTACCCGTAGGGGCCGGCTGCTGATTGGGGGGTAGATTGGCAATGGGTTGAGGACGCAATGTAATCTTTGCCTGCTGTGCTAAGCCCAGTTCTTGTAACTGTTCACGATTGAGGAGTACCAGACCGCTAATCAGTTGCTGGCGATCGCGAGCCAGTTGGAACATCGGTAAGTTAGCAATACTGTTGGCTTGATGCCGGCTGAGACGATAGGGGGAATGGGTTTCGGGAGTCAAGTCGAGGAGCGCCTCTCCCGTTTTAGCCAAGACCATTGTTTGCTGTGCCAGTACCCTACCCCTCGCATCGGCCACCAGCATCAGGTTCATGGGGCGTTCAGTCCTATCCACTTCCGCAAGAATAGCTTGGATAGCGGCAGGATTCAAAACACTGACAAGGGATTGACCCACATGTCGCGCATAGATTCCACTGGCAATTAAGAGGGCTTGGATGCGAGACTCATAGGCCAAATTGTCGATTTCCCACTGCAAATCCCGCAAACTAGAGCGCAGTTGCTGATCGAGGTGATGCTCAAAGCTGCGATAGCTGACTTGAATCAGGGCTTCAGTAATAATCACGGCTGGAAAGAGCGCCGCCAGCGCCAAGGCCAAGGTAAATTTCCAACGCAGACTTAACCGCTGCCATGAGATCGCAAATCGTTGAGATAAGGCGCTAGCGGAATTTTTCATCAAGATTGATACCGAGGCGACTGCAACTGCCGCAATTGTTACCTTCTAAGCTTGAGCGTTGCTGGCAGTACTCTGATCATAGACGACATTAAAAACGGTAACGGAACTCAAGAAAGCCTGTGCCCTGACCACTGGTGCTCACCTGTCCGCCAAGGCGAATCTGCTCTGTCACCTGAAACCCAAGGTTAAAGCGCGTCGGATCATTGGGGGCAGTTAGCAACTGCAAGAGGGAGACCGAGGTAAAACTATTTACTTGGAAGCCGAGTTCAGCCCCCACGGTAAGGGTTGGGGCTTGGCTTTGGGCTTGGCGATCGGGGGGCACCACGGCTGGAAAAATCCGAAACGAGGTGCGGTTACCCGTGGCCTGATCAATCAATGCCTGTAGGTTATTGAAAAGAGCAGATCCGGCGAGACTGGCGACGACTGTTTCTCCCCCCACTTGGTTGAGATCCGCAATTGAGCCACCGCCCATCAATGCCAGTAGTTCAGTTGGGCTACGGGAGGGGGTACTGGATAGCTCAAGCACCGCAGGTAAATTGGTTTGGAGTTGACTGGCACGACCATTGATGCGGGCAGTGATCCGAATGGTGTTCAACGTTCCTAGGCTGGTGGCTGTCACGGAACCCACATCCGATAGTCGCGTCACCGTACCGGGGGTATACACTTCAGTGGCAGTGGCAGCAAGGGTGAGGTTGAGTTCGGGATCCAAGCCATTGGCGGGGGTAAAGAGCACATAGTTATCCGCTCGCCGCTGGAGCAGAAAGAGGGTGGTAAAAAGATTCAGTTGCCCTCCCGTGAGGCGAATTTTGCCGTCAGGCTGAAGACTATCGAGGCCGCCATTGAGGGTTAAATGACCAGTGGCCGTTAGGTTGAGAACGGGCGATCGCGTCACCCGCAAGGAATCTAAGATATTAATTTCTAAATTCCCAAAGACCAGTGGTTCAAATAGAGAGTTAGCAGGATTGGCTAACCCATTGCCATTAGCAAAACCATTGATTGCGCCTAAATCCAAGCGGCCTTGGCTGAGTTGGACACTGCCCCCCAGATCAGGACTTAGGAGGGTATCCCTAATTACGAGTGTGCCATCTACTGCACCGCGATAGATATTGCCGGCATTCACTTGCAATTGTCGCAGGGAAGCAGTGAGGGGTGTTGCAGCATCTGGATCATCTGCGGCCAAGGGAGTCTGAATTGGCAGCACCCCTGTCATGGTAATTTGCCCTTGGCTAAAGCGACCTTGAATCCCATCCACCCGTAGGCGATCGCGATCGAAGCGCACCCGTGCACTGAGATTTGTCACTGGCTCCTCAAAGGCAGGAGTTTTAATAACCGCATCATCCAAACTAAGGAGGCCATTCACAATGGGAGCGTCCCATGTGCCCCGCAGTTGAGCTTGGAAAAGCCCCTTTCCTTGTTGCCATTGCACCTGATCCGTCAAGAGGTTGATGAAGGACAAGCCCTCATCCTTGACACTCACATCTAGGGCTAACTGCGGATCTACCACTGGTCGCGGATCAAGGGGATAGATCAAGGGAACTGAACCCGTCACCCTCAGGGGTTCTGGCGTATCCAAGCGGGCGATCGCCTGCAGGGCAAGCCGATTTTGGGCATAGCGGAATGTGGCATTGGCAACTTCAAGGGGACGTTGATTCAACCGACCCTCCGCAAGGGTAGCCTCACCCGCGAGAATGGGCTGCTGCCATGAGCCAGTTAACACCGCTTGGGCATTCACTTGACCCTCCAGATCCACCCCCGGCGGCAAAAGACTGGCCACAAGACCCACAGGGAATTGCGCTAGCCGCAGTTGGGCCTTTTGCTGGTTACCGCCGAAAATGCCATTGACATTCAATTGCCCACCGTTGATGAGCATATTGAGGGTCGTCAGCACCAGTCGATTTTGGGCAAAGCGACCGCGACCAAGAAACTGATCCACTTGGTAATTTCCCCACTGCCAATTGGCGCCCTTGAGATCAAAGCTGGCCACAAGACCTGACTGGGGGGTTTGACTCAGATTGATTTGGCCATTAAACATGCCCTGAAGCTGATCTAGGGAGGGCAGTAGTTCCGGCCGCCGCACCAAAGCCGCTTGGGCTTGTAGCATCTCGATTTCGGCAAGGCGGCGAATTTGCGTTAGCAGTGATACTGGCAGACCTTCCCCTGCGGTGGGTGTACCCAAATCTGCAGCAGTGCCCCGAGCGGTGGGTTGAGCAATCCCGAGGACAGTGGCTAGTCCTGTCAAATCCGCCAAATTGCCTTGGGCAATCGCCAGCTGCGCCCCCAATTGCTGAGGCTGGAGATCGGCAGTGAATTCATAGCGACTTTTCCCTTTTTCAAAAAGGCCCGATTGAATCGTCAGGCGATCGCGCCTCAGACGAAATTGCCCTTGCAGGCGATCGCCCCGCCATGCCCCTAATCCCGGTCGCTCTACCGTAAAACTGCCCTGAGCGCTTGTCCAGTTTTGCAACTGTAGCTCGCCAGAGGCGACTCCTGCGAGAATGGCATCCCTAGGAAATTCCGGCAAACGTAACCGCAGGGATTCCACGGGAAATTGCTGAAGACGCAGATCAAAGATTTCCCCTTGGCGCTGACCAATGAGTTGCGCCTGTTGCCGTTGAATCAGCAGGGAGTGGGGTAAGCCATCGGCATCCAGACGAAGCGCCAAGCGATCGCCCCCACCCTGTAAATTGAGGGTTGCCCCCTGTTGTTGGCCCAGGGCAACCGTGCCCGTGAGTTGAGGGGCAAAGCGTAAATCATTCACTGCCAATCCTTGGGTCAGCAGTGTCCCCTGAAACTGGAGCCGATTGAGGCGGCCTGTGAGTTGGCCTTCAAAGGACGTTGTGCCGGCAAGGACGAGGGAAACAGGGAGATTCGGTTTCAAGACGGTACTTAACCTACTCAGGGAGAGATTCCTGGCTTGGATGCCCAATTGAATGTCAGTAGGTTTTAAAGCCGCCAAATCAACGCCAATGGTTCCTTGGGCGCGGATAGCACCGAGGGTGGCTTGTTGGACTTGCAATTGCTGGCCATCCCAGTTCACAGCCGCAATCAGGGGATCCCCTGTGGGGGTTTGATCGACTTCGAGATTGGCACTGGCGCGAATCGCTGGCAACGTCAGTTGATCCACTCGCCCTTGGGCGATCGCCTGCCCCCTGAGCCGACCTTGTAAATCTTGATTCAACTGCCGCAGGGGAATATTTGCGACCTGAGCCTGTAACTGCCACCGACCAGCAGCAGCTTGCACTTGACCCCGCAGACTCCCGCCGAGAAACTGCATTTGAAACTCAGGAACAACCAGTTGGGTTTGCGTCAGACGAGCGGTGCCCCGCAGTGGATACTGAGCAGTCGGTAGTTGAAAGGCCGCATTGGCCTGCCAAGCCTCTGGGGTACGCAGACTGCCACGAAAATCCAAGTGCGCAAAGCCCTCCCCTAGGGATATGGGGGGAACCACATCATAGCGGCGGGCGATCGCCTGCAGATTCACCCGCTGCACTTGTGCTTGGCCGCGAAACTCCCCTGTGGGCTGTATCCCTACCGTTGCCCGTACCTCACCCCCATCCACCAACTGGGCGCGGACATCCATCAGCCTAACCCCCCCCTCAAGGGAGGCCATAAATGGCAGCCTCACCTGTTGCAGTTGCAGTTGATCCACTTGGAGAGGTCTTTGGCTGCGCAGTTCACCCACGATTTTAGGATTCTCCAGATCCCCCTGCAGGCGGAAGGTAGGAACTTCTACTTGACCCTTGAGGGGAACAGGCGGCGTAATCTGCAAGGCCCTCAAGGTGGGGATGAGGTCAAACCTCGACACTTGAGCATTGATATTCCAGCCCCTTTCAGGACTAACCGTGCCTGCAGCCTGCCAGCGGACGTTAGCGATCGCCCCGCGCAAATAGTGGAGCTTTGCCTGATTGCCCTGCAATTGCACATGGGCCTGCACTGCTTTGATATCCTGGGGCACAAAGGCCGTGCGCAGCCTACCATCGCGCAACCAAATTTGACCCGTGACTTGGGGTGTTTCTGACAGAGGAAGGCGAACGCGCAACTGCCCCGCCAGTTGGCCCCCTTGGACACGAATGGTCCTTGGCAGAATCTCATTACCGAGCGCAAGGGGAATCTTCCTAAAGCGCAAATCCAGTTGTCCCCTTTCTTGGGATTGGTTCCAGTCCCCCTGCAATCGCCATTGGCCACCGCCGGCCAGGTGTCCTGCCAGTTGACCAGCAAGGGCAAACTGCTGGCGATCGGGCGTCAGGGTCAATCCCCCATGAATTCGACGCAGCAGGTAGGCAGGACGCTGAAAGGGCTGAACCAGCACAGAGCCATCCCGCACCTTCACGCTGATTTGATTCAGTTGAAAGAAGGTCGGCTCCTCCTCTAGCAGCTTAACTTCCGTGCGCCACCACTGCCCTTGGGCATCCTGAACCACCGTGAGTTGGGGTTGGTGGAGGGTAATCTCAATATCGAGCTTTTGACCCGTCAGGAGCTGCCATGGATTAAAGGCAACCTCAATGCTGTTGATTAGGGCATTGTCCAATTCTGGGCTACCCTTCTCTGGCGTGTAACTGGGAACCGCTGAGGCGCCAAAACGCACAACATTCAGCCCGACGTACTCGACGCTACCAATTTCCACTGGCCGATTGAGGCGCTGTTGCAGTTGTTGGGCGATTTCAGGAGCTAATTCATAGCGCACAAACCACCACGTCCGCGTGCCAACCGCGATCGCCCCTAGGGCCGCCAAGCCAATCATTCTCCATCCCCACTGACCAACCCGAAGACTAGAGGGGGGTTGTGGTTGTTGCGTCATTCATCCCAACTCCGTCACACCTAGGCGAGAAGCCTAACGGCTCAATCCTAATACGCAGAACAAAGGCTTGTCTTTCTAAATTGGATCGCCTAAGCCATTGGCAGGTTCTCGGGCATTCAAGAAACGCTAGGATAAAAGGGTAAACATAAAGAAATGTAACAAAATGAGTGTCTTAGCAGATCGTGTGGTGTTAGTGGTGGGTGCCACAGGGGGTATTGGTCAAGCCGTTGTCGAGCAACTCCAAGAAACCGGTGCCACGTTGGTCTTAGCGGCACGCTCGCGCGATCGCCTGCAGGCCTTGGCAGAGCAACTTCCCTCCTCAGTAACGGTACAAATTCAGCCCTGTGACATCACCCAACCGGAGCAAGTGAGCGCATTGATGCAAGCTATCCGCAGTCAACAGGGACGACTCGATGTATTGATCAACGCAGCGGGCGCTGGCCTCCTCAAGCCCTATCAAAAGATTACTGCGGCTGAACTAGATCAAATGTTAGACCTTAACCTCAAGGGTTGCTTTTACACCACCCAACAGGCTGCCGAACTCATGAAAGCGCAGCAGCAGGGACACATCTGCACCATTGTCGGCATTCTCGGTAAACATTCAATGGCGATGGGGTCGGCCTACTGTGCTGCAAAATTTGGGGTAGTGGGCTTTAGCAAGTGTATGGCCGAAGAACTGAAGCGCTATGGCATTCGCTTTAGCCTGTTCTACTTTGGCGGTGTGGATACCCCCTTTTGGGATACTGTCAGCCTCAAAATTGATCGCCAGAAACTCCTGCGACCGGCCACCGTTGCCCATTTGATTCGCGCTACCCTAGAGACGGATCCCCATGCGGTTCCCCTTGAGTTGAGCTTGATGCCCGATAGCCACGTTTTCTTCTAGTCCTCCGTAGCTATAACCCTATGCCGATAGTGTCGGCAGCGAAGAAGGATGCAGGAGCAGTTCAGCCGTGGAGCGTTTTTCCACCATTTCGGGAGTGATGGTACATTCCCGCAGATCTTTGCGGGAGGGCAGTTCGTACATTACATCCAGCATAATCTCTTCAACAATGGCGCGCAGGGCACGGGCACCGGTTTTGCGACGGTAGGCCTCTTGGGCGATCGCCTCCACCGCAGCCGGTTCAAAGCGCAACTCCACACTGTCCATGCGCATCAGTTTTTGGTACTGCTTCAGGAGCGCGTTTTGAGGTTGGGTGAGAATTTCTGCCAAGGCCGCCACATCCAGCGGCTCTAGCACAGCAACCACCGGAATACGGCCAATGAACTCTGGAATCATGCCGTACTTCACCAGATCGTGGGGCTCCAGTTCCTTGAGAATATCCGCAGAGCGTTTTTCCTTGGGAAGGAGCTCGCCATCACGGACAAAGCCCATCGCTTTTTTGCCCACCCGCTGCTCAATGGTCTTTTCTAAACCCACAAAGGCGCCGCCGCAGATAAAGAGGATATTCGTCGTGTCGATTTGAATGCAGTCTTGGTAGGGATGCTTGCGCCCCCCCTGGGGTGGCACATTGGCGATCGTCCCCTCCAGTATCTTCAGTAGCGCCTGCTGTACCCCTTCCCCCGAAACATCACGGGTAATTGAGGGGTTCTCACTTTTGCGGGCAATTTTATCAATCTCGTCAATGTAGATAATCCCCCGCTGTGCTTCCTCCACATCCATATTGGCGTTTTGCAGCAACCGCAGCAGGATATTTTCCACATCTTCCCCCACATAACCTGCTTCCGTGAGGGTGGTGGCATCGGCAACCGCAAAGGGAACATCGAGGAGCTTCGCCAACGTCTGAGCCAAGAGAGTCTTGCCGGAACCCGTCGGGCCAATGAGCAGGATATTGGACTTTTGCAGTTCGACGTTGTCATCGCCCCGCTGATCGCTATCCAGAAGACTCAGGCGCTTGTAATGGTTGTAGACTGCAACCGCGAGGATTTTCTTGGCTTCGTGCTGCCCGACCACATGCTTATCAAGAAATTCCTTGATTTGCCGAGGCTTGGGGACCTGACTGAGGGGGCGACTACGGGGTGTGCTGCGGGGCGATCGCGACGGCGTGGATTCTCGACGGGGAGCGGCGACATTGGGAACGGTGGCCAATTCCTCATCGAGGATTTCATTACACAGCTCTACGCATTCATCACAGATATAGACCCCAGGGCCCGCGATAAGCTTGCGCACCTGTTCCTGTGACTTACCACAAAAGGAGCACTTGAGGTGGGTGTCATATTTGGCCATAGGGAACCTCTAGGGGTGCACGTAGGGTGTACTTAGTGGCTAGGGAGGGTCTGCCGCGTCACCACCTGATCAATCAGACCATAGGCTTTTGCCTCTTCAGCGGACATAAAGAAATCCCGCTCCGTATCCGCTTCAATGCGCTCGATGGGTTGCCCCGTGTGCTGTGACAAGAGTTCGTTGAGCTTGCGCTTGTGGTAGAGAATTTCCCGCGCTTGGATTTCAATATCCACGGCCTGACCCTGGGCACCTCCGAGGGGCTGGTGAATCATGATCCGAGCATTGGGCAGCGCCATCCGTTTGCCAGGAGTACCGCCGGACAGTAAGAAGGCACCCATGCTTGCCGCCAAGCCAAAGCAGAGGGTACACACATCAGGGCGAATGTGCTTCATCGTATCGTAGATGGCCATGCCGGCTGTGACCGAGCCACCCGGTGAGTTGATGTACAGGTAAATGTCTTTTTCCGGATCCTCGGCATCAAGAAATAGAAGCTGTGCCACAACGGAGTCAGCAACCGCATCGTCAATGCCCCGGCGATCGCCTGCACCCCCACCTAGGAAGATGATCCGTTCGCGGAGGAGCCGCGAATAGATGTCAAAGGCTCGTTCACCCCGCCCCGACTGCTCAACTACCATCGGCACAATATTGGCATGGGTAGGTGGCAGGTTGAGCGCTGGAGAGCGCAGAATGGCACTAAGGGGATGGTCGTAACGCGATTGCAGCATAGTTGCCTAAAATGACGGTTCGTTTGTAATTAATTGTAACTAGATTGTAACTAGCGGTTTATCCCCGTAGGGATCATCACCTTCATTATGCCGAACTATTCTTGGGATGGGGCAGAACTTGCTTTTTTGCCAGATCGTTTTTGCAGCTTGGATGGGTTTGCGGCAACGGCCTCCGTCTGGGTATCCTCTGGCGCTTCAGCGCTTGCTGGGGACTGCTCAGTGGCTGTGTCGGACTGCGCCGGCTGAAATGTATTTTGCTCTAGGAGCCAGTTGAGGGCTTGCTCCTGCTGCACTTCATCGTGGGCCAATTCGCGGAGTCGTTCCAGATCCTTTGCCGTTTGGTTCCTCACCACCTCTTTGTAGCGGTTTAGTCGTTCCTCAACTGCTTCGGGACTGGGCTCAATACCCTCTTGGCGAGCGATCGCCTTCAACAGCAAACGGGAGTGGACCTCCTTAGCCGCCGCCGGCTCTGCCTCTTGACGCATTTTCTCGTAGAGTTCCTCGGTCATGATCTTGTTGAGATCAACACCTTGGGACTGAATTTGCATCAAAGTGGTCCGCACCTTCACAGCTGCTTCTTTATGGATCAGGGTTTTTGGCAATTCAACGGGATTTTGAGCAATGAGGGTATCAATGAGGGCAGCTTCTTTGGCTTGCTTGTCTTGATTTTTAGCTCGCTCTTGGTGATTTTGCTCTAAATAAGCCCGCAATTCTGCCATCGTGCTAAATTCACTGTGCTCAGCGGCAAAGGCATCGTCTAGGGGGGGCAGTTCCGGGACTTTAATTCCCAAGAGTTCAATCTCAGCGGTCAACTGTTTGGGAACCTCTGCTGCCTGGGTAACAGACACCGTTTTCGCTTCACCAATACTCATGCCGACAACAGCAGCAGGAATTTCTTTGAGCAAAAAGGGTTGATCTTCATCGAGGGACAGGGGCAATTCATCTGCTGAGAGTTCCTTCACCACTTCCCCATTTTCATCTTTGGTCACTAGTTTCAGGGTGACATCATCGCCCCACTGAGCCGGCCGGTCTTCTACGGGAATGAGGGTGGCGTGCTCCCGTTGGTGCCGCTGCAAGAGCTTCTCGACGGTTGCGGGATTGTAGGTGACGGGACTGTACTCAATGGTTAACCCTTTATAGGCTGTGACCGTAACTTCTGGTTCGACATCAAAGGTGACGCTGAAAGAAAAGTTTTCGCCGGGATGAAATTGATCCAGTAGCTCTGTAATGCCCCCTTCGAGTTCGAGGTTGCCTAGGTAGGGGATATTGTTCTTTTCGACGGCGGTTTTGACAGCATCCTCAATCAGTTTTTCCATGGCAAGATAGCGCAGACGCTCTTTGCCAAGCTGCTGCAATACAAGCTGTCGGGGGGCTTTGCCCTTGCGAAATCCTGGCACTTGTGTGTGGCGAAGGAGATCGTTGACCACTTGGTTATACACCTGTTGAGAGTGTGCCCCCGAAACCTCAATTGTGGCGAGGAGTTGGCTATTGGAACGGGGTTCAGTTGTCATGGAAATGATGTCAGTCACGTCAGTCAAGGTCATTCCCCTTCGCAGATGGTGTCAGTGTAGTGTCAGTTGGCTGTGCGCGATCGCACAAATGATAATTTTAGCGCAGATTTCCCCTGGTCCTTGCAAATGGAATTCCCCTAACAGCAAAGGGCAAGGGGGGTAATGTCAGGGTTTGATGACAAAAGTAACCGTCAGAATCCCCACTGCCTATAGAATGATTTAAGGTTTGCGATGGCTGCCGTGGAGCCCACCCCATACCGTTTTCACATATTTCAACGATTTCTAAACAACCCCTATGAGTTCAACCCTGCGCTTCCTCATGTGCCCTCCCACCCATTATGAGGTGGACTATGTGATCAATCCTTGGATGGAGGGAAATATCCACAAGTCCTCTCGCGATCGCGCCCAGCAGCAGTGGCAAAAGCTCTACGAAATTATCCATGCTCGAGCGACTGTTGAGCTCATTGAGCCACAGCCGGGCTGGCCCGATATGGTGTTTACGGCGAATGCAGGTTTAGTGTTGGGCGATCGCGTGGTGCTCAGTCGCTTTTATCACCCAGAACGTCAGGGGGAGGAACCCTATTTCAAAGCGTGGTTTGAATCTCAGGGGTATCAGGTTTTTGAGCTACCCAAACAAGTGCCCTTTGAGGGGGCGGGGGATGCCCTCCTAGATCGCGAGGGTCGCTGGCTATGGACGGGGTATGGCTTCCGGTCAGAATTGGATTCCCATGCCTACTTAGCCAAGTGGCTGGATATTGAAGTCCTTTCCCTGCGATTGATGGATGAGCGCTTCTATCACCTTGACACATGTTTTTGTCCGCTGACCGATGGCTACTTACTTTACTATCCTCCCGCGTTTGATGCCTATTCCAACCGTCTCATTGAACTACGGGTACCGGCGGATAAACGAATTGCCGTTCAAGAGACTGATGCGGTTAACTTTGCCTGCAATGCCGTCAATATCGATCGCACGGTGATTCTCAACTGTGCCAGCCAAGAATTGAAGTCCGCCCTTGCCCAAAGGGGCTTTGAGGTGGTGGAGACGCCCCTAACGGAATTTCTTAAGGCAGGAGGTGCGGCTAAGTGTTTGACGTTGCGGGTGAGTGAACCGGTGCGTGAAGAACTCCATGCACCCGCCACCATTCCCAATCGGGTCGTTCATCTGGAGGGACACCTCCTCGACTCTGGTCTTATGAACCGTGTCCTTGACACAATTGTCGAAAATGGGGGCAGTTTCCAAGTCCTACAATTTAACCTTGGCGAGCAGCGGCAAAGTCCTTCCCAAGCGGATATTCGAGTCATGGCCCCCGATGCCGAGGTCATGGATGCGATCATGGCGCAGTTGATCAGCCTCGGTGCGATTTTGCCGCCCTCGGAGGTCTGCGATGCGAACCTCGAAACCGTTACCCAAGCGGGGGTTGCCCCGGATGACTTCTATGTGACAACGATTTACCCCACAGAGGTGCGGGTTGGGGGCGAGTGGATTCGGGTTCAAAACCAACGCATGGATGGGGCGATTGTGGTGCGCTCAACCCCAGAAGGCACGGTGGCGGAGTGTCGCATTCTGCGGGATTTGCAGGTGGGCGATCGCGTCGTCGTGGGCGTCGAAGGCATCCGCACGGTTCGGAAAACGGAAAGCCAGCGCAACAACCAAGAGTTCACATTCATGGGATCAGGGGTCTCCAGTGAACGCCGCGTCGAACTGGTGGTGGAACAGATTGCTTGGGAACTGCGGCGCATCCGCGATCAGGGAGGCAAAGCAATTGTGGTGGCTGGGCCAGTGGTTATTCACACGGGTGGGGGTGAGCATTTAGCCAAGCTCATCCGTGAAGGCTATGTCCAAGGACTCCTCGGCGGCAACGCGATCGCTGTGCACGATATGGAGCAGGCCATCATGGGTACCTCCTTGGGGGTGGATATGCAGCGGGGTGTCCCTGTGCGGGGCGGTCACCGTCACCACCTGAAAGTGATCAATACCATTCGTCGCTGTGGCAGTATTGCCAACGCTGTGGCTCAGGGCATTCTCACCAGTGGCGTGATGTATGAGTGTGTCAAAAATAATGTGCCCTTTGTCCTGGCGGGGTCAATCCGCGATGATGGCCCCCTGCCCGATACCCTCATGGATTTAATTGTGGCGCAGCGGGAGTATGCTCGCCTAATTCGGGGCGCAAACATGATTTTGATGCTGGCGTCGATGCTGCACTCCATTGGGGTTGGCAATATGACCCCTGCTGGGGTGAAGTTAGTCTGTGTGGATATTAACCCAGCGGTCGTAACCAAACTGGCGGATCGGGGTTCTGTGGAATCCGTGGGGGTAGTCACGGATGTGGGACTGTTCCTCAGCCTGATGGTGCAGCAGTTGGAGCGGCTGCATCGCCCCTATACCCTTGCCTAGAAGGCCTGTAACCAATGCGGTAGGATCGAAAGGGCGATTTTTGTATTCGAGGTCAGCAGTGACAGTTCGTGTTCGTTTAGCACCGAGTCCGACCGGAAATCTGCACATTGGGACTGCCCGTACCGCTGTATTCAACTGGCTCTATGCCCGCCACCGGGGAGGGAAGTTCATTCTGCGGATTGAGGATACCGATCGCGAGCGGTCTCGGCCTGAGTACACCGAGAATATCCTGGAGGGCTTGCAATGGCTGGGGCTGACCTGGGATGAAGGCCCCTATTTCCAGAGCGATCGCCTTGATCTGTACCGCCAAGCAATTCAAACCCTCTTGGACAAGGGACTAGCCTACTACTGCTACTGCACCCCCGAAGAACTGGACGCCCTGCGAGCCGAACAAAAAGCCAAGGGACAGGCACCTCGCTACGACAACCGTCACCGCCATTTGACCCCAGAGGAGCAAGCCGCCTTTGATGCAGCAGGACGAACCCCCGTAATTCGATTCAAAATTGAGGACGATCGCCAGATTGAGTGGCAGGACTTGGTGCGCGGTCGAGTCAGTTGGCAGGGGGCTGATCTCGGTGGCGATATGGTCATTGCACGGGCAGCGCCCCGGGGTGAAATTGGCTATCCCCTCTATAATTTGGTGGTTGTGGTGGATGACATTGCCATGGGCATTACCGATGTCATTCGCGGTGAAGATCACATTGGTAACACACCAAAACAAATTTTGCTCTACGAAGCCCTTGGAGCCACGCCCCCCAACTTTGCCCATACTCCCTTAATTCTCAACTCAGCAGGGCAAAAACTCTCAAAGCGGGATGGGGTTACCTCCATTTCTGACTTTCGGGCCATGGGGTATTTAGCCCCTGCTTTGGCCAACTACATGACGCTTTTGGGTTGGTCACCCCCCGAAGGGATGGGGGAACTCTTTACCCTTGATCTGGCGGCGAAGCACTTTAGTTTTGAGCGGATTAACAAAGCAGGCGCCCGCTTTGACTGGGACAAGCTCAATTGGCTCAATCGCCAGTACATTCAGCAACTAGAGCCAGAAGAATTTTTGGCGGAACTCATTCCCCTGTGGCAGGGGGCAGGCTATGCCTTTGATCAGGAGCGCGATCGCCCTTGGTTGTTTGACCTTGCCCAACTCCTGCAACCCGGGCTCAACACCCTTAAGGAGGCCATTGATCAAGGGGCCGTTTTCTTTATACCCAGCGTCACCTTTGATTCCGAAGCAATGGCCCAACTGGGCCAGCCCCAAAGTGCAACCATTTTGGCCGACCTACTAGAGCATTTACCCTCAGAGCCAACCCTCACTGTGGAGATGGGACAACAATTGATTCAACAGGCCACCAAAGCCGCAGGGGTGAAAAAGGGAGCAACAATGCGAACCCTACGGGCGGCCCTCACCGGTGCTGTCCATGGTCCTGATCTAATGGCCACATGGCAAATTCTCCACCAGCGGGGCTGGGATCAACCGCGACTTGCGGCCGCCCTCAAGCAGGCACAAAGGACTTCTTAGGGGTTTTCTTAGGGGTTGGGGGGGCGATCGAAGATTGTCTGGCTTAAATTAGCCCCACTCAAGTTGGCGCGATCGAGATCGGCTCCCTTCAGGTTTGCAGCCGTCAAATTCGCATCAATCATATTTGCCCCTTTCATGACCGCATTCTCCAGATTGGCACGGCTGAGGTTGGCATTGACAAGGTTGCTGAGGGTGAGGCGTGTTCCCACCAGTTGTGCTCCTGCCAAATTGGCATTGACCAAAATTGCTAGGTATAGACTGGCACGGTTCAAGTTTGCTCTTTCCAAATTGGCACCAAAGAGATTCGCACCCGCCAGATAGGCCCCCTCCAAATTGGCACCTGCTAAGTTCGCCTTAAACAAATTGGCATCCATTAGGTTCGCGCCCCGCAGATCACAGTTGGGACATTGGCGCGTTTGCAAAAGTTGTCGCACATGGGCAGGATTTTCAGCGTTGGCAACCGCTGGTACAACTAATGAAAAAAGGGCTAGGGAGAATACCCCTGCTCGTAGTTTCACTAAAAAATGGGGTTTTGTTAAGCCTTGCATTACTACTGTTAGTGACTGTTCTGATGACTTTTGCAATCCTCTATTCTAGATAAGGAGCTGCACAGACCGTTAAAACGCGGGCCAATCAAAGAGTCATCATAAGTAATCATAATCATTTTGCCAGCAGTGCCAGCGTTACCAAGAAACGCCACAAGCGGACATTGGTTCCTGTCTGGCGCTTAGCGCTCTCCTGCTAGGTGCACTCTACGGCATGAATCGACTGCTCTAGGTTGGCTTCCACAGCATCAATTTTGTCCTCCAACCCCTTGCGCTTTTCATCCATGAGGTTGAAAGCTCTGTTGTGGCGGCAATGGGAAGATCTAGCTTTTGATCAATGGCTTGGATAGTGGCGTGTGCATAGCCGGCATGTCGATTTATCCCTTCGATGACATCCAAGACTTGACTGAGTTCAAAGCGAGTCGCTGGCTCAGTCATAGCGGTTCGGTCATGGTATATCTCTCAATGATCTCCCAAGGCCATATCCCAGGGGGAGATGTAGCTTTTCCTCGGCTAGGCTGCTCGATGGCCCAGCTTCCCAAACGCCAATTTGGTGTTCAAGGGAGATTGTGACGCCCTGGGACTGTGAACGCAATTGTGCCTAACTTTGCAAGTAGCTTGGTACTAAGGGCAGGGCATCTTGGAAGAGGGGGGTGGTCAAGTAGCGTTCGCCAAAACTCGGCTGCACCATGACAATTAACTTACCGGCATTTTCAGGACGTTGAGCCACCTGAATGGCAGCACAAAGGGCAGCGCCACTGGAAATACCGGAGAGGAGGCCTTCTTCACGGGCTAAGCGGCGACCAAAATGGATGGCTTGATCGTCGGAGACAGGGATGACTTCATCAATGAGTTCTCGTTTGAGAACGGGGGGTACAAAGCCAGCACCAATGCCTTGAATTTTGTGGGGTCCCGGTTTGCCTCCTGAGAGAACGGGACTATTGCTGGGTTCGACGGCGATCGCCTGAAAGGTAGGCTTCTTTGCTTTGATCACTTCTGCTACCCCCGTAATCGTGCCCCCCGTACCAACGCCAGCCACCAAAATATCGACTTGGCCGTCCGTATCTTGCCAAATTTCGAGCGCAGTGGTTTCACGGTGAATCTTTGGATTGGCGGGATTTTTAAACTGTTGCAACATAAAAGCATCTTCAAGGGAGGCGGCAATCTCTTCAGCACGACGAATGGCGCCACTCATCCCCTCGGTGCCGGGGGTCAAATCCAGCTCTGCTCCATAGGCACGCAGCATGGCTCGGCGCTCTGCACTCATGGTTTCTGGCATGGTGAGAATCAGCCGATAGCCCTTTGCGGCTGCTACCATTGCCAAGGCAATCCCGGTATTTCCCGATGTCGGCTCCACCAGAACCGTTTTACCCGGGGTAATAAGACCCGCTGCTTCTGCTTCTTGAATCATACTTAGGCCAATGCGATCCTTCACCGAGGCCGCAGGATTCATGCTCTCTAGCTTGACGACAATTTCTGCAACGCAGCCCTCCGCTTGGGGAATGCGGTTCAGGCGTACGAGGGGCGTCCGACCAATGAGGGCAGTAATATCGGGGGCAATATTCATGGGGGTATCAATCTCCAATTCAAGGCAAAAAGGTTAGGAAAATCCGATGAATGCCAGTCCCAGCCTAGATGTAGTACATGACATCCACTTGCTGGTAGGCCTGCCGGCGATCGCACAAATCCTGAAGGGTGTGCTTTTTCAAGACATCATTGGCCGCTGCCCAGGCCTCAAGCCACACTGAGCGGATCAGGCTACGTTCTAGATCACCGTTGTCGGGCGGCTTTTGCGCCAGCTTGGACTCGATCCCCTCAATACAGTTGAGCACGTCTAAAATTGAGATTTGCCAAGGTGCTTTTGCCAGCAAGTAGCCACCCCGCGCACCCCGCTGACTGCGAATGAGACCCTTGCGGCGGAGGGTTGCCATCAGCTGCTCCAGGTAGCGATCGGGAATGTTGTGCATGGCAGCAATTTGGCGAATTTGTAGCGGCTCCGCCTGTTCATAGGCCGCTGACATTTCCAAGAGCGCCAAGAGGGCGTACTCACTTTTGGCAGACAGTTCCACAAGACATTTGGCCCACGCACGACACTGAGCAGATTGCCCAATCTATAGTATATCCTACTTCTTGATCGGGATTTAGGAGATTCTTAGGAATCTTCACCATAGCGCGGGTTGAAACCGCAAGAATTCACTGCATTGAGAAAACGCCCTTCAACAAGTTTATTTAAAAAATAGGTTAGATTTAAGAGAGGCTCTAGGTTGATGCCCAAGTCTGCTCGATGGTAAGAATTCTGGCCATTGAAACCAGTTGCGATGAAACGGCTGCTGCCGTAGTGCGCGATCGCGCCATCGAAAGTAATGTGATTGCCTCCCAAGTGCGTGCCCATCAACCCTTTGGCGGTGTGGTGCCGGAAGTGGCCTCCCGTGCCCATTTGGAAAACATCAATGCGGTCATCACAACAGCAATCAGTGAGGCCGGTTGCAATTGGTCTGCCATTGATGCCATTGCCGTCACCTGTGCCCCCGGATTGGTAGGGTCGCTGCTCATTGGGGTTACGGCCGCCAAAACCCTTGCCCTTGTGCACCAAAAACCTCTCTTGGGAATTCACCACCTTGAAGGCCACCTCTATGCCTCCTACTTAGCGGACCCAACCCTTGAACCACCATTTCTGTGCCTTTTGGTTTCTGGTGGGCATACCAGTCTCATTGGCGTTTATGGCTGTGGCGAGTACCAGCTTTTGGGGCAAACACGGGATGATGCAGCAGGTGAAGCCTACGATAAGGTGGCACGGCTAATGGGCTTGGGGTATCCGGGGGGACCAGTGCTCGATCGCTGGGCACAGCAGGGGAATCCAGAGGCTTTTGATCTACCAGAGGGAAATATCCGCCTTCCAGAGGGCAAGGTGCATCCCTACGATTCCAGTTTTAGTGGACTGAAAACCGCAGTGGCACGGCTGGTGGAGGAGCTACGTCAAACCCATACTGAGTTGCCGGTGGCTGACCTTGCGGCCAGTTTTCAGAAGGCTGTGGCACAGGCCTTGACCAAGCGGGCGATCGCGGCAGCGGTGGATCATGGCTTCAAAACCCTAGCCATTGGGGGAGGAGTCGCGGCAAATTCTGGCCTGCGACAACACCTCACTGCGGCTGCTGAACCCTTGGGACTACGGTTAATTTTTCCGCCCCTGCGGCTGTGTACTGATAATGCGGCAATGATTGGCTGTGCGGCGGTCGACCATTTCCAGCGGGGCGATCGCTCCCCCTTAGACTTAACGGCGCGTTCACGCCTCAGCTTGTTGGAGATTTCTGCCCTCTATGAACCCACGCCCCTGGCAGTGAGTTAAGCGCAATTGAGATTAAAAAGAACACCAGTTGACAAACAACAATACTCGGCCCAGAAGGCCAATTCATTCCTGCTGACACGAGCATGCCAACAATGGCACTGCCCACCCCCACTAGGGCTGCCAAAACCACGTACTGCGAAAATTGCCGACTCCAAAGGCGGGCACCACAGGCGGGAATGACGACAAAGGCACTGATCAGGAGGACTCCTACTGTTTTAATGGAGACTGCCACCACCAAGGCTAATAGGGTAATAAAGAGCAAACGCTGCGTTCTCACTGCCGCCCCCTGGGCCACTGCCAAGGCCTCATTCACCGTGATTAACAATTGCACCCGTAACGTGAGCAGGATGAAAATGCCAACAAGGGTGCAGAGTGTTCCACTCATCACCAGATCGGCTGGGCGCACCGCCAAAATATCGCCAAACAGTAGGTTATTCACCCCCCCTTGGTAGCGATCGCTCAAACTGAGCAGCACCACCGCTAGCGCCAACGATCCTGAATAGAGGATATTTAAGAGGGCATCGGTCCACAGCCGGGCATGCTCAAGCAAATAGGTGACGCCGAGGGCAAAAACCACCGCAAAGGGCAGCAACATCACCGACGGATTCAGCCCCAGAATAATCCCTAGACTAATTCCCAGGAGCGCCGAATGCCCCAAAGCATCACTAAAAAAGGACAGCTGCCGCAGGATGGTAAAGCTACCGAGGGCACCCGCCATCCCTCCCGTAAAGATCCCTGCCCACAGTGCTCGCTGCATAAAGGGCAACTGCAACAGTTCAATCATGCGTTCCAACACCATAGGGACTTCTAGTTGGAGCCTGCCAAACAGTAATAGAAGAATAATATGCTATTGAACGAGGTGGTTGTGAGGATGGGGTTACGTGTATCGTCTGCTGGTGCCTGCCAAAATTAATCTCTTTTTACAAATTATTGGCAACTGTTTGGATGGTAGTGGTTACCACGAGCTGGTAATGGTCATGCAGGCGGTTTCCCTTATGGATCGCATTGAACTCATCCCTCGGCGCGATCGCGAGATTAAGGTTCATTGCACAAACCCCGCTGTTCCCTGCGATCAACGCAATCTCGCCTATAAAGCCGCGGCATTGCTCCAGCAGCATTTTCCCGATCGCGATGGTGTTGAAATTTTCATTGAAAAACGGATTCCTCTGGGGGCGGGCTTGGCGGGCGGGTCAACCAATGCAGCAGCAGTACTCGTGGGCCTAGATCTGCTGTGGCAGTTGGGGCTTACGCAAGCGGAATTGCAAACCTTGGCAGCGCAATTGGGGGCCGATGTTCCCTTTTGTCTGCAGGGGGGTACCGCCTTGGCTTTAGGGCGCGGTGAACAGTTGACGCCCCTGGCGGATTTACAGGGATTAACTGTGATTCTAGGGAAGTATCGCTCCCTGAGTGTGGCTACCCCTTGGGCCTATCAAACCTATCGGCAGGAATTTGCCGCCACCTATGCCCAAACCCCCAGTGAGCAGGAAAAAGCCCGCCAAGAGGGGGGATCCGCAATCCTGTTACAGGCCATTCAGCAGTGTGATATCGCCCAGTTGGCCGCCAACCTCCGTAATGATTTAGAGAAAGTTGTGTTGCCCCGCTATCCCTTGGTGGCAGAGTTAAAGGAGCAATTCCTTGCTACGGGCGCGATCGCCAGCATGATGTCGGGGTCCGGGCCAACGGTTTTTGCCCTAGCGCCCTCTGCCGATGAGGGCTACAGAATCATGCAGCGGGTACGGCGCGCCCTCCCAGACCCCGACCTGGACCTATGGGTATGTGAGTGCTGTCCCCACGGCATTCAGTTGGAGACGTCCTAGGCAAACTCCTCCAGATAGTCTTGAATTGCCTGCCGCCGTTGGGGTTGCCGCAATTTTTGCAGGGCGCGGTGCTCAATTTGGCGAATCCGCTCCCGACTCAGTCCCAGCAGTACCGCAATTTCCGCCATCTCAAGGGCAGGCTGTTCCCCTAGGCCATAACGCAGTTCCATCACTTGGCGCTCACGGGGGGATAGATCCCTCAGCAGTTGCTTCAAAGTGGTACGTAGGGATTCGCGCATGATCACCTCATCGGGGGTAGGGGCAGTGGATTCAATCAACTCCTGCAATTCTGTTTCTTGGTCGGCACCAACCCGCTGTTCTAAGGCCACGGATTTGGGAACGGCCATCAGCACCTCCCGTACCTGCGACACCTCAAGATTCAGTTCTTGGGCAATGTCTGCCAGACTGGGCATCCCTCCCTGTTGAGCTGCAAGACGCCGTTGGGCACGCTTAATTTTATTGAGCTTTTCCACCATGTGAATGGGTAGGCGGATTGTACGGCTTTGGCTAGCAACGGCACGGGTGATACTTTGGCGAATCCACCAATAGGCATAGGTGCTAAAGCGAAATCCCTTGGTCGGATCAAATTTTTCAACGGCACGTTCTAGACCCAAACTCCCCTCTTGGATCAAATCTAAAAATTCCACGCCGCGATGTTGATATTTTTTGGCAATATTCACAACCAAGCGCAGGTTGGCTTGCAGCAGTTGGGTTTTTGCCCGCTGTCCTTGACGCTCAATGTGCTGAAGTTCAGTTAGCGTAATATTCGCTGCCTTTGCCCAAGCTTGACGCCCCGCCTGCACACAGGCTTGCAATTCAGCCACACTCATCTTGAGTCGCGCAGCCCATTGGGCACGGCTTAGGGGACGCCCCAACTGCCGCTGCAGGCGATCGCGCTCCGTAATAGCCACTACATAGCGTTTGATCTGGGGATCATCGGCCTGCTCTCGCACTGCGAGCAGGGCTTGGTACTGCTGAACCTGTTGGGCAAGGCGCAGTTCTTGGCTAGGGGTGAGCAAGGGCACACGGCCAATTTCCTGCAAATACTGCCGCACTAAATCCGTTGTCAATGGACGGTCGGACAAGGGTTGAATGGGGAGAGCCACCATAGAACAACTCAACTACAGCATCGAGAATTCAGCTCGATAGTGGTATTCTCTGTTCTTGGCGAAGGAGGCGGCAGTGATGCATCCGGTGCTGAGGTTGTGATATCGATCAACCTATATCGATGAACCTATTGTGTACTTTCTGATGAACCGGTCATGAGCTTTGTGCCTGAAGACGGCTGCTCCTTGAGAATCGTGGTATCAATCACGTAGGGCAAACGGGCCGCTTTGAGACCGCGCTTGATTACGGCGAGGGTGTCTTGAAAGAGAACAAAGAGGGGAAATTGACGATTAGCGCCCTCACTAAAGACATCCCGATGCGGCAAGGGCATATCCCAGCTATAACTACGACTGAGGAGCACTTGGGATTGGCGCCAGCGGGTCAGCAGTTCTGTAAAGCTTTCCCCCGGCCGATGAATAAAGACCAGCAGTTCAATGTCAGTTTTCACTTTCCACTCGGGATCGCACATGACAAAGACCAAATCACAGGGCACTATCACCGACTTCACCTGGGGACGTTGGTTGGTCGTTGTGGCCGCAGGAATCTGAATATGGGCGATCGGAAGCGGAATTGGAATTAAACTTTCTTGAGGTCGCCGCATACTGGGAATCATTTCGAGGTACGGGCGATATTGCCGCAAAAGTTCTGTCGCATGCAGCGGATCCGTGTAACGAACCAAGGTGTGCTCGTAGAGGTTGGGGGCGATCGCCATAGCAGAAATAGCTTGCAACTATTGCTATCCTAGGCGAGGTCACTGCCCCTCAACAAGGCAACAGAGCTTTAACTCAGCCCTTGCTGTGCTAATTGCTCTAGCTGCGGCAAATTGAGAATTTGTAGTTGTTGCTTGGCAGCCTCAATTTTGATCCAGTTTTTCGCCACCATTTTATCCAGCAGTTGCTGTGCCTCATCAGGGCTAATGTTGGCTACATCCGCTAAATCCTTGATGGGCACATTGAAAATGACAGCGGTGTTGGCATTACCCCCCAGCGGTTGACCATAGCGCCGCGCCAAATTCACCAAGACATGGGCAAGTTTGACGGCAGGCGGTTTGTGCAGCAGTTCAATGCGCGCATTGGTCAGGCGTAGTCGTTGTGCCATCAATTGCAGCATCCGATAGTGTAGGTCTGGGTCGTGGCGCAGGAGATGGACAAATTTTTGCGCCGGCACCGACAGAACTTCCGCGGCACACAGCGCCACCACATCCGTTGAGCGGGGAGACTGGTCAAGAATCGCCATTTCGCCAAAAAAATCCCCTGGCCCCAGAATCGCCAGCGTCAGGAAATCTCCATTGGCCAGCAGGTGTCGCACCTTTACCCAGCCTGAAAGGATAAAGTAAACCGCGTTGCCCCATGCATCTTCAATGAGAATGGCACGCCCTGCCGGGTAGGTGTTATGCCAGGCCACTGAGAGCATCGAGGAAAGCGCCTCTTGGGAACTGGCACCAAAAAGCGGAAAGAGTTGACTAAAGTTTTCTATCTCAATACCTGACATAACGACCTGAGTTTGAATTTCCCAAGGTAAAAGGTTCTCCTCTCCGATCCTAGAATACGCGATCGCCCCCAGCTGCGCTTAAGGGTTACCTTATTAGCCCCAGAGGATTCCCCCAAGTATCGGTAACCTGTTCAAGAAGGGACATCTTAAATCTTCGCCCCAGCGTTAATCCCACAGCTAAGACTAGGCACCGATGACGTATTTGCGCCACTCCTGGTGAGTACCCGTGCGCACGTGTTTTGTTACCTCAAAGTACAAACTACTAATGGGACGGCGGGGTGTTTGCCGTAGGGGCATATTCGCTTCTTTGGGGGTGCGATTCCCTTTTTTGACGTTACAGCGAACACAGGCAGTCACAATATTTTCCCACGTTTCACCGCCACCGCGCGACTTAGGAATAACATGATCAAGGGTCAATTCATCACCAGTGTAGCCACAGTACTGGCAGGAGTGACCATCTCGATGCAAGATATTACGGCGGGTGAGGGGAATTTCTTTGTAGGGAGTAACGACGTAATGCCGCAGGCGAATAACGGTCGGCAAGGGGAAATTGTTGTAAACCATCTTGCCATTGTGCTCGACTTGTTCTGCCTTGCCCTTGATTAAAAGGACAACTGCTCGCTGCCAACTCGTAATATTGAGTGGTTCATAGGAGGCATTGAGTACCAGAACCTTCGCCATATCCGTTGACACGCGGCATTCTCTCAAATGCTAGCATATTCGCAGCATATTTTTTATTCTTGAAGTAACACCGGAGAAGATTTTTGGCGTTCCCACCCTTCCCTAAAATCGTGATAGGCTGTCAGAAGCCTCTTATTCACTACTTGCATTTTCAATGGCCACTGGGTCTCTGGCAGCACTGCTGCAACCGGATTTAATTCTTGAAACCACAATTGAACAGTTGCACCCCACTCTGTTGGCAAAATATCACCTGCGAGGCATGGTGCTGGATGTAGATGATACGCTCCTTCCCACGTGGGAGGTCAATCTGCCGCCAAAAATTCTGGCGTGGCTCCTGGAGATCAAGCATCAAATGCCAATCTGGTTAGTGAGCAATAACTTGAACCACCGCCGCATTGAACGTATTGCCCAGCAGGTGGAGTTACCCTTTTTGGCGGGGGCGGGTAAGCCCTCTCGGCGTAAGATTTGTCAGGCCGTGGAAGCCATGAATTTACCTTACCATCAGGTGGCCATGGTGGGCGATCGCCTGTTTACGGATATTCTTGCGGGCAATCGCTTGGGGATGTTCACGATTTTGGTGCAACCCTTTTTTGTCAAGCCCCTTGATGGTAAATCCTGGATACGCAATGTGGAGTTTTGGCTAGCACGACAGTTGGGAACGCCGCTGGCGATCGCGCCCCCTGCTAAGAATTAGCCTTTTGCTGTAAATAATTCACCAGTGCCCGCAGCCCCAAAAGATAACTGTCGGCACCAAAGCCAGCAATTTGACCGATCGCCACCGGGGCAATGTAGGAATGATGGCGAAATGCTTCCCGTTGATGAATGTTACTCAGGTGAACCTCAACGGTTGGTAGGGCAACCGCAGCAATTGCATCTCGCAAAGCAACGCTGGTGTGGGTATAGGCTGCGGGGTTAATTAAGATGCCTTGGGCACGTCCCCTAGCCCCCTGAATAGCATCTACTAAGACCCCTTCATGATTGGACTGCAGGCACGCAATAGTTACCCCTAACTCCTGGGCCAAGGCTTCCAAGGATTGGTTGATGCTCGCGAGTGTTACAGTCCCATAGATTCCCGGCTCCCGCTGCCCTAACAGGTTCAAGTTGGGGCCATGAAGCACCAGAATATGAAAGGTCAAGCTTCACCTAACCGTTCAGGCGACTCAATTCTGTTTAGGGCCGTTGCTTTACTGGCGATCGCGCACGGGAATCGGAATCGGCTCCAGCTCGGGGGTAGGTTCGGCGCCCCCTAGAAGTTCCAATAGTTTTTTTAACCACGATTTGAGGGTGTCAAGCAGGCTCTCTAGATAATCCATTGATATCCCTACTGTATCGCTATAGGATTTGCAGATGCCTTGCCTCCTGAATAAAGACAAAAAAGCATCGTAATTTTAAGCTAGCACAATCCTTTTGAATCGGCACCCGATCAATTTGAGACTGCTAAGACTTCTGGAAGCCAAGGCCATGGCTAGCGGCATAGCGATCCATAAAGCGAATAAAGCGATCCCACTCCTGGGGGCTGCGCATGGTGTAGGTGGCCTCAATGGCAACGGGCTGGCCGTTAATGAACTTAGCATTGACATCACGGGTCACAATTTCCCCTTCTTCGTCCACCATGTACATCCCGGTGATCTCCAGATTACCCTCTTGGACGACTTTGGGATTGTCGAAGTAAAAGATGGCCTGACCACTGCTGCCATCCCGTGCCCGCGTCAAACGCACATTGGGAACGACTTCTTCATCAACGCCACGGATAAATTGAATTTCTGCCATTGCATCAACACTTCAAGCAATACTTCTAGGATACCTGTAGCGGGGACAGCTCAAACCAACAAATCGCGCCGCAGGCTGTAAATCACCCATTCGGGTTGCTCCAGATGGGGCAAGACCCCTGCTTCGGGGATCACTCGAAACGGTTGCAGGCGATCGCGGGCGGTGGCGTAGAGTCGCTCACCAAGGGAGAGGGGCGTGAGCTTTGCCTTTTCTCCCCAGAGAATTACGGTGGGGATGGTTAACTGGGGTAAATACTGACTGAGATCAAAGGAGAGATTTCCCTTCAGGGTAGCCAGAGCTGCCCATTCGGCATTGGGACGACAGGCGGCATCCAGGTAGGCTTCAACGGTTTCCGAGCGCAGCCGTTGGGAATCAGCAAAAATAAATTGGGTGAGGAAGTTGCGCACCGCCAAGGGGTTAGCGGCAGCAAGGGTGTAAATAAGGCGATCAAGGATTGGTACACCCAGGAGGGCATTGGCGATCGCCTGTCCTTGATTTTCGCCAAAGTCATTGAACCCACTGGGGCAGACCAGACACAAACACTTAAAGAGATGGGGTTGCTGAATCGCCAACCGCACAACAATCCCTGCCGTCAAGGAGGAGGCGACAACGGTAACGGGCGTTCCCAGCATTCGCAGCAGTTCCGCAATCATTAACCAGTAGTCGCTGCTGGTGTAGTCGCGGGCAGGATGGTCGGATTCCCCCCAACCAATGAGATCCGGGGCAATGACGCGGTAATGGGGTGCAAAGGCAGGATACACCTGGGACCATTCATAGTGGCTAGAGCCACCCCCCAAGCTGTGGAGAAAGACAAGGGGAGGTCGCGATGGCACTGGCCCCCAGTAGCGATCGCTGGGGGTGTAATAGACCATACGGCCCATTGCTGTGGTGAGGCTCTGCTGGACAAAGGTAGGTGGACAAAAAGCCATGCTACTTCAAGGGACGGATGAGGTAACCGCAACGATGTTCACCATCCACCAGCCAATGGGTGCGCTCGACAGCACAATCCCCTAGGGCGATCGCAAACATCTCTAACTCATGATGACAGACTGTGGGAAAAGATTGAGCAACGGCGGAAATCGCACAATTGTACTCCGTAAACAAATAGGCACCTGTAGGCTCACTCACGGGGTAAAACTCTGCCATATAACCTTCCTGTTGCCGCAGTGCCACCAGCCGCGCCAAGCGTTCCGCCAAGGTGCCGCTCCCCATTTGCTCGCGATAGGCCAGTGCCTTGCGTTGCCAAGCTGCCTGCAATACATCCTGCATCTGCTCTGGACCAAGGGTTGCTGCTACGGATTCCAAGAGTTCAAGGGCAAAACCCTTGGGATGAGTGGACTGTTGGCGCAGTTGCAGTTGCCGCAGTTCCTCCCGTCCCGCCTCGCTAATCGTGTAACGGTATTGGGGACGTCCCACCGTACCCGACAGGACTTCATAGGTCACCAGTTGCTCCGCCTCTAAATCCTTGAGATGCCGGCGCACCGCCTGCGGACTAATTGCCAGTTGAGCCGCCAACTCCTGAGCACTGAGGTGACCGTCGCGGAGAAGGCAGTGTAAGATGTCCTGTTTAGTATCCGATGTGAGCGTCACGCAACGCCCCCTTGACTAAAACAACCGTTTTGTTGCTAAATTAGTCCTAGAGATAAAGCAACCACCTCGTTGCTTAATATACTCTAAGTTTTAGCCATTCCTTCACCCAAGAGAACACTCGATGTCGGCAACGGTACAATCCCTCGTCAATCAGCCCTATAAATACGGCTTTGTTACCCCAATTGAGACGGAAACCATTCCCAAGGGTCTCAACGAGGACATTATTCGCCTCATCTCCGCCAAGAAAAACGAGCCAGAGTTCATGCTGGAGTTTCGCCTGCGTGCCTATCGCCAATGGCTGAAGATGAGCGAGCCCAGATGGCCACGGGTGAGCTATCCCCCCATCAACTATCAAGACATTGTCTATTACTCAGCGCCAAAACAGAAGGAAAAGCTAAAAAGCTTGGATGAAGTAGATCCTGTCCTGCTGGAAACCTTTGAAAAACTGGGGATTCCCCTTTCAGAGCAAAAGCGGCTCACCAATGTGGCCGTAGATGCCATTTTCGATAGCGTGTCAGTAGCCACCACGTTCCGCGAGGAGCTGGCCAAGCAGGGGATCATTTTCTGCTCCATTTCTGAAGCCCTCCAGGAATATCCCGAGTTGGTGCAGAAATACTTAGGCAGTGTTGTTCCCATTGGCGATAACTTCTATGCTGCCTTAAACTCCGCCGTTTTTTCCGATGGCTCCTTCGTCTATATTCCCAAGAATACCCGCTGTCCAATGGAGCTATCCACCTATTTCCGCATCAATAACGGTGAGTCAGGTCAGTTTGAGCGCACGCTGATCATTGCCGATGCGGGGAGCTATGTGAGCTATCTTGAGGGTTGTACTGCTCCCATGTTTGACACCAATCAACTCCACGCGGCAGTGGTGGAGCTGGTGGCTCTGGACAATGCCGAAATCAAATACTCCACTGTGCAAAACTGGTATGCCGGCGATGAAAATGGCAAGGGGGGCATTTACAACTTTGTAACAAAACGGGGACTCTGCCTTGGCCGCAATTCCAAGATCTCCTGGACACAGGTGGAGACGGGTTCCGCCATTACTTGGAAATACCCCAGTTGTGTCTTGGTGGGGGATAACTCCGTGGGTGAATTTTACTCGGTGGCCCTCACCAATCACTACCAGCAGGCGGACACGGGCACGAAGATGATCCACATTGGGAAAAATACCCGCAGCAGGATTGTCTCCAAGGGCATTTCGGCAGGACACTCCCAAAATAGCTATCGCGGCCTCGTGAAAATTGGCCCCAAGGCCACAGGGGCACGCAACTACTCCCAATGCGATTCGCTGCTCATTGGGGATACCGCAGCCGCCAATACCTTCCCCTATATTCAGGTGCAAAACCCCACTGCCCAGGTGGAGCATGAGGCTTCAACATCGAAAATTGGCGAGGATCAACTCTTCTACTTTGCCCAGCGGGGAATTTCCGCTGAAGATGCCGTCTCAATGATGATTAGTGGCTTCTGTCGCGATGTCTTTAATCAACTGCCGATGGAATTCGCAGTCGAGGCCGATCGCCTGCTGAGCCTGAAGCTAGAGGGAAGTGTGGGCTAAAAAAATTCAAGCCGTTGTTCTCAGTGGCTAAGATTCTTGGGGGTCTTAGCCGTTTTTTTTATTCCACAGCTGAGACCTACGAGTTCTCTATGGGGTTTCGGGAAAGAGACGCCACACTTTAATGGTTTTGTCTTCACTGGCGGAGATCAGTTGATCCTGACCAAAGACGACACTGTAGACGGCACCAGAGTGTCCCTTGAGGTTACGCAATAACTGACCAGAGAGGGACCAAAGTTTGACAGTTTGATCGCTGTGGCCACTGGCAATGGTGCTGCCCTCGGGACTCACCGCCACACTAAAGACTTGCCCGCCCTCGGTGCCAAACTGCTGCTGAAGTTCTCCTGTGGTGAGGTTCCAGACTTTGATACCATCTTTGTCACTGCCACTGACCAGTTGGCTGCTGTCGGGGGTGAAGGCGAGGCTATTGACATCGCTGGTGTGTCCTTCGAGGGTGCGCAGGAGTCGGCGGGAGGGCAAATCCCAAATGCGGATGAGCTGATCCACGCCACCGGTGGCTAAAAAACGCCCATCTCGACTGATGGCGACGCTGAGCATGATGCCCTCATTGCCTTTTAGTGTAGTGATTTCCTGACGGCTCGGGACATCCCACAGTTTGACAGTGTGATCATAGCTGGCACTGGCAAGGGTGCGGCCATCGGGACTGAGGGCTAAGCCGTTCACAAAATCTTGGTGGCCACTGAGGGTGGCTTGGAGTTGGCGATCGCCCACCCCCCATAGTTTGATGGTTTTGTCTTTACTGCCGCTAATCACCGTTTGACCATCGGGAGTCATCACAAGGGCATAGATCCAGTCGGTGTGACCTTTGGCTTGTCCTAGGGGAGTTCCCGTGGCCAAGTTCCAAAAATACAGCCTGCGATCGTCGCCAGCACTGACGAGTAAATTGCCATCGGGACTAAGGGCGATCGCGTTCACTTCATCTTGATGGCCCCGCAGCGTCGTCGCAAGGGCAATTTTTTGCCACTTGGAGGTGGTGGTCTGTAGGGGGGAGCCAGCCTTTTGATCGGGGGAGGGCGTCCAGTGTTGACTGAGTTGCCAATAGGCCAGTCCTGCGACTAAGCCGCTGATCACCAGCGTGCTTAAAAGAAGTCGAAGATCAGAACTGCCTTTGTTACTCATCGGTTTAGGTATGCGAATGGTTTGCAAAAAAGCTGTACCCTAATATTAACAATAAAGGCTGTGGCGTGTTTTTGCCGATGGCTGGTGTTGGACAACCCGATGGGATGGCGATGGAATGGCGATAGATGAATACACCACCCCTGCGCGACTATCAGCGCACGGTTCATTTTGCGGATACCGATGCGGCTGGGGTCGTTTACTTTGCCAATCTGCTGCGGTTTTGCCACGAGGCCTATGAGGATGCCCTTGCCCAGTTGGGGGTAGATCTGCGGCAATTTTTCAGCAACAGTGGCCTGATTGTGCCGATTACGGAGGCGCAGATGCGCTTTTTGAAACCCCTCTACTGTGGTGATCGCCTGCGGGTGACCATTGACCCCCAAAGACTGGATAGTAGCCGTTTTCAACTGGCCTATACTCTCTACAACGGGGCGGGGGATCGGGTAGCCATTGCCCAGACGCAGCACATTTGCCTGCAACTGCCCCAACGCCAGCGAGTAGCGATTCCTGATCCTGTGCGGACATGGTTGAAGTCTGCCCCCGAGGAAGCCAGCGATCGCGAGGATTCGGGGGATAATAGGGAAGATGTTGCGTCATAGCTCACTGCCAGAATGACCCAAGCCTTTCGTGTTGAGATCCTGCACCAAGGACAAACCTACACCTTTGAAGCCAGTGCCGATAAACCCATCCTGCAATCGGCCACCGCTGCGGGAATTGATCTTCCGAGTTCCTGTAATGCCGGAGTCTGTACCACCTGTGCTGCCCAAATTCAGGAGGGTACCGTGGATCACGGGGATGCGATGGGGCTGAGTCCCGAACTGCGGGAAAAAGGCTATGTCCTCCTCTGTGTGGCCCGCCCCTGCTCAGATTTGAAACTGATCTCGGAAAAAGAGGAAGAGGTCTATCACTTCCAATTTGGTCAGTTCCAGAAAGCGTAGGCCTATGGAGGAATTCCCCCTGCCCGATGAGCCCCTGAGTCGTACACAGGTCTTAGTGGCCATGGCGTTAACGGCCATCCTGTGGCTGATTTTGGCGCGGGTGTGGTTATTTACCCCCTTTTCTGGCGGACTTCTGCCGCTGCGCTGGGATGTCTGGGCAGTGGCTTTAGGGATTGCCCTCTGCCTAGGAATTACCGGCATCGGCGCTATTTTGTATCGCCTCTGGCCTGCCTACCGCCACGCGTCAGATACCTACCTGAAACTTGTGCTTTCACCACTGCTGTGGCCTGATCTGTTTTGGATTGGCATTCTGCCCGGCCTTAGTGAAGAGCTGCTCTTTCGCGGGGTGCTCCTACCGAGTTTGGGGCTCAACTGGGCAGGGATTATTGGCAGTTCTGTGTGCTTTGGCATTTTGCACGCTGGCTCCCGGCAGCAGTGGCCCTATGCCCTGTGGGCAACCATTGTTGGCGGATTCTTTGCCTATAGTGCCGTGGTAACGAATAATTTACTCTTAGCGATCGTTGCCCATACCTGTACCAATTGGCTGGCAGCTACGCTTTGGAGAGTCTCGTTTTTGCAATCGTCCCCCAATTAGCCCTAGCGCTGGTGCCCCAGCACCCGAAAGACCTCCTGCTGCTCAAAGAGTTCCACTAAATCGGGATTGATCTTAAATTCCTTGGCTTCCTGCCACAAAACCTCTAGGGCCTTATTCACTGGTAGGCTCTTTTTGTAGGGGCGATCCTTGGCTGTGAGGGCATCGTAAATGTCAGCGATCGCCAACATTTGGGTTTGGAGAGGAATTTCGGCTGCGCCAATACCCCGTGGGTAGCCACTGCCGTCCAAGCGCTCATGGTGACCATAGGCAATGATTGGCACATTTTTAAGATGGGGGGTCCAAGGAATACGGGCAAGAAACTGGTAAGTATAGGTCACGTGGGCTTCGATGATCCGTCGTTCCTGTTGGGTGAGATTGCCACGGCGCACCAAGAGTTGTTCAAGTTCAGTGGCCGTAATGAGGGGATGGAGTTCGCCATCAACGCCACGATAATAAAACTGGGTCAATTCCTGCAGGCGGGCAAGGGGTTCTTCCTCTAGAATTCGCGGCTCATTGGCCTGCTCCAGCAATTGCCAGTAGTTCTCTAAGGTGTGCAGTTGTTGCTGGAGTTCTTGGTCGAGCTGTCGTAGAAAAGCGCAGTGCTGACACCCCTGTTCTGGGGTATGGAGCTGATGGGGATGGGAGAGTAAATAATTGACTTTAGCTTGAGCGGTTTCCATTTCCAGGGTGCGGCGGACAAGGGCAAAGCGTTGGCGAATGACCTCCAGTTGTTCGGGGTAAATTTTCTTTTGCTTGTTGAGAATCGCCTCCGGCACGCCCACCTTGCCAAAATCGTGGAGCAGGGCAGCATAGCGGATTTCCTGTAGCTGGCGATCGCTAAAGAAAACATCGCGAAAGACGCCCCTAGAGGTGGCACTGGTGATCTCGGCGAGGCGCACCGTCAGAGCTGCCACCCGTTCGGAATGCCCTGCGGTTACTGGATCCCGAGTCTCAATGGCTTGAACCGAAGCGGTGATAAATCCCTCAAAGAGCTGTTCAATACTTTCAAGTAAATGGTTGCGCTCAATAATCACAGCGGCCTGACTAGCCAGCGATCGCACAATGTGTTCTTCCCAAGGGCTATAGGGCTGGGTGAGAGCCACGCTGGTTTCCGGTGTCAGTAGGGTGTCGGGCGATCGCTTGCGGTTAATCAGTTGCAGAACGCCAATCACCTCACCACTGACATTTTGCATCGGCACCACCAGCACCGAACAGGTTCGATAGTGTAGGGCTTCATCAAAGGAACGATTGAACTGGTACATCTCGCTCCCCTTAAGGGCATACACATCGGCAATATTCAGCGATTCCCCCGTGAGAGCGGCATAGCCCACCAAGCTATCGGCGGTGAGGGGTACGGTATAGTCCTGCACTTGCTCAGGAAGGGTGACGCTATCGTTTTGAGCTGCCTTGAATTCCAGCACCGCCCGTTCGCGCTGAACTAGAAAAATCGTGCCAGCATCGCTAGCAGTAATTTGGCGACTTTTCGTCAGAATCAGATGCAGCAGTTCCTCTAGGGATTGACTGGCAGAGAGGGCAATCCCAATTTCTAACAACTGATCAACCAGGGCTTCCGCCTCTTGGCCAAGAACAGCGCGTTCAAAAGGACTGAGAATCATAACAAGGGTTGAGTGAGGAATGCCCCTAATTATAGAGACCTTCTGTGGGGGCGGTTGTGATCTAATTGCGGTGATTGTTGTGATAGGGAATCCGTGCCCCTGCCCAGGCCAACTTCTCCCGTAGGGTTTGATAAAAGGAGTAGTGATCCCGCAGGATGATAAAGCGAGCTTGACAATCGGCCATTGTCACCTGTACCCGCTGTCCTGGCCAAATGGAGGTAGCCAGTACGCCATCCATCCACAGCTTGGTATTGAGGCTGTGATCCTCCAACGGCCAAATGCTGACTGAGGAGCGCGCAGGCAAGACAATGGGGCGGCTAGAGAGACTCAAAGGGCAAATGGGCGTCACCACAAGGGCTTCCATCCCCGGGTGCAAAATGGGGCCATTGGCGGCGACCGTATAGCAGGTGGAGCCGGTAGGGGTGGCCACCAGTAACCCATCCCCTTGGTACTGATCCACAACATCGCCATCAATTTCCATCTCGAGGATGGCAGTGATCATGCGATCAGCAGAGGCCGGCTTAATGCACATTTCATTGAGGGCATAGTAGCGATCGCCCACCGCTTCAGGATGAGCCTTTGACCCCTCAAAAACCTGGGCCTGCAGCATCATCCGCTGTTGCATCGCGTACTCGTCCCGCTCAAGGCGCTCCCAAACCGCCTCCATATCGCGAAACAACTCCAGCGGCTCCGTCAAAAACCCCAAATGCCCCCCCACATTCACTGCTAGAATTGGAACCCCAGGCGCCGCTAGATGCCGTGCCGCGGCTAAGGAGGTGCCGTCTCCCCCCAGAACAACGGCCAGATCAATCGGCTCTGTCACTGAAGCCATAAAGACGGGGTAGGGGTTGTCCTTAGGCCCACTCGGCCCCACAAGCACATTGGCGCCACGCTGTTGCAGCTGACGGGAAGCGCGATCTGCCCATTCCTTGCTCTGGCGATCGCCCGCCTTGTGCACGACAATGACTTGGTTTAACTGCATGGGGCTACTCGCTCTCTAGATCCTGCATCCCCTTGGCAATTCGCGCCAGCTCTGTTTTCTCGTCCACGGAAATGCGGGTGGGGGTACCGCTAATAATCCCCTCAAAGTTGCGGAAGGAATCGCGGATTTCTGCCCCCTTCTCAGTGATCACATACTCCCGAATCCCCTTGTCGTGCCAAGAACCACGCATCTTAAAGACGTTAATTGCCCGGGACATCTCACCGCGGATTTCCACGTACTGCAAAAGCAAAATCGTATCTGTAATTGTGGAGATATGGGACTCGGTAATCGAGTTGGACCCCATAAACTGATCCGTGGTGTTGGTGAAAAAGCCAGTGATTTCCTCCTGTTTGGCAAATCCAGTAACCCCGATAACAAACTGCCGGAAGGCATTGTTACTCACCCCCCGCGCCAAGGCAGACAAAGAGTCAATGGCCACCCGTGAGGGCTTAAAGTCTGCAATCTCCGACTTGATAATTTGCAAGTGATCCTCAAGCCCCGCTGACTCTGGATAGGCACAAATGATCCGCAACAAACCCCGCCGTTCCAACTCCTCAAAATCAATGCCCCAAGAGGAGGCATTGCGCGACAACTGCGCCCGCGATTCTTCGTAGGCAAACAGCAGTGCCCGTTCTCCCTGTTGGCAGCCCGTCTCCAAGAATTTACTGACCAAGAGAGTCTTGCCAGTACCCGTAGCGCCCGTGGCCAAAATAATCGAATCCTTGAAGAAGCCACCGCCACACATCTCGTCGAGGGTCTTGACCCCTGAAGACACCCGCACATTCGATGAGCGCTGGGTCAGGCGCATGGCCCCCAACGGGAAGATGTTAATACCGTTGTTGATTGTAAAGGGATATTCCCCCTTCATGTGGGTGGTGCCCCGCAGCTTGAGAATTTCAACCGTGCGCCGCCGCCGTTCTCCCTCAAGAACATTACGCAAAATAACCACATTATCGGAGACAAACTCCTCAACACCAAAACGCGCCACAGGGCCGTATTCATCTACCCGCTCGGTGGTCATAATCGTGGTCACGCCCAGTTGCTTGAGGCGAAAAGCCAGGCGAAAAATTTCCCGCCGCACCACCGAGGCCGCATCGTATTGCTGGAAAACCGCTGTTACCGAATCAATGGAGACCCGGGTTGCTTTGTATTTGCGAATGGCATACTGAATGCGCTCAATCAGAGCAGATAAGTCAAAGTCACCAGCCACCTCTTGGCCATCGGGATCCGGAGAAGCATCCAGGATAAATAGCTTGCCTTGGTCAATCAGACTTTGCAGGTTCCAGCCAAAACTGAGGGCGTTTTTGATAATATCTTGGGGGGATTCTTCAAATGTAACAAATATACCTGGCTCATTAAAAATGGTAATGCCATTGTAGAGAAACTGAACTGCAAAAAGGGTCTTCCCTGTGCCTGAAGTGCCGCTGACTAAGGTGGTGCGTCCTTGGGGAAGTCCCCCATGGCTGATATCGTCAAAGCCCTCAATCATCGTCGGGATTTTCTTGACTTCCGCCGAGGACTGCTCCGTTGGACTGGACTGATGTTCGGGTAGGTTTGTCATAGAAGATTTTTAGATTCGGTATTGCACAAAAATTCCAAAAAGCTATTCTAAGCTGAGAGACTCTAAGAACTGTGCCTATTCCAAGCCTAAGTCATCCTCGGCTTGGTCACCAATCTCTTCATACAAGAGATCTAAGCCAATGAGCACCTTCTCACGATTGGACAAGTCCCCAATAATACGGCGTACAGGGGGCGGTAGGACTTTGGCAAGGGTAGGCGTGGCCAAAATTTTATCTTCCTCAGCCAGTTGGGGATTTTTGAGGACATCGATTACCTTGAGGGCATAGACTCCCTTAAATTCTTTTTCAAGAATGTTATTGAGAGTTTTTAGAGCCCGCACTGAGTTGGGTGTGTTACCGGCAACGTATAGCTTGAGAACATAGGTTTTCCGCAAGGGGGCCATCGGCATTACACCTCCCGCGGAATGGAACGACGATACATCTCGCACAGATGGGCGATCACATCAATCAGCGTCAGGCGATAGTCGAGCAAAATGTCCTCACTGCGGCCTTCGAGTTTGAGTTGCTTGGAGAAGTTATCCATGAGTTCGACGTGAATCTCTAGCACTTGGGAAACAGAAATATCTGCGAAGAATGCTTTACTAACAAACTCGTCAATGCGCTCATTAACTTTGGCATCGGTGTTAAAGTATTCAAGGACAATGGTACGATAAATTGAGCGCAATTCGTCCAGCAGTTTGCGTTTATCGGCAGGGGACATCCGTCGGAAAAAAATGCTGTATCTCGTTTGTAATACACCCCCAGGTAGCCGAGTCGCTCCTTCAATTTTTGGGAAAGACGATGCTGGGGGTCAACATTACTGCTCTCTTTGAGGGCTGGCATGCGAAACAGGACATGGGGCGGCACTGCACATCCCGGACAGAGCTTGACAAAGCCTGTGATGGCTTCCTCAATTTGACGGTTGAGCTGATCCAGCTGATCGGTTGTCAAAATCACTTCAGCAATGTGATAGTGGGGACCGACGGGTGGAGGGGCTGGTGTGGCTGGGAAAATGAGGATGGCGGGCAATAGGGTGGCGCTGTGGTGAAGATAGGTAATGATTTGCGGAGTCCCCTCTCCCCATTCTAAAATTAAACAAGCGATGCTATTGCGCCGTGCCTCTAAATAGTTACAAAACTCTCTCTCGCTTGAAAAGTAAACCAGCTCATCAATATCAGAGGTGTGCAAACGAACGAGTTCTTGGCCAATAGCGGGCGAGTAAACTAAGCCACAAATTGTTAGTGCGGTTGACTGCGCCACGTGCTTTCAGAACTGGAGTTTGCATCTGATAGCATCCTATCACTTTCCCGCAGGTGGTGACAGGGTCTTCTGGAGGCCTGTTGCCATTTCATTACAAGCTTAGGCTCGCCAGTACAAAACACACTCAACAATGGAAAAACCAGTGGCAGGGCATCCTATCTCCTTATTTGATGTACCCCAGTTCAGAAAAGGACTGTATCCATGAATTCCCTCTCCCTAGCGAGCTTTACTGAACCGGCAATGGCGGTGGGGGCCGGTCTGTCTCTCAAGGAGGTGTATCAGCGTTGGCAAGAAACCCTCCCAGAAACGATCGTCGTTGTGGATGAGGGGCAAAAACCTGTGGGGGTGGTGCAGGGCTGGGGGTTGGCTTTGAGTTTGGAGCGGGAAGGGACGTTAGCCGACTTCGCGGTAGGCAGTGTGACGGCTCCTTGGCGATCGCCCGTGGTGGGGGTACCGGCAGTGTGGACGCTATTGCAGTTTCAGGAATGGCTGCGCACTCAAGCCCAGATGCCCCCCTATATTGCGGTTGTGGATGCACAGGAGTGCTTTGTGGGACTGCTGGATCAGCGACGCTTGCTCTATCATTGGGCCTGCCAGCCCCCTTTGCCTTGGCTGGCAGTGATTGAACAATTGCCTTTGCCAGTACAAATTCAAAACGCCCAAGGGAGAGTGATTTGGCAAAATCATGCTTGGTCAGAATACTTAACTGACTTTTTGCCGCTGGTACAGACTAAATTTGAGGGCATGAGTTGTCAGGCACTAGAGGGGCGATCGCTCTGGCAGGTGTGCTCATTTCCCTTGAATTTAATGTCGTTGGACTGGGAGAAAGCACAGAGCAGTGTGGCGATCGCTAGCGATCGCTATTGGGTATTTTTTGCCCAACAGCGCCAAGAGGCTGATCCAACGACCCCCACCCGCTTGCAGCAACTCCGCCTCCATCAGCAAAAGCGCCTCCTCCTGAGCTTGGGACATGAACTCAAAAACCCCCTAACGGCAATCCTCGGCCTTACCCAACTCCTGTGGCAACACCCCCTACCCGAGCAACAGGACTACCTTGCCCTAATCCAGCGTAGCGGTTGGCAAATGAATCGCCTCATTCAGGCATGGCAGGACTACACCCGCGCCCTCTGGCGAGAGTTGGAATTGCAATGGGAAACTGTAGAACTGGCGGATTTGTGGTTGCGATCGCAGGAGTTGGCGGAGCATCTCTACAATCTGACCCCGCCGAGTTGGCATTGGCAAATTGATCAGCCCTTGAGTCATGTCTACCTCTGGGGCGACGCTTTGCGGCTACGGCAGATTCTTGGCCATCTCCTAGGGTGGCTGATGCTCTTTCCCAGCGATCGCTATGGACTGCGCTTGAGTCGCTGGCAAAATTGGCTGGCGTTGCAACTGTGGGAAGAGGGACATGGTATTCCTCTTCAGGATCACGATCGCCTGCTACACGAATGCCTCGAGGACTACGCCGAAGTAACAATGGGGCTGATGCTAGCCCACCAACTCTGTCGTCTCCACAATGGTGAGCTTTCCTTTATCGCCCAAGCCGATCGCTGGAGTGAGTGGACAGTGCTGCTGCCCTTTAGGGAGGAACTTCCCCCTGAATTGCCCACTACAGCTCAATTGATCCTTTTAATCAGTAATGATGCCACGTGGATCATGCACACCACTGCCGCATTGCGAGACAGCCATTACGGATATATGGTCGCTCGCCATCCCCTTGAAGCGCTGGATAAGCTGGAGCAACTGCAACCCACAGCAATTATCGTCCGCCCCGCCAGTAGTCTCATTCTGGCTGATGTGGTTGAAAGTCTTGCCACCAGTCCCTTCACTGCCACTGTGCCATTGATTATCCTCTCCGATGAGGCCACTCCTTTGGGCCTGACCGGTTTTGTGCAACGGCTGCCCTTGAGTAGTCATCCCAGTCTGCTGATCGATGTCCTCGATCGCTGGTGTTTTCCGCGACTGACTTCTCCAGCGGCAAAACCAACCTTTGAGCATCCCCTCCTGAATCAGACGGTACTTCGCCTCGGTTTACTCCATGAAATTAGTCTACCCCACCTGCGGCTTCTCGAAGCAGAAGACCTTGAACAGGCCGATCTCTTGGTGGATATTTGGCAGCCTGACGTTCTGATTTGGGACTTGCCCGCTGCGGAAGTCCCCCATCTGGAGAATCACCCCAAACTGCGAAAACTCCCCGTGATTACCTTGGCAGAAGATAGCAGCCGAGCCATTCATCAATTGGGAGATGTCATGGTCTTTCCCTGCCTCAACCTTGAGGACTTAATGGATGTGGTGCTCCTTGCCGCCACGGTAAAGACTCAAAGCTGACTCAGGACTGTCCGCGCCGCCGCAATGGTGCGCTCAATATCCGCCTCCGTATGGGCAAGGGAGGTAAAGCCCGCTTCAAACTGGGATGGCGCAAGGTAAATCCCCTGCTCTAGCATGCCGCGGTGGAAGGCAGCAAACTTTTTCAAATCGGACTGCTTGGCTTGATCATAGTTGGTCACCGGACCAGCGGTGAAAAAGAGGCCAAACATACCACTGATGTGCCCACCACACACCTCGTGGCCAAACTCCCGGGCAGCGTCTAAAAGTCCCTGTACCAGCTTGCCCGTGATCCGATCCAAGTACTCATAGCTGCCGGGGCGGCTGAGAATTTCCAGGGTTTTAATGCCCGCTGTCATTGCCAAGGGATTGCCAGAGAGGGTACCCGCTTGATACACAGGCCCCGCAGGCGCCACCATCTTCATAATGTCAGCGCGACCACCATAGGCACCCACGGGCAGACCACCGCCAATCACTTTTCCGAGGGTAGTTAGATCCGGTGTGACCCCAAATTTTTCTTGGGCACCGCCATAGGCAATGCGAAAGCCCGTCATCACTTCGTCAAAGACCAAGAGGGCGCCATATTGTTTCGTCAGCTCCCGCAGTCCTTCGAGAAAGCCCGCATCGGGGGGAATAAAGCCAGCATTGCCAACCACGGGTTCAAGGATCACACCCGCAATATCATTGGGATACTGTTCAAAGAGGCGAGTGACCGCTTCCAGATCGTTGTAGGGCGCCGTTAATGTTGCGGCGGTGGTTGCTTTCGGCACGCCGGGAGAATCGGGTAAACCCAAGGTGGCGACGCCTGACCCCGCCTTGACCAAGAACATATCAGCATGGCCGTGGTAGCAGCCTTCAAATTTGATCACTTTTTCCCGCTGGGTATAGGCACGCATTAGCCGCAGCACTGCCATACAGGCTTCGGTTCCGGAATTCACAAAGCGCACCATCTCAACGCTAGGGACAGCGGCAATCACCATTTCCGCCAAGATATTCTCAAGCAGGCAGGGGGCACCAAAGCTAGTTCCCTTTTCGAGGGCGGCATGGAGGGCGTCAATGACTTCAGGATGGGCATGGCCAACGATCGCGGGTCCCCAAGACCCCACATAGTCAATGTATTGGTTGCCGTCCACATCCCAAATGTGGGCACCCCTGACGTGATCAAAGACAATGGGCTGGCCGCCGACGGACTTGAAGGCACGCACAGGTGAACTGACGCCACCGGGCATGAGTTTTTGGGCAGCGGCAAAAATTTCTTGGGATTTGGTGGTCTGAAAAACAGTCGTGGTCAACGTCAACTCCCTCAAGCATTGGCGTGCTCACAGTATTATAGGCAATTCTTCTGCTCCTTAACCCCACAAGGGCACATGTTGCAATTCTTTACGGTCTTGGCGGTTGATTTATGGCTTTTGGGAGAATCACACTGGATTTTTAGCCACAGCACAGCTATCTTTACAAGAGGTCTATTGTCGTCCACGCCACTTCTGCCAACTTTCTCCATCTTCTCCCACTGAATTACTCCTCTACGGTGGCAACTAGTCTTCATGCCCACACATGGCTGGAACCAGGGGAGTGTATTTGGCCTCAACCCAAGCCCGTGCAAGTCATGCTTCCCCTCAAGGAATCCTTGCTAAATCAGCACTTCAGCATAGCAATAGCGATCGCGGGGGTCTTGGCATGATGAAACAACCAATTCTTTAGTAATACTCTCCTCAGGTGATTTCCCAGGGAAGACGTCCTCGCTCTGTGGTAGCTCTATCTCTCCCTTGGTGAAGAGAAGATCATCAATTTTCAGGCGGCGGATTTCAGATCTGCTTTTGCATAGGCGGAGCACTTGGTGAGAACTAAATGGTTGACTTAAAGCCAAACATCACCGTTTCTCATTGTTCGATTGCCGAGGAGTGGGGCAGTGCCAGTTTTACAAACCATGGAAACCGTTGATACCCCCCTATTAGCCGCTGCTCAATCCATCTATAATCTCTACCAGCAGGTTCATGGGGCAAAAACGGTGCCTGCAGGTGTTGCTATTAATCGGCAAACCCTACGGGGTTATGTGCTGTTTACTAGCCAGCCAGTCCTGCTGCCCCAAGAATGCTTTATTCCCTACGATCATCTGCCGGAAGTAACACGCCTATCAATGCACTAACTGTTTTGACCTTTGCCAGCTACTGCTTTGTTTTTGGCCTTGGGGCAGCGGTGGGAAGCTTTCTCAATGTTGTGATCTACCGTGTGCCAAGGGGGCGATCGCTCCTCTATCCACCGTCTCGCTGCCCGATCTGTTTGACAACGCTCAAGCCCTGGGACAATATCCCGATTTTGGGCTGGCTATTCCTGCGGGGGCAATGTCGGTATTGCCATGCGCCAATTTCTTGGCGGTATCCTGCGATTGAGCTGTTGACGGCACTGCTTTATGTCCTGATTGTGGCTGTCAGTGGTTGGCAGGGGCAAACGCTGGTGCTGTGGCTGCTGAGTGCATGGCTCTTGGCCTTGGCCTTGATTGATCTTGATACGATGACGCTGCCCCATCCCCTGACGAAGTGGGGGTTGATCACTGGGTTGCTCGTGAGAGGCTTAACCACGGGTCTAGGAGGACTTACAGAGGGGATCATTGCCGCAGTGATTGGCATTTGGCTTTTTGATCTGATCCGCTGGGGGGGAGCGATCGCCTTTCATCAAGAGGTAATGGGCGGCGGAGACGGTAAACTAGCAGCGATGATCGGCGCTTGGCTGGGTTGGCAGGGGCTGCTTGTTACGTTTTTTTGGCCTGTGCCCTCGGTGGCCTCATGGGGGGATTCGGTATTGCCCTGGGTTGGATTCAGCGCCGCCAGCCCATTCCCTTTGGCCCTTTTCTAGCAGTGGCGGCCATCTTTAGCGGTCTCTTTGGCCGCCAATTGATTCATCTTTACCTGGAAACCTTTTTACGCGGCGTGTTTGTTCCCTAAGCGAATGCCATGGAGGTAGAGACTTCAACTTGGCGATCGCCCATGGATTTCACATCCAAGACAATCCAGTATGATGGAATAGTATTTTTGCCGTTTATTACGCTCCGTTGAGACTTCGCTCCAATGACCTCCTCCCCCTCTGCGTCGGCGATCACTGCTCTCACCGGTGATCAAATTCGCCAGAAATTCCTCGATTTCTATGCGGCCAAAGGACACACCATCTTACCGAGTGCGTCCCTGATTCCTGAGGATCCAACGGTGCTGCTGACGATCGCTGGCATGCTCCCCTTCAAGCCAATTTTCCTCGGTCAAGAAGCGCCGAAGGTGCCCCGCGCCACCACCGCTCAAAAATGTCTGCGCACCAATGACATTGAAAATGTGGGTCGCACCGCTCGCCACCACACGTTCTTTGAAATGCTGGGCAACTTTAGCTTTGGCGACTACTTCAAGGCGGAGGCCATTGCTTGGGCATGGGAGCTGATGACCACGGTTTATGGTTTAGCTCCGGAACGCCTCTTGGTGAGCGTCTTTGAAAATGACGATGAGGCCTATGACATTTGGCATCGCCAAGTGGGCTTACCCAAGGAGCGCATCCAGCG
Source organism: Thermosynechococcus sp. NK55a (assembly GCF_000505665.1). Classification (NCBI taxonomy): domain Bacteria; kingdom Bacillati; phylum Cyanobacteriota; class Cyanophyceae; order Acaryochloridales; family Thermosynechococcaceae; genus Thermosynechococcus; species Thermosynechococcus sp. NK55a. Next base: position 1,782,121 of record NC_023033.1, on the reverse strand, counting down.
CATGGGCGAGGAGAGCAACTTTTGGACGGCGGGGCCGACGGGTCCCTGTGGCCCTTGTTCTGAGATTTACTACGACTTCTATCCAGAAAAGGGGCTAGCTAACGTTAATCTCGATGACGATGGCCGCTTCATCGAACTCTACAACTTAGTGTTCATGGAGTTGAACCAAGACGACCAAGGTCGCCGTACCCCCCTCAAGGCGAAAAACATTGATACCGGTATGGGCTTGGAGCGGATGGCGCAGGTGCTCCAAGGGGTGCCCAACAACTACGAAACGGACTTAATTTTCCCAATTATTGAGGCAGCCGCGCAGCGAGCCGGGATTCAGTACCCCAAAGCCAATGCCAGCACCCAAACCTCCCTCAAAGTGATTGGTGATCACACCCGTGCGGTGGTTCATCTCATTGCCGATGGTGTCACTGCCAGTAATGTGGGGCGTGGCTATGTCCTGCGGCGGTTGATTCGGCGGATTGTGCGCCATAGTCGGCTGTTGGGAATCAATGGGCTGGTAACCCCTGATCTTGCTCAAGTGGCGATTGATCTGGCTGCCCCTGTCTATCCCAATGTCCGCGAGCGGCAGGCAGTCATTCTCAGCGAGCTCCAGCGGGAGGAGGAACAGTTTCTCAAAACCTTGGATCGGGGTGAGAAGCTCTTGGCGGAGATGCTGTCTCCCCTGAAGAAGGCTAAGGGCAAAAAACGCAGTCAACCGCAACTGGCAGGGCGCGATGCCTTTGTTCTTTTTGATACCTATGGCTTCCCATTGGAGTTGACCCAAGAGATTGCCGCAGAGCAAGGTATTGGTGTGGATGTGGCTGAGTTTGAAGCCTGTATGGCGGAGCAGCGACAACGTTCCCAAGCAGCCCACGAAACTATTGATATTACCGTTCAGGAGGGGATTGATTCCCTGGCGGATCAACTGCATCCTACGCAGTTTCGCGGCTATGACGAGTTTAGTTTGACAACGACAGTAACAGCGATTTTGGTGGCGGGTCATCCGGTAACAACGGCAACGGCAGGAACGGAAGTGCAGGTGATCCTTGAGGAAACCCCCTTTTATGCCGAATCGGGGGGTCAAATTGGCGATCGCGGGTACTTGGCTGGCAGTGATGCCCTGGTGCACATCCACGATGTGCAAAAGCAAAAGGAATTGTTTGTTCACTACGGCAAAGTGGAGCGCGGTAGCCTAAAGGTGGGCGATCGCGTGACTGCACAAATTAATCTCAGTTGTCGGCGGCGGGTACAGGCACACCACACAGCAACGCACCTCTTGCAGGCGGCCTTGAAAAAGCTGATTGACGAGAACATTTCCCAAGCGGGGTCACTGGTGGCCTTTGATCGGCTGCGCTTTGACTTTAATTGTCCCCGTGCCCTGACCCATGAGGAGCTGCAACAGATTGAAGATCAAATTAACGCCTGGATCAGCGAAAGCCACACCACCCACACTTATATCATGGCCCTGAAGGAAGCCAAGGCCAGGGGAGCGATCGCCATGTTTGGCGAAAAATATGGTGAGCAGGTGCGAGTTCTCGATATTCCCGGTGTCTCTATGGAACTCTGTGGTGGCACCCATGTCCACAACACCGCTGAAATTGGCCTCTTTAAGATTGTGAGTGAAAGTGGGGTGGCCGCTGGAATTCGTCGCATTGAAGCCATTGCTGGCCCGGCGGTGCGTGACTATTTGCAACAGCGCGATAGCATTGTCCGCGAGCTGTGCGATCGCTTCAAAGCCAAACCGGAAGAGGTTCTCGACCGCATTAGCCAACTACAAGCAGATCTCAAAGCCCAGCAAAAGGCACTGGAACACCTCAAAGCGGAACTGACCCTCGCCAAGACCCAAGCCCTCTTGGAGCAGGCTGAAGCCGTCGGCAATACCCACCTTCTCATTGCCTCACTGGCGGGCGTGGATCCCCAAGGGCTAAAAACCGCCGCCGAGTGGCTCCTAAATAAATTGGGTAGTGGAGCTGTGGTGTTGGCCACTCAACCTGCTGCTGACAAAGTGAACCTCTTAGTAGCTGCCAGTCAGGATATTGTGCAGCGGGGTGTGCATGCCGGTCAACTAGTCGCAGAACTTGCCCAAGTCTGTGGCGGGCGCGGTGGGGGGCGTCCCAACTTTGCCCAAGCGGGGGGATCTCAACCGGAAAAATTGGCCGCGGCGCTGGAATTGGCGCACTCTCGCCTGAAAGGGATTCTCGAATCCTGATATATTGACCTTCTGTTCCCACTCAACCGCACTATGGCCTTTGTTAACGCAAACTACCTCAAACTCAAAGCGGGGTATCTGTTTCCAGAAATTGCCCGCCGTGTCAATCAATTTTTGCAAGCCCATCCCGATGCTCCCCTGATTCGCCTAGGGATTGGTGATGTCACCGAACCACTGCCGGCGGCCTGTCGCCAGGCGATGATCAAAGCCGTCGAAGAAATGGGCGATCGTGCCACCTTCAAAGGCTATGGCCCTGAGCAGGGGTATCCCTGGCTGCGGGAAAAAATTGCTGCCCACGACTTCCAATCGCGGGGCTGTGACATTGATGCCAGTGAAATTTTTATCTCTGATGGCTCCAAGTGCGACACCGGCAATATCCTGGACATTTTTGGCAGCAACAACCGCATTGCCGTTACAGACCCCGTCTATCCCGTCTATGTGGATACCAATGTCATGGCAGGGCATACGGGCGAAGCCAATGAACGGGGGGAGTACGCTGGACTGGTCTATTTGCCAATTACCGCTGAAAATCACTTCACTGCCATGCTACCCAGTGAACCTGTGGACTTAATCTACCTCTGCTTCCCCAACAACCCCACCGGTGCAGTGGCCCCGCGGGAGCATTTGCAGGCCTGGGTAGACTATGCCCGTGCCCACAAAGCAATCATCTTCTTCGATGCTGCCTACGAAGCCTTTATTACCGATCCGGCTATTCCCCACTCGATCTATGAAATCCCCGGTGCCCGCGAGTGCGCCATTGAATTCCGTTCCTTCTCCAAAAATGCCGGCTTTACGGGAACCCGCTGCGCTTTTACCGTTGTGCCCAAGGATCTCAAGGGAGAAACCAGCGGTGGCGAAGTGGTGCAGCTCTGGTCGCTTTGGCTACGGCGACAATCCACGAAGTTTAATGGCGTCTCCTATATTGTGCAGCGGGGCGCCGAAGCCGTCTATTCTGAAGCCGGCCAAGCCCAAGTACGGGAATTGGTGACCTTTTATATGGAAAATGCCCGTCTTATCCGCGAAAAACTGACCCAAGCAGGCTTTGAGGTCTATGGCGGTGTCAATGCCCCCTACGTTTGGCTGAAGACACCTGCCGGTATGGGTAGTTGGGACTTTTTCGATAAATTGCTGCACACCTGCTTTGTAGTGGGTACTCCCGGTGCTGGCTTCGGGGCCGCGGGCGAGGGTTATCTGCGTCTTTCGGCCTTCAATAGCCGCGAGAATGTGGTTGAGGCCATGGACCGCGTCGTGGCAGCCTTTACTTGAGGAGACTGGATGAGCCAGGGGGAAAGCTGGCAGGAAAAAGCCGCTAGGCAAGAGGGGATATTGCTGGGGCTCCTCAGCGCAGCCGGCTATGCCCTTTTTACCCTTCTGCCGGACAGTCACAGCCTAATGGTGGCTTGGCCTTGGGTACTCCTGTGGCAAGCGGCAGTGGGGGTGCCTCTCCTTTGGTTTTTGCAGGTGTTGGCCTATCAACGGCGGGTGCAGCCCTTGGGGAATGGCTTTGATGGCGTGGTGCTGTTACTCCTGTTGGCATTGGGGATTTCCGGAACCCTGAGTGCCTTTCCCAATCAGGCTCGCTGGTATGGCTGGGCACTCTTGGGGGGAATCGCTGTCCTTTATCCCCTAGGGGCTTGGTTGCGCACTCCAGAGCGACGCTGGCAAATCGTGGGCTTTCAAGGCTATCTCACTGCCCTCGTGATCCTTGTCAGTTTAAGTCTTTGGTTGGGCACAACGATCGCCACGGCAATTTTCGATACCCCCCAAGGATTACCCCCCCACCTCAATGGGGACAGTTTGGAACTCCGCAACTGGGCACCCTTTGGCCACCAAAACTATGTGGCGGGCTATCTGCTGCTAGCGTTACCTTTGGTGGGACTTTTGGCCATTGAAGCAGAAGCCAGTGAACCGTGGTGGCGATCGCGCCCATTTTGGATTGCCGTGCTGCTTTTGGGTCTAGTCACCCTCTACACCACATTTTCACGGGGGGGCGGCCTCGGCTTGCTGGCAATGGTGATTCCCCTTGGGGTGGGTTGGATTTGGCACTATCGCCGCCAGCGCCGCTCTGGGTGGGGATTCTTGGCTTTGGTGGGCTTAGCGGTGGTTGCTCTGGCCAACGATCGCCTCCGACGCAGCTTAGCGGCTCTTTTGCAGGGCGGACAAGGGAGCGAACTGGCCTACCGCTGGATTACCAGTATGGTTGGCTGGCGCATGGGAGCTGCCCACCCTCTTAGGGGGAATGGCTTGGGCAGTGTGCCCCTCTGGTATCAGCACTATCGTCCGGGCTGGGCTGGCCGCGAAGCGGAGTGGATTTATCAGCTCCACAGTACTCCTGTGCAACTGTGGGCAGAGCTGGGGATTGGTGGGACAGCCGCTTTGGCTTTAGGGGTAGGGCTCCTCGTCTATTGGGGCAGCCGCTACCGTCGCTGGTGGCCGAACTTAGAAGAGCGGGAACAACGGCTGGCGATCGCCCTCTACCTCGCCCTTTGGGGCTATGGGGTTCTCAGTCTCACGGATTTTCAGCTCGATAACGTCGGTATTGGTGGTCTCTTTCTGATTGAACTGACACTCCTAACCACCCTGATTCGCAGTGGTCAAGGTCAAATCCCTCCCGAGCGGTTACGAACCCGCTGGGCACTCTCTCTGGTGGCTGCTGGTCTGGGGATCACCGTGGCAATGGCGGCTTGGCTCACCCCCATTCATCGCGCTTGGAGCAGCAGCAGCGAAGGCTTCCTAGCACTTTTGACGCGCCCCCCCGACTGGAATCAATTTAGCGAAAAGCTCTTCCATGCCCAGGAACTCGCCCCTTGGGAACCCTACTATCCGCTGCAACTGGGCTGGAACTATGGTCAACGAGCCATGATGACAGATAACCCCACGGCCCAGGGCAATCTCTTGCGTACTGCCATCCTGGAGTTTGAGAAGGGCATTGCCCTGTCTCCCCACCTTGAGTTTGGCTATAGTAATCTGGCATGGCTTTACTGGCGCAGTGGCAATTTTGCAGCAGCAATTCCTACCTTTGTGAAAGCGGCTCAATTGGTACCCGCTAAACGGGGGAATTTTCTGGGACTAGGCTTAGCCCTCATTGGTGCTGATCAACCCCAACTTGCCACCCAAGCCTTGACCCTTGAGGTGCTGCGCCATCCCATCTTCATCACCAGTCCAGCTTGGCGGGTGGCCCCTTTGGCGCCCTTTTACCAACCAGTTCTGAAGGCGGTCACGGAGCGCTATCGTCAGCTAGGGCAAGAAATTCCCAGCGATCGCCCTGCCGGAAACTATGTGCGTCAGGTGTCAACCCTGCTGCGCTGGTGGCAAGGGGAATTGCCCTCGGCTGCTGACCCCCTCGCTGTGTGGCTGCGCCCCTTGGCCAACCCCAGGGAGACGACACTCAAGGCTCCCACAACGCTGGCAGTCTTTCTCAAGGCGTGGGCTGCCCCCAACAACCGCCGTGACCTCTTGGCCTCCATTTGGTCGGGTAGCCCAGAGCAACTGGAACAACTCGTGCGCTCCATGACTGGTCAGCCAACCCCCCTTGATTGGCTGCGTTCTGCGGCACCTGCCGTTGCCATTACCTATACCCGCGCCGGTTTTGGCGTGAATAGCCGCCACATTGATGGCCCTCAACCCACAGACTTTTTCATTGCCATTGACAACTTGCCGATGGTAACTCTGTTTGCACCGCTGTGGCCAGACAACTACTTTTTGCCCGAACTGGATCAAGCGCTAGAGGGCGATCGCCAGCGTCTTATTGCTGCCCTGCACCAAATCAAGGCCGACACCCATGCATCAGCCGGGCACAAAGACATCGAGAGTCAGTAGGCTCTGGGATTCGTTTAAAACTTGAAATGGCGGGGCATGGATTTGAACCATGGACCTTCGGGTTATGAGCCCGACGAGCTACCAGACTGCTCTACCCCGCGTTGCTTTAGCTTATTTAGCATAGCGTATTGTCTAGGGGCTTGGCAAGCGATCGCCAGCGGATTGACAACCCTTTTTTGCATAGAACGGGCTCAAAACAGCAAAAGCTCCAATTGAAAAGAATTTCATCCCCTTGAGCTATCCCCTGTTTTAGAAACAGCGCCATCAGTAAATAAAATACTATACTATTGAAGAAATAGATTATTTTAATTATCTGACTCAGACTAAATGTAGCAGCGCTAACTTACAAAACCCGCAAAAGTAAATAAATTATTAAAGTGAATTATTAAAGTGGGCTTGTTGAGCTCACTCCTTTAACCATGTGCCTACCTCCTCCGCTCCTCAGTACACTCCAAGAAATCTATCAACACCAAGCCTCAATGCTCTCTGAGAGCCCCCTGCCAACCGAAAACCAGCTTCTGCTTCTGATTGAGGCACTCCCAGAAGCAACCCGTGCCACCCTAGCAACACTGCTGATGTGCCACTCTCAGACTAAGGCGTCTGTGCCCATCAACTTGGCCTACCTCTTGACACTAGAGGGTGAAATCCTCAATCTACTTGGTGTGACATCCCCAGTACGCCCTCTGCTGACGCCGCCAGTCCTACAAAAGCTGCAAAACTATCTGCCATGGTTTAGGAAGGCTAGCCAGATTGTCCAGAATCACCTCGGTTGCGACCTTGTGCGCAATTACTGGTTGATTAGCCGCCCTAACGATCCCTGGCTGCGCACCATTCGGGTTGAGATCTTTTACAATGAGCAAGGGTCTGCTCCCGATCGCTACCTCAACGAGGAGCAGCAAGATCTGTTACAAATGTGGTTAGAGCAATTTATTCTCTACTGCTATCGCCTTTTACCCACGCTCCCAGCAGAGGCAATGGCAGCAGGAATTCCTGTTCCTCCTCAATTGCTACAAGCAGCGGCCTAACTCAAAAAGACCTTGCTCAAACTTTGGTGTCCGTCGGCCATCAATTGAATTGTGGAGCACATTCTGCTACTAGAGGATGAAACGGAACTAGCCGACCCCTTAGGTCACATCCTACGTCAAGAGGGCTACCACGTTGACGTGGCCTATGATGGTGAAACGGCTCAAGCCTACTGGCAAAGGCAGCGCCCCTACCACCTATTGATTTTGGATTGGATGGTACCCCCGCCCACAGGGCTAGAACTCTGTCAACGATGGCGCCAAGCAGGTGATGAGACCCCCGTTCTCTTTCTCACTGCTCGAGATACAGTCGATGACCGGGTATGCGGTCTGGATGCCGGTGCCGATGATTATTTGGTGAAGCCCTTTGAACTACGGGAATTGCTAGCACGGGTACGGGCACTGCTGCGACGGCGGCATGCGATGGGGTGTACAGCCCCCATTCTTTGCTGGCAGGATTTGCGTTTAGATGTTGAAGGTCGTTTGCTCTACCGGGGACAACAGTGCATCTGCCTGTCGGAAAAGGAAACGGCACTTTTGGCGCTCTTCCTCAAGCACCCGACGGAACTGCTCAGCCATGAATTGATTGCCAGTCAACTGTGGCCGGATCAGCCCTGTGTCAATCGCAACCTATTGGCAGCCCAGATTCGGCTCCTACGCCGCAAAATTGAGCACAGGGATGAACCCTCCCTGATTCAAACGGTCTATGGTCAAGGCTATCGGCTACGCCCAGTTGCTGCACCTGAAGGCTAAGGCCACCGTTGCAGCATCTTGGAGGGGGAGGGGCCAGATACAATCCAGATACAATAGATAAGCTGTTCTTTCGGGAAAACTGTTGTGGACGATCGCTACGACCCCCAAGTGATTGAGGCCAAGTGGCAACAGGAATGGGCTGCACGCCAACTGGATCGCACCGACACCGATCCGCAAAAGCCCAAATTCTATGCCCTCTCCATGTTTCCCTACCCCTCAGGGAATCTGCACATGGGGCACGTCCGCAACTATACGATTACCGATGTCATTGCCCGCTGTCGGCGGATGCAGGGTTACCGCGTTCTCCACCCCATGGGCTGGGATGCCTTTGGCCTGCCGGCGGAAAATGCTGCCATTGAACGGGGAATTCATCCCCGCCTTTGGACACAACAGAATATTGGCCAAATGCGCCAAGAACTGCAACGTCTTGGCCTCGCCTACGATTGGGAACGGGAGGTGACCACCTGTGACCCCGACTACTACCGCTGGACACAATGGCTGTTTTTGGAATTTTTTGAGGCGGGCTTGGCCTACCAGAAAGAGGCAGCGGTGAACTGGGATCCCGTGGATCAAACGGTTTTGGCCAATGAGCAGGTGGACAGTGAAGGACGGTCCTGGCGATCGGGGGCCTTAGTGGAACGGCGACTGCTGAAGCAATGGTTCCTGAAAATTACCGCCTATGCTGAGGAACTGTTGAATGACTTGGAACAACTGACCGGCTGGCCAGAGCGGGTGAAATTAATGCAGGCCAACTGGATCGGTCAGTCCACCGGTGCCTATTTGGAATTCCCAATTGTGGGCAGCAATGAGAAAATTGGTGTTTTTACCACCCGTCCCGATACCGTCTACGGCGTAACATACGTGGTACTGGCGCCAGAACATCCCCTCACGCTGAAGGTGACCACGAGCCGCCGCCGCAAAACCGTCGAAGCCTTTATTGCCAGTGTGCAACAGGAAAGTGAACTGGAACGTACAGCCGGCGATCGCCCCAAACGGGGTGTGGCCACCGGCGGCAAAGCCCTAAACCCCTTTACCGGCGAAGCAATCCCCATTTGGATTGCCGATTATGTCCTCTACGAATACGGTACCGGTGCCGTGATGGGCGTACCTGCCCACGATGAGCGGGATTTTCAGTTTGCCAAAGCCCACAAGCTCCCCATCCGCCAAGTGATTATCCCCCCAGACGGCAAAGCCAGTGCCCGCCCCAAGGCCGCCTATACAGAGCCGGGGAGATTGATCAACAGTGGTCAATTTGATGGCATGGACTCCACCGCAGCTAAAGTAGCGATTACCGAATACGCAGCGGCTCAAGGCTGGGGACGGGCGCAAGTGCAGTATCGGCTGCGGGATTGGCTCATTTCCCGCCAACGCTATTGGGGCGTCCCCATTCCCATCATTCACTGTCCGCAGTGTGGGCCAGTGCCGGTGCCGCGCTCAGAATTACCGGTGCTCCTCCCTGAAGACGTGGAGTTTACCGGTCGCGGGCCTTCTCCCTTGGCGAAGCTTGCTGCATGGCGCGATGTCCCCTGCCCGCAGTGTGGTGGGCCGGCCCAGCGGGAAACGGATACCATGGACACATTCATTGACTCCTCTTGGTACTACTTCCGCTACGCTGATGCCCGCAACAGTGAAGCCCCCTTTGACCCCGCAGCCATCAAGGACTGGTTACCGGTGGATCAGTACGTGGGGGGAATTGAGCACGCCATTCTGCATTTGCTCTACTCGCGCTTTTTTACCAAAGTCTTGCGCGATCGCCAGCTCGTGCATGTGAGTGAACCCTTTCAGCGACTGCTCACCCAAGGCATGGTTCAAGGGCGCACCTACAAAAATCCGCGCACTGGTAAATACATCATTCCCAGCCGCATCCCCGATCTCAACCAACCCACCGATCCCGACACAGGGGAAGCCCTAGAGGTGGTCTATGAGAAAATGTCCAAGTCGAAGTACAACGGCGTTGCTCCCGGCGATGTCATCCAACAGTACGGTGCCGACACAGCGCGGATGTTTATCCTCTTCAAAGCGCCCCCCGAAAAAGACCTGGAATGGGACGATGCTGACGTTGAAGGGCAGTTTCGCTTTCTCAACCGCGTCTGGCGACTCGTACAAACGTTCAAAGCCAAGGGGGGTCGGCTGGGGCAACCCCTGCCCACAACCCTAACCAAAGCCGAAAAAGATCTGCGCCGTGCCATTCACACAGCCATTAAAGAAATTAGTGAGGACATTGAAGGTGACTATCAACTGAATACGGCTGTTGCTGAACTCATGAAACTCAGTAATGCCCTCAGCAGTGCCGACTGCTACACCTCTGGGGTCTATAGCGAAGGCATCCAAACCCTACTCACCCTCCTTGCTCCCTTTGCCCCCCACATCAGCGAAGAACTTTGGCACCAACTGGGGGGCACTGATTCAATTCACCGCCAGCCTTGGCCAAAAGCAGACCCCACTGCCCTCGTTGCCGATGAAATTACCCTTGTCATTCAGGTCATGGGTAAAACCCGTGGCGCGATCCAAGTGCCAGCCGCTGCCAGCCAAGCCGAACTTGAGGAAGCTGCCAAGCACTCAGAGATTGGCCAGCGCTATCTCGCGGGTAAAACCATTAAAAAAGTCATTGTTGTGCCGGGCAAGTTGGTGAACTTCGTCCTAGAGTCCTAAAGGTAAGCCCTTGGCGGCGGTTGCTCTAGAGACTTATCAAGGACTTGTCAAGATTGCTCACCATTGCTCCCCAAAAGCTCTAGGATAAGGACTGTAACTGTTCTCGCAGCAACTATGGGTGAGGCAAAGCGGCGCAAAGAAACCCTCGGTGAGGCCTACGGTCAACAACAGGGGGGCTGGCTAAAAAAGGAGCAACTGTTGCTGATTCAGAAATGGGTGACGCGAGGAACGTGGCTGGGGATTGGCCTACTGGTGGTGATTTGGTTAACAGTGCGTTTTATCGGCCCCAGTTTTGGCTGGTGGGAATTGACGGTGAATTAGAGGGCCCATGTTGGAGCTATTGGCAGCAGTAGCATGGTACTGGGGACAGCCGCCCTTTGAGGCTCTCAAAGCAGTGATTTTTCCCTATCATGCGGCGCTGTATCAGTATCGCGATCGCTACCTGCAAACGCTAGCTGAAGAAGGCTTTGCCCCCAGCCAACAGGGGATTTGGATTCAAAGTGCCCAGCAGTTACTTGTAAACCACCAGGGAGATCGCCCCCTTCCTGCTGCATCGGTCACCAAAATCGCCACGAGCCTTGCTGTTCTCGACAAATACCCCTTTGAGCATCAGTTTCTCACTCGCATTGGCACGACAGGCAGGCTACAAAATGGTGTCCTCAGGGGGGATTTGGTCTTGATTGGCGGCAATGATCCCCTGTTTGTGTGGGAGGAGGCGATCGCCCTTGGCAATGCCCTCAATCGCTTGGGAATTCAGCAAGTGCAAGGGAACTTAGTCATCGTCCCTCCCTTTATCATGAACTTTTACTCTGACCCCCAGATCAGCGCAGAGCTATTCAAACTGGCCCTCGATCATCGCCGGTGGACCCCCGAAATTGCAGCGGCCTATGGGCAGCACCTCAAGGAACAACCGCGCCCCCAAGTGAGTATTGCCGGTGGAACACGCTTCCAAGGGACGATCCCCGCCAATGTCACGATTCGCCTAGAGCACCGCTCCCTTCCCTTAGGGGAAATTGTGCGGCAAATGAATATCTACAGCAACAATGGAATTGCAGAAATGCTGGCAGAAATGGTAGGAGGTGCTGCAACCGTGGCTCAAGTGGCTGCCCGTAAAGCCAATGTTTCCGCCGCTGAAATTCAACTGATCAATGGTTCAGGGCTGGGGGAGGAGAATCGAATTTCTCCCCGGGCAGTGTGTGGTATGCTCTTTGCCCTCCAGCAGGAGTTAGCCGCGAAAAACCACAGTTTGGCAGATGTGCTACCCATGGCAGGGCGCGACGGCGGTACATTAGAGGATCGTCAATTGCCTGCGGCAACGCTAGTGAAAACCGGTTCCCTTTGGAATGTGAGTGCCCTAGTGGGGGTCTTGCCTACGGCTCGATACGGCACTGTCTGTTTTGCACTCTTGAATGGTGGCAGCAACCTAGAGGGCTTTCGGCGGGCGCAGGATCGCTATGTGCAGCACCTCAGTCAAACCCTCCAACCGAGTCAACTACCGGGGGCGGAATTCCACAGCCAAGCTGGTGCTCCCCGCTTTGGGGATCCCCAACGGATCCAGGCTGTAACGGCGCAATAAAGACGCAATAAAGATGACGGCTCAACAACTGGGAATAGTCGTCCAAGGCTCCCTCAGTCAAGGCCTTGAAGTGCGACTCAGTGGTCAGGTTTCAGTGGAGGAACTGCGGGTTGGGCAATTTTTGGTGGTGCAAGGCCGGCGATCGCGCTTCTTTTGCCTGCTGACGGATGTGGCTCTCGGCACTGCCAATCCCCGCATTCTCCTCAATCCCCCCGCCCTTGAAGATACCTTTTTGCAGGAGGTGCTAGCAGGCAATGGCACGTTTGCCACCTTGAGTGTGGCGCCAATGCTGATGATTCTCGACGATGAGCAGGAACTCCGTCCTGTGAAAACCATTCCTGCCCACTTCAGTCCGGTTTACGAAGCCAGTGAACGAGACTTTCGTGCCGTCTTTGGCTGGGAGGACGATCCGCAGCGCCGCCACTTTGCCATTGGTACCCCTTTGGATATGGCGGTGCCCATTTGTTTGGATTTAGATCGCTTTGTGGAGCGCAGCAATGGCGTATTTGGCAAGTCGGGCACGGGCAAGTCCTTTTTGACGCGGCTGTTGTTGTCGGGGATTATCCGCAAACAGGCGGCGGTGAACCTGATTTTTGATATGCACTCGGAGTATGGCTGGGAGGCCACCCGGGAAGGCAAGCAACTGAGTACCGTTAAGGGATTGCGGCAACTGTTTCCACGCCAAGTAAAGATCTATACCCTTGACCCTGAATCCACCCAACGGCGGGGCGTGCGCGATGCCCAGGAACTCTACATTGGTTTTGATCAAATCGAGGTCGAGGACTTGGCGCTGGTGCAGGCAGAACTCAACCTCTCGGAGGCCAGCCTAGAAAATGCAATGATTCTGCGCAACGAGTTTGGTAAGGGCTGGATCACTCGCCTGCTGATGATGACCAATCAGGAGATTCAGGAGTTTTGTGAAACAAAAATGGGCAGCAAGGCTTCTATCATGGCCCTGCAACGCAAACTCACGCGGCTGGAACAACTGAAGTACCTACGCAACACCTGTAGCAAGAACTACATTGGCCAAATTTTGGCGACCCTGGCTGCAGGTCAACATGTGGTGATTGAGTTTGGCTCCCAAGCGAATATGCTCTCCTATATGCTGGCGACGAATATTATTGCCCGCCGCATTCACCAAGCCTACGTGCAGCAGTCAGAGGTCTTTCTGCAAACGAAAAATCCGAGCGATCGCCCCCGGCAACTGGTAATCACGATTGAAGAAGCTCACCGCTTCTTGGATCCAGCAACCGTAAAACAGACGATCTTTGGCACGATCGCCCGCGAAATGCGCAAGTATTTCGTGACCTTGCTGGTTGTGGATCAGCGGCCTTCCGGCATTGATAGTGAAATCATGTCGCAAATTGGTACTCGCATTACGGCCCTCCTCAACGATGAAAAAGACATTGAGGCAATTTTCACTGGGGTGCCCGGATCACAGCAGTTGCGTTCAGTGTTGGCAAAGCTGGATTCTAAACAGCAGGCTCTGGTCCTTGGCCATGCAGTGCCGATGCCAGTGGTGATTCAAACCCGTAGCTATGATGAAAGTTTCTATGGGGAAATCGGCGATCCCGACTGGCAGGAACTACCCACACCTGCGCTCTTAGAGGCGGCTGAAGCTGCTAAGTCAGATTTAGGGATTTAGCCGCGGGATTTACAGATTTACAATGGATAGGTGAATTCCACTCTCAGTGAGGAAAACACTGTGGCCCACACGATTGTCACCAATACCTGTGAAGGGGTTGCTGATTGCGTCGAGGCTTGTCCGGTAGCCTGTATTCATCCAGGGCCGGGCAAAAATAGCAAGGGCACGGATTGGTTCTGGATTGATTTTGCCACTTGCATTGACTGCGGCATCTGTCTGCAAGTGTGTCCTGTCGAGGGGGCAATTGTGCCCGAAGAACGTCCTGATTTACAAGCAACGCCCGCATGATGGCGGCGCAATGGCTGGATCGGGTCCGGCTTTTGGGGCGCGATCGCCTGCAACAGGTACAAATTGCCGATGGCAAGGTAGTCGCCATTGGCTCAGATTTAATTCCACCGCAAGCTGTTGGCGTTGTGGATTTTGCTGGTGATTATCTCTCCCTGGGGGGGGTCGATTTACAAATTAACGGTGCCTTGGGCATTCCTTTTCCGGAGTTGAAGACGGCAGAACCGCTGCCTAAAATTAGCCGCTACCTTTGGCAACAGGGGATTGATGCCTATGCCCCCACCATCGTAACCGCTCCCCTAGGGGCAATTCACACCGCTTTGGGACTGATTCACCAGTATGTGCCGAACTCTCTGGAGCCGGAAGCTGAGATTCTCGGCGTCCATTTAGAGGGGCCGTTTCTCAATCCCCACAAGCGGGGGGCCCACCCCCAAGAGTATCTGCAACCCTTGACCTTGGAAGCTGTTCAAGCAGTTCTGGCAGCCTTTAGCCCAGCAGTGTGCATTCTCACCCTAGCGCCGGAATTGGATACAAGCCATCAGGTTTTGCCCTACTTGCGGGAGTTAGGAATTACCGTCAGTTTAGGCCACTCCATGGCCACCCTAGCCCAAGCCCAGGCGGCTTTTGAGGCGGGTGCCACTATGATTACCCATGCTTTTAATGCCATGCCTCCCCTCCACCATCGAGAGCCGGGACTGTTAGCAGCCGCCCTGACCGATCAGCGGGTCTGGTGTGGGGTGATTGCCGATGGGGTTCATGTCCATCCCCAAATGTTACGGATTTTGTGGCAATGCGCGGGCGATCGCCTGTTTTTGGTCAGTGATGCGCTGGCACCGCTGGGGTTAGGGGATGGCCTGTACCCTTGGGATGAGCGGCACATTGAGGTCAAAAATGGCACTGCACGATTGGCTGATGGCACCCTCTGCGGTACCACAGTGCCGCTGCTGACCATGGTGGGACGATTAGTGGACTGGGGAGTGTGCAATTTTGAAGCAGCGTTAACATTGGCGACGGTAAACCCGCGCCGGGCTCTGGGCTTGAGGACTGAACTATTGCAACAACCGGCCACTCACCTGTTGCGCTGGCGATCGCCTGACCATTATGAACGCCTGCCGGCTACTGGCCCCCCTGCTCGGCGATAATTGCGAGAACCATGAGCACCGCATAAAGAACACTTCCCAGCAATCCTAAAATGACAGCCATCCAAGTGAACAACTTGGCCTTATTTGAGGCCTCTAGCGCCCCGGCACGATCGCCGGCGGTCAACTTTGAGTCAACTTGGGCGGCAAAGATAATTGCGATAATTCCAACGGGTAAACAGCAACAAATTGTTGAAAGAATTGCTGGAACAAGATAGTTGGGGATGTTTTGCTCTGAACTGCTTGACATTTAAGCTTCCTCAAAAACACATTTAATTTTGTTTAGAAAATGTAAAGAGAAATATAAATTGAGATCCTAGTCAAGGTCTAAATTAATCTATTGTTTTTCAGAAAGCAAGCGTCTTGGCGCCAAGGCGGCAACAGCAAACACCAAGTGCGGAGAGGTTGTGGCAAACTAAAGAAGAATCCGTCCTGCTTAGTCAACACCGAGACGCCCATCGTGCTTAAAACAATTGCCCGCTCTATCTTTGGTCTGAGTCTAGTCCTCCTCAGTAGCAGTGTGGCCACGGCGCAGGTGGTGCTACCGCGCACCCTTGAACTCAATCCTAAGGAGATGGAGCAAAATGGCTTTATCGTGGCACAAGAAGCCCTGCAACTGGCGCAGTTCCAGCAATTTCAAGATGCGTTGGTGCGAGCCAAGCTGGCCGTGCAGTTAGCACCTCAGGCCCACGAGATCTGGGCCTTGCTCGGTGGCCTGTATCTCACGGTCAATCAACCTCAGGAGGCTGTTCCTGCCCTAGAGCAGGCCTTGAAACTGAATACCAAAAATCCAGCCGCCTATTTCAACCTAGGCACTGCCCACTTTCGCCTAGGACAGTACGGGGCAGCGGTGCGGGCAATCGCCCAGGGATTGGCTCTCAAACCCGATGCCACAGAGGAATGGTTTAATCTGGGCAACGCCTATCTCAAACTGGGAGAAAAGGAGCAGGCGATCGCTCAATACCGTCGTGTCCTGCGTTTGGATCGCCAGTTTTGGCCAGCCTACACCAACATTGGTTTGGTGCTCTATGAGCAAGGCAGGATTCAGCAGGCGGCAAAGAACTGGGAACAGGCGGCAGACATTGACCCCAAGGCCAGTGAGCCTAAACTGGCTTTGGCCACGGCTCTCCTTCGCCTGGGGCAGGAAGAAAGGGCAATACAACTCGCAGAGGAGGCGCTGCGTCTCGATAGTCGCTACGGCACGGTGGAGTTTCAACGGGAGAACCTCTGGGGCGATCGCTTGGTGGCGGATACGCAAACCCTATTGGCCAAGCCCCCCCTGCGGGCACTGATGAGCCAACTGGAGCAATCTGCCCTTCCTCAGCCCTAGCATGATTGAGATTCGTGCAGCAGAGATCACCGACTTGCCAAGTGTGGCTCAGCTCGTGGCGCTGAGTTTTCATCCCGGTGGCGGTTGGCAAGCCCTTTGGCGCGGTTTTCTCCAGTTGGGGATTGAGCAGGATTTGCGCGATCGCTGGCAGCGCGAGCGTCCCCACTACCACTGTTGGCTAGCCATTATGCCCATAGGAGGCGCTTCTCGATGTGTAGGAAGTGTTGAGGTGCAGCTCCGTGAGATCAAGGGGCAACCCAACCCTTATCTCTCTAACTTGGCCGTGCATCCCGACTACCGACGACGGGGCATTGGCCGGCGGCTATTACAGGCGGTTGAGACCCACCTTTACGCCATCTATTCCGACTATTCCGATCTCTATCTCCACGTCCTTGCTCAAAATCAAGCAGCACGGCAGTTATATGCCCGCTGTGGCTTTGAAGTGGTTGAGGAAGACTTCACGTTTTGGGGAGAGCGAAAGTTACTGCTGCGGAAGTCCCTCACAGGCGATCGCCCCTATTCCTCTTCGCCAATTTCCTCATGGGTATGAGTCACCCTATTGGCAAAATTGGCAAAGCCCGCTGCTCCTTGGTCTAGCTTTTGCCGCACCTGCTGTTCAACCTCTTGGGCAAAGGGAGGGTTCTCCTCCATGTACTTAATTGTGTTCTCGCGGCCTTGGGCAAGGTTTTCACCGTTGTAGGAATACCAAGCCCCTTTGCGGGTAATCACACCGGTTGCCTCGGCTATATCGAGAACGCAGCCTAACTTGGAAATCCCCTGACCAAAAATAATGTCAAACTCTGCAATGCGAAAGGGAGGCGCCACCTTATTTTTGGCCACCTTGACTTTGGCGCGAATCCCAAATTCCTCTGTTCCCTTCTTCAGGGTTTGCACTCGCCGAATATCTAGGCGCACCGAGGCAAAGAACTTGAGGGCTATTCCCCCCGTTGTCGTTTCCGGGTTGCCGTAGGTGACGCCAATCTTTTGCCGCAATTGGTTCAGGAAAATCACCGTACAGCCCGTTTTACCGATATTGCCGGTAATTTTGCGCAGGGCTTGGCTCATGAGGCGGGCTTGCAGCCCCACATGGCTATCTCCCATGTCTCCCTCAATTTCGGCACGGGGCACCAAGGCGGCCACGGAGTCCACCACCACAATATCCACAGCCGTCGAGCGCACCAGTTGATCCACGATTTCTAAGCCCGCTTCTCCAGTATCCGGCTGCGCCACCAGCAGGTTTTCAATATCTACCCCTAGGGCAGCAGAATAGGTGGGATCTAGGGCATGTTCGGCATCCACAAAGGCAGCGACCCCACCGGCTTTCTGGACTTCGGCTACGGCGTGGAGTGCCAACGTGGTTTTCCCTGAACTTTCAGGCCCATAAATTTCAATGATGCGTCCTTTTGGCAGACCGCCGCCCAAGGCAAGGTCAAGGGTGAGGGCGCCACTGGAAATGGTCTCCACTTTCATGCGGGTAGCATCCCCAAGGCGCATAATGCTACCCTTACCAAAGTTGCGTTCGATCTGGGCGACGGCAAGCTCAAGGGCTTTGCGCTTTTCGGCGGAAACGGTGGTGTTACTCATAGAAAGCTAAAAAAGTTAGCGTTCTTCTAGATTAGCGGATTGGCAAAGTTTATCGCTGTGAGGCAGGGTTAGATCAGCTTGCGACGGACAACGATGGCATTCTCACCCACTACGGGATCACGCAGAAGTAGGTGACCTTCGGTATCCATAACAATTATGGCCTCATACCCCAACTCATGGGCGGTTTGCCAGAGATTTTGTGCCAGTTGATCTTGCTTGGTAGGACTAAGATCATACCAACCATTGGCCAGCACTAGTTCTAGGCGCTGCTCGCTGGGGGTGAGGGTCAGGGTGGGATCAAGGGCGTTGCTGTAGCGATCGCAAATGGCCAGCAACCGCTGGCGGACGGTGAAGCTGTCACTGACGGTGGAGGAAGGAGCAATCGCCACCGCTGAGGGAGTGGGCAGCGGTGGCGGCTCTGGTATTGGTGCGGACGGCGGGGCTAGGGTTGCTGCCGTTGGTGAGGGAGCAGAACGAGGCGGCACCAGAACACTGGGTTGGGGAGGGTGGGTCGCTTTCACCGTTGGCCGAGCGGCAGACTGAAAACGGAGGGGATTCAACAGGAGCAGAATAAGGAGTAGGGCGATCGCGATCCCAGTTAATGTCGTGCGGTTATAACGCTCCTGGAGGTGACTCGGCAGCCGTCGCTGTACCCAGCCCATGCCCTGCCACCATAGGGCTGCCCCTCGACCAACCCATGAATGTTCGGGATTCAGCTGTTCTGGGGCGATCGCCTGTTGTGTGGCCATCCCCTTAAGTTGCGCCGTGGCTTTGCTGAGGAGGTGAGTGATCCCCTGAAGCATGGCGATCGCTTCCCGTAGCAGCAGGGGGAAAAGTTTTTGCCAAAGGCTGGACTTGGGGGAAGGTTTAGGAGGCATTTGGGAGGGTCAATTGACATCCTATGAACTATTTTGATCCTACGGCATCATATCGCTGCAAATCGCTGCTGCAAAACTGTCGCTGACTGCTACCATGATCCCAAGACAAAACGAGATAAGAACGTGAAGGGCATTCAGCAATTTAATATCGAAGGATTCCAGCGGCAAATTCGCAGTGCCCCTGTGCCTGTGATCGTGCATTTTTGGGCTCCTTGGTGTAGCCTGTGCCACCTCATTGATCCTCTCCTGGATCAACTGGAGCAGTCGCTACCCCAACAGTTGCAAATTCTCAGGATCAATGCCGATGAAAACTTTGCCCTCAGTCGTCACTTTCAATTGACGAGCTTGCCAACGCTTCTCTTTTTTGATCGTGGGGAATTGGTGCAGCGGTTTGAGCCTGGCTGTGTGAGGGGGGACTTTCGTCAAGCTTTGCAGCAACTGCTTATCCACCTGTTTCCTAGCCGATTGCCCGCTGAGTCCCACCGCTTCTAAGACCCAAATTTGCGATGACCAAGCTGCGTCGTCTCAATCAGCTTTTGGAGGAACGCTGGGTGACCCCCGCCTATGGGGGACTGCTGCTGCTGGGAATGAATCTGTTTTTCTTTGCCGCTGCCATTAACTCCATGGCAGGTTGGCTCTACGTTATTACGGGGATCATTTTTGGTCTGCTCTTGGTGGCGGCAATTTTACCACCGCGCCATTTGCAGGGATTAGTGCTGGAGCGTGTAAAGGTGGCTCCAGTGCATGCGGGCGATCGCCTCCGCCTTACGGTCTTGCTCACCAACGCCACCCAAACGCCTCGCCACAATCTGCAAGTGATTGACCCGGTTCCCCGTGGCCTCTGGTCAGCTACTCAGCGCGAATTTCCCCAACAGGCGATCGAGCAACTGCTACCACAGCAAACCCTGCCTTGGCAGTACGAGCTTATCCCATCCCGTCGGGGCGTTTATGAATGGCAACAGCTTCGGCTGCGCACCGGCGCCCCCTTGGGCCTCTTTTGGTGTCAGCGTTCCTTTCCTGTACCACAACAGGTGGTGGTTTATCCACAGGTTCTGCAACTGCAACAGTGTCCTTTATTAGATCAGTTGGGGCAAGAGATTTCCCAGGAGTGGCGCGATCGCCAGCATCATCTTCACATTGCCCAAGAGGGCATCACCCGGGCCTTGCGTCCCTACCGCTGGGGAGACCCTTTGCGTCTGGTGCATTGGCGCACCAGTGCGCGCTATGGAGAACTGCGGGTGCGAGAGTTTGATACCTTTAGCGGTGGCAATGCGGTGACTATTGCCCTTGATACCCGTCCCCACTGGAGCGAGGCAGACTTTGAGCAGGCGGTCATTGCGGCGGCCAGCCTCTACCTTTACAGTTTGCAACAGCAAATTCCCGTTCAGTTTTGGAGTCCGGTCACGGGGATGCTCCACGGTCAACCAACCGTCCTGCGGGCACTGGCGGCGATCGCCCCCGGCGACTCCGCTGCTGAGTATCCCCTTGATTCCCTTGTCTGGCTCACTAGTCAATGGCCTAGCCCTGAACCTTTGCCCCCCGGCAGTGTCACTGTGCTCTGGGGAGAGCCACCCCCGCGGCGGCAAGGGCCAATCCTTTGGATTGATCGCAATCGCCCCCTCGGCATCCAATTACAAACCCCTATCAGCTACCCCCGGCCCTAAGGAAGCGGTCGCCACTCACCACTACTGACAAAGGCAGCCCAAAAATAGGGACTTTGCTTGCGGGGGTCATTCATTAACTGCAACTGAGCTTGGCGGAGGGCTTCACTACGTCCTTTGCCCGCTGCCAGATGTTGATAAAAGATAACCATGAGTTGTTGAGTTGTGGTGTCGTCCACTTTCCAGAGGGAACTCACTTGGGTGCGTGCCCCCGCCAAGGTAAAGCCTCGCCGCAATCCATAGACACCATCGCCATTGAGAATATCACCGCGTCCCGTATCACAGGCGGACATCACCACTAACTCGGTGCCATCGAGGTTGAGGCCGGTGACTTCAAAAGCCGTTAATACCCCATCATCCACCCCGCTCTGCCGTTGATTGAAACCCGCCAGCGCCAGACCAGAACGCAAAAGGGGATTTTCACCACCCAAGGGGACATAGGCATTCAGACCACGGGTATTTTGCAGGCCTTGGGGAGACACGGACGGCCTTTCCAAGAAAAATCCATGGGTGGCCAGGTGAAGCACACGGGGGCCTCGGGTTTCTTTGATTGCCGTTTCGGTGGCATCCCTACCCGTGAGCACTTGAGCTTGGGGCAACAGGGTGCTCAGGGTTTTTACCTCGGTGGCCGTCCCCGGCAATTCTGTAAATGTGAGGCTGCGCAAATCCAGCGATCGCGGGTTGACCCCCCGCTGACCCCCTGCCAGGGCGCGACCACTCCCTTGACTAAAGGTGGGATTACCCACCACCAAGGGGGGATTTGCAGGTTTGCGCCGCTGTTGCAGCCGCAGCAAGTCGCGGCCTGAGGTGAGCAGTGTGATCGTATAGGACTGCACTAGATAGCGATCCTGCCGATCCACCAGAGCCTCAAAGGACAGAGTGTTCAACTGACCATCGGGAGCCACTAGCAGATGGGTACTGCCCGCTAGGAAGGGTTCCAAAGGAGCCAAGAGGCGCTCATAGGCCGCCTTCAAAGAGGGCTTCGTTACCGTAGCTGGCAATCTTGGATCCGCCATCCGCTGTCGCGCCGCTTTAATGACCGTATTCAGATCAGCCACCGTACCCAAGTCTTGCCATTGGGGGGTACCGCTATTCTTCAGCCCATAGAGGGCGTAGCGGGGAGCCTCCCAACGGTTGGTTTTTGGGTTGTAGGGCACATATTCAATAAACTCCAGCAGCACGGCATTGGCGGGAATAGCTTGCTGCACAACCCTGAGGGTTACGGGGGTGAATTCTAAACGGAAGTTGGCATTTTGGCTCACCAGTTGCGCTTCCAGTTGGTTAGCACGCTGTTGCAGTTGGCTCATTTGGCTGGCCAGGGGTGGGCGATCGCGCCCAAAGGTGAGGCTGGCAATCTGTGTTCGCACCCGAATTAATTCATCCAGTTGCTGCTGAGCCACCGCATCCAGTTGATTGCGCAGGCGGCTGATCGTTGCCGCTAAAACATCCAACAATCGACCTTTACGGCGCAAAATGGTTGTCAGCGCGAGGTTGGCTACTGCTGGATTCTGGGGATTCCCCTGCAAATGGAAGGAAATGGCGGTATTGGTGGAGTCTTGAAATGTGGCTAGATAGTTGCGTTTATACTCCTCGGAACCAACCACTAGGTTACGGCTGAGGTTGATCTCTTCAATCTCAAGGGCCCGGTTGAGGGCCGTTAAGGCTTCATTGATATTCCCCTGTGCCCAGTAGGCTTTTGCTAAGTTGGCAAGACTCAGAGCCAAGTAGGGATGGTCGCCACCGAGGGTACGCTGCCGCAGGGCAATACTGCGCTGATAGAGGGGAAGTGCTGCCCCGTAATTCCCCTGTACCCGATAGAGTTCAGCCAAGTTGTTAAGACTCGTAGCAACATCGGGGTGATCTGTCCCCAGCACCTTTTCACGGATAGTCAAACTGCGTTGGTAAAGGGGAAGCGCGGCACCATAATTACCCTGAGCACGATAGAGTTCGGCAAGGTTATTCAACACTGTTGCCACAAGGGGATGTTCTGCCCCTAAGGCGGGTTCAAGGAGGCCGAGACTGCGCTGGTATAGGGGCAAGGCCGTGGTTAAGCTGCCCTGCAAATGGTCCATCACTGCCAAGTTGTGGACACTCAAGCCCACATCGGGATGGTTCTTGCCAAGGGCTTGTTCACGGATCCTAAGGGCACGCTGGTAGAGGGGCAGCGCCTCGCCGTAGTTACCTTGATCGGTGTAGAGATTGGCGAGGTTATTGAGGCTGGTGGCAACATCGGGATGATTTGGGCCAAGGGCTTGTTCACGGATGGCCAAGCTTCGCTGGTAAAGGGGAATGGCCTCACTAAAGTTGCCGAGTTCCTTGTAGGTAACGGCAAGATTGTTCAAGGCGGCGGCAACGGTGGGGTGATTAGGCCCTAAAACCCGCTCGGCGATCGCCACCAAGTCCCGCGCGGGTGCCACCGCTGCGCCATAATTCCCCTGTTTTTGGAATTGCTCAATTTGATTTGTAAGGGCAATAACATTATGGGTATCGCCGCCAAAGGAGGTTTTACGAATCACGTCTAGTTCACTGACGGCAGCACTATAGCGCTGTTGGAGGGCATCCAACCGCTGCATAATATCGCGCAACTGTTGGGTTTCATTTTGCCCAAATGCCGGGAAATCAACTCCTGTGGCGGTGGCGATCGCCAACAGAATCGCAAAACAGCACCGATGGCTCAAGAACCGTTTCATAGGCACCTGCCGCTGTTGCTCCTTCCATCCTAGATACTGACCCTTGAAATATATTCTGATGTAACAATTAATTACAGTTACAGCTCTGTGCACAAGGATTCATCCTGCTTGGAAAAGTCAAAACCGCTTGCTGACAGGATTACAGCCTACTTATGTACTCTCTACCTTAGAGAAAGGCTATCTTTCCTAGGGCATGGCGGTTGTTTATAATAGAAGTATTACGGTTTTTAAAAGTTTCCAAAAATCCCTCAGCTGGGTGCTGTTCTAGCACAATCCATCACAGCCGGCAGCGCATTTTTCAAAATTTCTAAACATTAGGATATATCCTTCATCGGGGGATAATAATTGATTGATACCGTATTGATTCGGGTTTCAACTCTTGTACAAAAGGTTGTAAATAACTTTGCAAATAATGACAATGTTGTAAATAATGACTCGATTGATGTATGTTCCATACCTGCAAAACAGACGGTATTTAAGCTGTACTTAAAATTATTTTCTGCGTCGAATTATTTGAGAAGACATTTATGGATAGTGATGGCTATTTATCAGAGATTCTTGCTCTGCTGCGGCAGTTGTTCCCTTTGCTGATTAGCCTCTTGGACGATGCCCTTGCCGTTGTTCTCACTCGCCTCGGTTGCCACCTGCCTTGGCTGGAGCAGCTCATGCCTTTTGTTCTCAGTGGCGTGACCCTCTATGTTGTTATTCATGGCGGTAAGGTGATCTACGAGTTTTGCGAACACAAAGGACAGTCGCCCCCGTCTGGGAATGTATCCTCTTCGCAATAGTGTCAGCAAATCCCCACAAGCCCCCTGCATTTTGGTAGTCGTTTTTACCAGCGCGGGCAATGGTCGCTAAGATCAAACTGAGGCCTATCATCTGTGGGTGTAGGAAGCGCACGGAAGCCGGTGTCGCCGTGAGCAGCGGTGAATTCGAGGCAAGCTATGGAACTGCAACGTTCAGTCCCCCCAGCAATTGAGCAAGCATTTATTCAACGTCAGGTGGTGAGTCAGCTCCTGCAAGCGCGTTTGCGGGCAACTTGTGGGCTGACGCAGACCTCAACACCCTTTCCCCAAGCAACACCAACGGGCGATCGCCCACCCCTATGGCCGCTGCAGGAGCCAAGGAAGACCCGTGTGATCGAGGCGAGCCAAGCCTAGAGTTGGCCACGGGCTTTTAGCAGCAGATAGCGATCCACCAGTTGCTCACTCACCTGATCCGCAGGGGCGTCAAGCACGAGAACCCCTTTTTGCTCCAAATGGGCAAAGGCACGCTGTCGCTGATGCAGCAGATCGAGAGCAACAGCCTGTTCATAAAGGGTGGCCACCTGATCTACGGGAGCCAAGGGCTGTGGCACTAAAGGGCGGTGGGCAAGGGTTTCAATGTGGCGATCGCGCAAAGCAACACAGAAGGGTAGAAAACGGGGCGTCAGGCGAGCCATGGCCGTGAGGAGTTCTTGGGAAGCCACCTCATCAATCACCTCTGTGAGAACGACGACAAGGGCACGACGGGTATAGTGTCCCAAAATGGCGCTCACTGTGCCGACATAATCCGATTCTTCAAAAACCGGTTCACAGCGATACACCTGAGTGAGCATCCGCCCCAGATGGGAATCACCACCTTGAGGCGCAATCCAGGTGTGCAATTGCTGATCAAAAATCCCTAAGCCCACCTTGTCACCCCGTCGCAAGCCCGTCAGCGCCAAGGCCAATGCCGCGTTTAAGCCCCAGTCAAAGCGTTTCAAACCCGCCACAGTAGCGGTCATCAAGCGTCCCCGATCCAGCAGAATGATCAGGGGTTGATCCCGTTCTGGCTCCATGGCTCGCACAAGAGGCCATCCCCGGCGAGCACTAGCTTTCCAATCCATAAGGCGCAGATCATCCCCCAGATGGTATTCCCGCAATTCCGCAAACTCGGTGCCTCCCAGGGCGTAGCGTCGCCGCCGCAGGCTACCACTGGACTCTAAACTGAGGCGAATTGAGAGCGATCGCAAGGCCATCAAATCAGGATAGACCTCAACCTCCGTGACAAGGGGTGCAAACCAACGTCGCCACGCCAAGCCCCAAGAACTGCGCAAACGGACATCACAGCCGGGCCATTGAAAGGCACCCCGTCGCGGTGGAAACACATGGTAGAGCAATTCCAAGCTGCTGTGGACTAGCGCCGCAACGGCAAAAGAGGGGGTTTCCCCCGTCAACTCAGCGGGCACATAGTCGTAGAGTTCAACCCAGATCTGCTCACTCAAGGGGACCTCACCACGGATGTGTAGCCTGAGGCGAATCGGGTTTTGCCGACCAATGGATAACCGTGACTCACAGACGCGATCGAGGGTCAGTTGCCAGCGACCGATGCGGCTGTAGTCCCACAGGGACATGCCGAAAATCACCAGATCGTAGAGCCCCATCAAGACTAACCCCAGCCCCAGAGGCCAGTAGCGCAAGGTTGCCTGCGGCTTCCCATCGGCGATTGGCCATAGCTCCGACGGTAGGAAGTTCGTCAGCACCGGCAAGACTCCCCCCAGCAGCAACAGGCCATAGAAGCGGACCGTCGGCACCCAGCGGGGGCGGTGGCGACCAAACTGGTAACTGGCAGGTGCCTTCATCGGGGAACAGCAACTTTGGCAAGAATACTTTGGATCACTTGGGGCAGCGTGGTGCCGTCTAACTGGGCCTCGGGCTTGAGGATCAAACGGTGTTGCAGTAGGGGGATGGCGATCGCCTTCACATCCTCAGGAGTGACGTAGGGGCGATCCGCTAGCCAGGCCTGGGCTTGGGTAGCACGTAGCCAGCCCACTGCCGCCCGTGGGGAAGCCCCCAAAAGGAGTTCGGGATGTTGACGACTGGCCTGCACCAACGCCAAAAGATAATCTAGCACCACCGGCTCCACATGGACTTGCCGCACCTGCTGTCGTGCTGCCAAAACTTGCTCTACGGTAATCAAGGGCTCCAAATTGAGTTGATCGAGATCGCGGGCTTCAAAGCCTGCAAGGGCATTTTCCAGCATTTGCCGTTCAGCGTTTGGCTCTGGATAGGACACCACCAGCTTCACAAGAAAGCGATCCAGTTGGGCCTCGGGCAAGGGATAGGTTCCCTCAAATTCCAAGGGGTTTTGGGTGGCCACTGTCCAAAATAAACCAGGGAGGGCGAGGGTAGTGCCGTCGAGGGTCACCTGCCGTTCTTCCATCGCTTCTAGGAGAGCCGCTTGGGTTTTGGGCGGTGTGCGGTTAATTTCATCCGCCAGCAGTACTTGGGTAAAAATTGGCCCCTTGCGCAGGCGAAATGTGCGACTGTTGAAGTCAAAAATGCTCGTACCGAGAATATCAGCGGGGAGAACATCGGGGGTGAGTTGGATACGGCGAAATTCCGCTGCAATCAGGCGAGCGAGGAGCTTGACCAGCAGGGTTTTGGCAGTGCCCGGCACCCCCTCAAGGATGACGTGGCCTTCGGCGAGGAGAGCCACAATTAATCCTTGGGCGATCGCCCCTTGACCAACCACAATCTCATTGAGACGCTGCTGCAAACGATGGAAAAGCGCTCTCACCGTTGTTCTGTCACCCCTAAACTCTCCCAATCCTAGCAGAAGCCCTCACCCTCCCTTGGCCATCAGCAGGATTAAACCACTGTCTAGGAAAATTGGCTACAATGCAGTACCGAGGGACGTTTGGCCAACCTGTGACCCCAACGACTTCTACCATTGCCACCGCTGCCCAACAAATTGCCCAGCACCCGCAGCAGAGCCGCCTTTTTAAGCTACTGTATGCCCTTCAGCAACATCAGTGGCCGACCCAAGCACCGCCATGGACCGTGAGCGACGTGCAACAGGTCCTCATCGAAATCCTTGAACGGCTGAAAACCCCCACCCTCTTGGGACAGCACCTAACTGCCCTTGTCAATAGTCTCAACAAAGCACAGGCCTATCAGGTTCCCTCAGCCGTACTGCTGCAAATTTTGGTCCCCCTTTACAGCCAAGCTGCGACGGCTACACTGACCATCGAGGCGCCAACCCTCAGCACTGCAGATCTCTACGATTTGCGATTAGAAGTCACCCGCTACTGTACCCCTCTGCATATGAAGCTTCTTGTGGCCGCTCTGTTGACCACCAAGCCGGTGCATGCCCAAGCCCTAGAGCGGTTTACCCTCATTGATTTGCTGCAACGGCTGACCCGCCGCTATGGTGATTTAGAGATTTTGCAGACGCAAATGGCCACTGCTTTGGCACGTTTGCCCCAGGATCCTCTCTATGCCAGTGGGGGCGATCGCCTGATCAAACTTCTGAGTACGCTCTATCAACGCTATCAACACACCCAAGCCCCAGAGGCTACCCGCGGCAGTCCTCCCCCTGACTCCTCCGATGAAGAGCTGACCTGCCAACTGTTTCCCACAGTGAATGAAGGCTAGGGAAGGGCTTGCCCCCCTTTACTAGCAAAGAGTGCGAGTAAAGAGATTCTGTACTTAGGGGGGAATCCCGGGCGATCGCGATAGAACAGATAGGGAAGGGCTGACTACTACTAATCGCGCTAATTCTTTGCGAGGATTCCCACAATGACCAGTCTCATTCCGCCCGGTTGTCCTACAGTGCTCACGGAAGACGATCGCACCGGTACGAGCATTGAAACCCTGCGGCGCGCCTTTATGGATAATCTCTTCTTTATCCAAGGGCGATTTCCCGAAGTGGCGACGAAAAATGATTACTACTTGGCCTTGGCCTACACCGTGCGCGATCGCCTACTGTTGCGCTGGCTGAATTCTGCAAAAACCTATCGAGATCAAGAAAGCCGCACTGTTTGCTATCTCTCCGCCGAATTTTTGCTAGGGCCACACCTTGGCAATAACCTAATTAACCTCGGACTCTATGAGGCCGTTGAAGAAGCCATGCGGCAAACCGGTTTGAACCTCAAAGAACTCCTCGATCAGGAGGAGGAGCCGGGGTTGGGGAATGGCGGGTTGGGACGCTTGGCCGCCTGCTATATGGATTCTCTCGCTACATTGGAAATCCCCGCCATTGGCTATGGCATTCGCTATGAGTACGGTATCTTTGACCAAGAAATTCGCGATGGTTGGCAAGTCGAGATTACCGACAAGTGGTTACGCTATGGCAACCCTTGGGAAATTCCCCGACCGGAATTGATTTTGCAGGTGAAGTTTGGCGGCTACACCTATAGCTATACCGATGATCAGGGCCGCTATCGGGTTGTTTGGCAACCCCACCAAGTGATTCAGGGAGTGGCCTATGACACCCCCATCTTGGGCTACAAGGTGAATACCGCCAATCTTCTGCGTCTATGGCGGGCAGAGGCGGTGGAGTCCTTTGACTTTCAAGCCTTTAACACAGGCGATTACTACGGCGCTGTCAACCAAAAAATTGCTTCAGAAAACATCACGAAGGTCCTCTATCCCAATGACGAGCAGTTGCAGGGCAAAGAACTGCGGCTGATGCAGCAGTATTTCTTCTGCTCCTGTGCCCTTCAGGACATGATCCGCCTCTACAAACAATCGGGCAAACAAGATCTGAGCCGCTTCCATGAGAAGTTCACCGTTCAGTTGAACGATACCCACCCAGCCATTTCAGTGGCGGAATTGATGCGCCTGTTCGTCGACGAGCATCTCATGCCTTGGGAGCAGGCATGGGACATTACCCGCCGAACCTTTGCCTACACCAACCACACCCTCCTGCCCGAGGCACTGGAAAAATGGCCCCTAGATCTCTTTGGCTCCCTCTTGCCCCGCCACTTGCAAATCATCTATGAAATCAACCGTCGTTTCCTAGATGAGGTACGCCTGCAATACCCGGGGGATAACGATCGCCTGCGGCGGCTGTCCATTATCGATGAAAGTGACTGTCGCTATGTGCGCATGGCCCACTTGGCAGCGGTGGGGAGTCATGCCATCAACGGCGTGGCAGCACTGCACTCAGAACTCCTGAAAAAAACGGTGCTCAAGGATTTCTACGAACTGACACCAGAGAAATTCTCCAATAAAACCAATGGCGTCACCCCCCGGCGCTGGATGGTGCTCAGCAATCCGAGATTAACCCGCCTGATTACCGAACGCATTGGCGAAGATTGGCTGAAGCACTTGGATCAACTGCGGCAATTGGAACCCTTGGCAGAGGATGCCGAGTTTGCAGCCCAATGGCAATCGGTGAAGCATGGGAACAAGGAACGCCTTGCGGAATACATTCGCGATCGCCTAGGGGTAACGGTGGATCCCCATTCCCTCTTCTCGATCTTGGTGAAGCGCATCCACGAATATAAACGCCAGCACCTGTGTGTCCTCAATGTCATCACGCTTTACCAGATGTTGAAGGACAACCCCCAACTGGAGATGGTGCCCCAAACGTTTATTTTTGGCGGCAAGGCGGCCCCAGGCTACTATATGGCCAAGTTAATCATTAAGCTCATTAACTCCGTGGCTGAGGTGATTAACCGTGATCCAGCGGTGCGCGATCGCCTAAGGGTCGTCTTTTTGCCCAACTACAGCGTAACGCTAGGGCAGCAGGTCTATCCAGCAGCGGATCTTTCCCAGCAAATTTCAACAGCCGGCTACGAAGCCTCAGGCACAGGGAATATGAAATTTGCCCTCAATGGGGCGTTGACGATTGGCACCCTCGACGGCGCCAACGTGGAAATTCGCGAAGAGGTGGGGGCTGAAAACTTCTTCCTCTTTGGTCACACGGTAGAGCAATTGCAGGAATTGTGGCGCAACGGCTATCGCCCCTGGGAGTTTGCCAATAGCAACCCAAGGCTGAAGCGGGTGCTCGACCTCATTGCCTCGGGGTACTTTTCCCATGGCGATACGGAACTCTTTCGGCCCCTGGTTCAGCACCTCTGGCAAAACGATCGCTATTGCCTCTTGGCAGACTACCAAAGCTATGTGGACTGCCACCAACGGGTCCTTCAGGTCTATCAACAAGATCAAGCCCAATGGGCAAAAATGTCAATTCTCAATGTGGCACGGATGGGGAAATTTTCTAGCGATCGCGCCATTCGCGAGTACTGCCAAGACATCTGGCACGTTCAACCGGTGAAAGTTGTCCTACCGGCAACGTCCTACCTGACCTCCCCAGGGCAGTAGCTGGCCGGTACCGAGTTCAATTCAAACAACCCAGACCCTCCCCTGCCCTGGCGGGGATTTTTGAGCTGAGAAAGGAAATGCTAAGGTTCTCGAGGCTGGTAATCTCGACACGCTTGGCAGGAGCCCTGAGGGTTCACAGCACAGCGCAACAAGGGTGAAAGGGCATTCCAGCGGCAGGAGGGATCCCCAATCACCCACTGTCCATTCACGAGATGGCGATCGCTAAGGGTGTCACTGGGCTGCACATAGAGGGCAATTTTTTCCAGTTGATAGCGTCCACCACGAAACCGGTAGCGATGACGGCGTTCTAACACTGTATAGGTTTCCCCTTCGTGATCCACATGGCAACCGGGTTGGGGTGTCCAGTCGAGATAAACCTGCCCTAGCGATCGCCGGGGATTAATCAGGTGCAACTCTGTCGGTAAGTCAGATGGGGTTGCCATGGATTCCGGTTGATCGCGGCTTTGGAATTGCCGTCAACTGTGTTGAGCATAAACTCACGATCAATTTATCGTATCCTAGCAGTGGGAACATTTCCACTTCCTGTAATTTTTCATGGCAAAATTGTCCACAGACCTGGAATATGCCTTTTTGAGTCCTGTGCCCAGCCCTAGGCATGGAGAGGTTTTAACGCAACCACTGGTGTCCTTGGCAGAGATTGTTCAGTTGGCGGGGGAGCGAACCTTTGGCTTTTTGCTGGCCGTTCTTTCGTTGCCATCGGCGCTGCCCATTCCAGCCCCCGGTTACGCCACACCCTTTGGCATTGTGCTGTTACTGTTGGGTTGGCAATTGCTTGTGGGTGCCTCAGTCCCTTGGCTGCCGCCGTGGCTGCTCAAGCGCACGATGCCGCGCTCCCAGATGCAGAAGATTGTGCGCACAGCTTTGCCTTGGCTGCGACGGATTGAATTGATCTCCCGTCCCCGCTGGCGCTTCATTTGCACGACCCGAGGCGGACGTTTGGGCTTGGGGGTTACTGTATCGCTGATGGCGATCTCGATGATTTTGCCTATTCCCGGCACCAACACCATTCCCGCCATGGGCATTTTTACAATCGGCTTTGGTCTTTTGGATGACGATGGTTTGATTAGCCTGGCAGGGGTGGTTATCTCTTTGATTGGTCTAGCAGTCACCACATCAATTTTGATTGCCCTTGCATGGGGCGGCAATAGCCTCCTGGATGTATTGAAGGCATGGCTGCATTTGTAACATAGGGGTAAGTTCCTTCTTGACTCAAGGCCAATGAGAACCCTATCCCCTCCTAAGGCCTGGGGCCGATGGTTGAGTGCCGTGGGAGCGATCGCTCTATTAGGATTCCATCCCCTTAGAACGACTGCCAATCCCTCTACAGAGGACTTACCCCTAGCGGTGGCGGCGGCGATCGCGCTGCCTGTCAATGAAAAGCAAGTTGTGGTTAGCGAGTCTCCCTCGGCAGTGGGCTTAACAGTACCCAGCCTCTGGTGGGCCGTGCAGCAGTTTGGTGACCAGGTGATTCAACGCTGGCAAGCCTTTCCAGCCATGACAGCACCGGGGGGCAGAATTGAAGCCTTTGTCTCCCCCGCCGCTTGGGGACGCTTGCCCTATTTACGGCGTTTTGCCCTGATTAATCAGTTGGGCCATGCCAGTCGCAGCTTTGGCTATCAGTTGATCCTGCGCGATCGCCAACAAGTCATTTATGGTGCCTACACCTGTCAATTTGATGCCCTAACCGTTGAATACCTGCCAGAAGTCACCGATGCCGCAGGCAACCCGATTCCTTTTTTCCCACCCAGCAGCGAACTCAACTGTCAAGTATGGGTCAATCCCAATATTCCCGTTATGTTTCCAACTCAAGGACTTCGTTCAGAGCAAAGTTAAATCAAAGCGCAGATATCTTGTTCTCGCCCCACAATGTTGTGCACGATGTTAATGTTTCGCACGATGTTGCCCAGTGCTGTCACTGACAATGGGGCAATGACCTCCAGAGGAGATTCGGCAGAGCGGGTCAGCAGCAGTCGCAGTGAAGGCGATTGCGGATTGAAACGAAGTGCCAGGAAATTGGGGTAGGTGGGTAATGAGTTGCGATCGCCGCCAGTCTTTAACAAACTACGGCAGCGGGGGTAGTACCATGGAGAGTAGGGAACTCGAATCCCTGACCTTCGCGGTGCGATCGCGACGCTCTACCAACTGAGCTAACTCCCCAATTCTTTCTTTAATATACGCTAAACGAGGACACGATGGTCTTAAATTGGTCTTCCACTTTTGGCCAGCGCTCTTCAGGCGCTGACACACTGAGGGTATAGACCTTACCTCGACTTACGGCAATACTCGACAAATTGTGCCGCTGCTGAGCATTGTTGCCATCCCCCGGTAGAGTGACCGCATACTCCAGAATGTAGTAGGTCTTATCATCAGCCTTTTGGGAGGTGGCGGCAATTAAGGCAGAACTGCGGCCACTTTCACTGGGAGCAATGATATTGCGCAGCAGGCGATCGCCCACCTCCTCAGGCGACCCCAATTCCTCAAGGGATTTCGTACTAGACACGGGATTGACCACCACGCTGACGTTTTCCGTCGTCTCAATAATGTCGTGAAAAACCACATCCACCGGATCCTTGGCCTGTACCTGTACCCAACCGCGGGGGTAAAGGAATTCATAGCCATCGTAGCTATCAACATAGGCCTGTAGCCCACTGGTGGCCGAACAGCCTCCCAGCAACACCACGAAAATAGCCAACACTGTAACAAAAAACCGTTGAAGCATACCGTCCTTTTGCGCTGTTCTTCCCTATTGTGACACCGAAGCTGGTGCAGCGGGGCGCCGCAATTCCTGTGGATGTGAGGGAGGAATGCCCTCAATCGTAATCAGTGACTCCGTAACCGCTCGCACAATTGGAATGGCCACCGTTGAGCCATAGGCATCATCTCCCTTGGGTTCATCCACCACCGCCAAAATCACATATTGGGGCTGTTCTAGGGGAAAGACAGCAAAAAAGCTGGTAATACGCAGATTGCTATAGGTACCGCCAATCGCCTTTTGCGCCGTGCCCGTTTTGCCCCCCAAGCGATAGCCGGGAATATGGGCGGGTTTCCCTGTACCAAAGCGCACAACTTCTCCCAGCATTTTGACCACCGCTTGACTGGTGCGCTGCGAAAAGACCCGTCGAGGGGGGCGTTGCTCAAGGCGTTTTTGCAGTTGGCCATTTTCATCGTAGAGGCCGTCAATGACATGGGGAGTAACCATCTCCCCACCGTTGGCGATCGCCCCCACTAGTTGAGCCAAATGGAGCGGCGTCAGGGAAAAGCCTTGACCAAAGGCGGCCGTTGCCGGTTCAATCGGATAGTTAATAAATTGCTCCGGAGGTTTTAACTGGGCGGCTGTTTCAAAGGGCAGATCACTGCCCACTTTCTCTGTGAGTCCCAAGCGATGGAGATAGCGATAGTAGTGGCGGGCTGGAATGCGGCTCATCATGTGCACCATGGCCACATTGCTAGAGTAGGCGAGAACTTCGGCAATTCTAAGGGCACCGCGGCCGCCGCGTTGACTATAGTCACTATTTTGAATTGGCCAACCGCCAACAACAATTCGTCCCTCATCGGGCAACACCGTATCAGGAGTAATGGCATTTAGTTCAAGGGCAATGGCGGTATTGATTGGCTTAAAGGTTGATCCTGGTTCATAGAGGTCCGACACCGCCCAGTTGCGAAAAAGGGCTGGATCAGCACGGTAGTAATGATTGGGATCGTAGGCGGGTTCTGAGACCAAGGCTCGCAGTGCCCCAGTTTTCACTTCTAGGACAATAACCGTGCCGCGTTTAGCATTGAATTTGCGTAACTGCTGTTGCAGGGCTTGGCGTGCCGTTTGTTGCAGACGACTATCAATCGTGAGGCGCACATGGTACCCCTGATTTAAGACCCGCGGATCCGCAGGGGCAAGCGCTGGCAGCCACTCCCCTAGGGCACTCATCGAGAGGAGTTGGCGGCTATGGGGAACCTGTAAAAATTGATTCTGGCTAAACTCAATCCCCGCTTGACCCTGGTGGTCACGATCCACATAGCCAACAATGCCCGCCATGAGTTCCTGTTGCGGATAAATGCGCTGCCACCCTTGGTTCAGTTCTAGGCCATCGTAGTTGAGGGCGCGAATTTTGGCGGCGGTTTGTTCATCGATGTCGTAGGCAATGGGGACGCCTGTAGGATAGGAGCTGAATTTGGCCAAGAGTTGCTCTGGGGATTGCTGGAGTAGGGGAGCTAGATCGCGGGCGATCGCTGAGCGCGCCACTTTGAACTGAATCGGATGGGCAAAGAGGGTAAACACGGGCCGATCTAGGGCAACAACCGTCTCTCGGCGATCAGTAATTGGATAGCGTGCCAAGGTTGGCGGGGTATAGCGCCGTTGTTGTTGCTGTGCCCGTGCCGCTAAGGTTTCCCCCTGAACCACTTGCAAATAAACCAAACGCGCAACCACCCCCCCCATCCCCATGAGCAAAAAGCCAAAGATCAGACCGACGCGCAAGGGTGGCAGGAATTGATTTTGGGGGCGGGCAGTTTTCATGGATAGCGGTCAGTAATTGACAGTGCGCTGAGGCGGTGGCGTCACGGGGAGCCCTTCAAAATGAGTCTTGGCAGCAATCTTGCTCTCATTGGGCATAAAAAGAACGTGTTGTGGTGTTTGGGGTACAAGACCTTGGGGGGCCCGTTGCACTTGCTGCGTCACCCGATAGCGGAGGGTTTCATTGCTCACCAGTAGCTCCCGCTCCTGCCGTTTTAGGGTTTCCAAGCGGTCATAGGCTTGACTCCACTGCTGCTGACAGAGGGCTGACCAACCATAGAGAGGCAGCATAGCCACGAGGGCACCGGTGGCGACCACCCCAGAAACCCATTCAATCCTCAGCAAAGTTTTTTGCCAAAGGGGCACCGGTGGCTTGGGGAGGGGCCGAATTTCCGTCAGCGTTGGCGAGGATTGGGGAATAAATCGGGATTTGAATTTAGGGGCAGCAACCATAGACTCCAGCACTCCTCAGGAATGGATTGCCCTAAAAGATTAGGACGCACTGTAAAGATACCCAATAAATAAACCATCATTCGGGCAATTCATGCACAAGTACGCGCCGCAATTCGTAGCTTTGCCGATCGCGATCGCGGGTTCCGGCTCACTTCCACTGCATCCGCCACGATTGGTTTACGAGTCAGGACTGCCAAAAGGGGATTGGCGCGCCACGCCTGCTTCACCCGGCGATCTTCCAAGCTATGGAAACTAATAACAGCAATGCGCCCTGTGGGCTTTAACCAGTGGGGCGATCGCGCCAAAAATTGGTCGAGCACCGCTAACTCTTGGTTGACATAGATACGCAAGGCCTGAAAAACCCGTGTGGCTGGATGAATGCGGTGTCGGGGGGAAGCCTTGAGGCAATGGGCAACCAACTGCGCCAGTTCTTGGGTGCTGTTGAGGGGGCGACGGGCCACAATTTGGCGGGCAATGCGGCGGGCAAAGCGTTCTTCCCCATATTCATAGAAAATATCCGCCAGTTCTCGCTCGCTGTAGTGATTGATCACCGTTGCGGCTGTCAAAGGGTTAGCGGGATTCATGCGCATATCGAGGGGGGCATCAAAGCGAAAACTAAACCCTCGCTCTGGGCGATCCAATTGGGCAGAACTCACACCTAAATCGGCGAGAATGCCATCAAACATCGGTTCAGCCACAGGCAGATCAGCAAAGTTGCCATGCCAAAACTGGACGCGATCGCCAAAAGGGGCAAGGAACTCCTGAGCCGCTGCCAAAGCCATCGGGTCTTGATCGATCGCGAGTACCCGACAAGTGGGTTCACGCCGTAGGAGCAGCGCTGTGTGTCCGCCACCCCCCACTGTGGCATCCAAGTATAGCCCCCCGGCCTTGGGCTGGAGTGCCTCAAGCACCGCAGGTGCTAGCACCGGTTGATGGTACGTAGAAAATTCCAAATCTTGCATAGGCGGATCAAACGCAGCGTAAAATTTGCCACAGCACAGTCCCTTGGAGAGCCGCCGCCGTGAACGATACTCCCCTCAACTTCGCCGATGAACTGCTGGTGCGAGATCAACTCGTGCAGCAACTCTCAGAGGAACTCTATCAACTCATGGTGCAGCATCCTGAGTTATTTGTGCGCTTTTACCAAGCCCGCAAAGCCGAAGCCGCCAATGCCGAAGCCCTGAGGTTGTTGCAAGCACAGGTGCAACAGGTGGAGGCGCAAATCGCAGCCTATCAAGAGCAAATTCTTGCTTACCAACAACAGGCACAAAACCGCGAAGCAGAAATGAACGACTTGAAGGCTCAAGTGATTGCATTGAGCGATCGCAATGAGATGCTGGAGCGCATCATCCAAGAAATGCCCGAAGTCTATCGGCAAAAATTTAGTGAGCGACTCACTCAAGTGAAACTGAAGATTGAAAGCCTCGAAAAGAAAACAGTCAACTGCGTGCCGAATTGCGGAATCTGCAAACCCTCTTGGCCGCCCAAGCCCGCCAGCAACAACAGCAGGGATTAGCCTCATTACAACCTGCGCGGATTGGCCTGATTCCCAGCTTTCATACTTAGGTGAGCAGGAATCAAAGGGTGAGCTCCGCAGGAACCCAAAAACATCCTAGCAGACTTTTGGCAGGGCTCCCCGTCAAGGTCCATGGATTCGGCTCGGCTACCCGTGGGGCTTTGAGATGAGTTGCGGATGCGCCTAGAGATGTCTAACTTGATCGTTGATCGATGCAGCAGCTGGGGTGGATTTGTCAGAAGTGTCTGCCGACTATTGATCGCCAGTGATCGCAGCCGGCATTGAGTAGATGGTTTAGGGAAGGATGAGCGATCGCCCCAAGGGCACAGGTAGCTTTGCAGGAACTGCCTACTCACCCCCGAGGAAGTCCGCTTAGCCCTGCAAAGGGCAGAGGATCGCAACTTGACCGCCCACACCTACAATGAAACTTTGGCGGATGTGATTTTCTTAGCACAGCAGGTGATGCTCATGGAACGCTGGTGAGCTGCCCTAGCAGCAGGAGGATGGGAGGATTGAAAATACGGATCTGGTGTGCGGCACAGCCAAGGGAGGCCGAACTGTCTGCGGAGCAAGTAGTCACAAAAGTGGTACCCGTGCTGCAACAATGTCACAGCAGTGCCGAGATTGTGGTTTGTCCCCTCGATGCCCCGATGGCGATCGCTCCCCAAGCAGCGGTACTGGACTATAGCCTTACCCATTGGGCATCATCCCACCTTTGGCAGCAGTGTCGAGCTTTGGGCCCCTTGGTTTCCCAGTGGGGAATAGGAACCGGCACAGGGGGTCTCTATCAGTTGCCCCTGGCCCAAACGGCAAAGGGGACGCTCTTTGGCGAAATTATTGGCTGCCTTGAAGGGACATGGCAGTTACCCATCCATGCCAGCGATCGCCAGCGACAAACCCTCTATGCCCTCGGACGACGACTCCTAGATTACTTGCAGGCACCCGTGGGCTGCTATTTTCTGCAATTTGACTGGCAGGGGGAAGTGATCTTTGAGCGACTGTGGCCTTTTCCCACCGTGGCGGCTCTCGCCAGTATTGGTGTGCAAACCCCCAACTGGTTGGTGGCTCACTACCAGTGTCTCAGGGGGATGCCCCTGCGAGATGTGCGGATTCCCGCTCGCGACACAGTGCGACGATTAGAATAGAGAGCGCAGCGTTTGGAAAGGTGAAGCGTGAAGATTGTTGGCCGGCAGTTGGTGGGGTGGCAAGCGGTCTATGACATTGGTGTTGCCAGGGATCACAACTTTCTTTTGGCCAATGGGGCGATCGCCGCTAATTGTTTCAACAAGTCCCACTCCACGGCCTACGGCTACGTTACCTATCAAACGGCATTTCTCAAGGCCAACTTTCCCGTCGAGTATATGGCAGCCTTGCTCACAGCAAATAGTGGCGACCAAGACAAGGTACAGCGCTATATTGCCACCTGCCTGAGCATGGGGATTGAGGTGTTACCCCCCGATGTGAATCACTCAGATATTGACTTTACTCCTGTGGGCCAAAAAATTCTTTTTGGTCTATCGGCAGTGCGCAATGTCGGGCAAGGGGTGATTGCGGCCATTTTGCAGGCACGGGCAGAGGGCGGCACCTTTCAAAGTTTGGCGGATTTTTGCGAACGGGTTCCCCGGGCAGGGGGCGATAGTCGCATTCTCAACCGTCGCGCCCTTGAATCCCTGATTGCCTGCGGTGCTATGGATAGTCTCCATCCCCAGCGCAACCGCAACCAACTGATGCAGGATCTCCCCCTCGTGCTGGAGTGGGCACAGGGGCGCGCCAAAGATCGGGCGGTGGGGCAAGTGAATCTCTTTGATATGTTGGCGGGGGGCTCCAACAATGAATCCAAGGGCAGCTATGACCCAGCCCCCAGTGCGCCCCCGGTTGATGATTTACCCGATGCCGAAAAGCTCCGCCAAGAAAAAGACCTACTGGGATTTTATGTATCGAACCATCCCCTCAAGGATATTCACCGGCCAGCGGCCATGATTGCCCCCATTAGCTTGGCCGATCTTGAACAGCACACAGGTCAAGGGGTGGTGAGTGTGATTGCCCTGCTGACGGCACTGAAGGCCATTACCACCAAGCGCGGCGAGCGAATGGCCATTGTCCAGTTGGAAGACCTCACGGGTCAGGCGGAAGCGGTGGTTTTTCCCAAGGCCTATGAGCGAATTCATGGGCAATTGCAGCTTGATCACCGCCTATTGCTGTGGGGCACCCTAGAAATGCGTGACGATCGCCCCCAACTACTGATTGAAGATGCCGAGCCCCTTGAAGAGGTGAAACTGGTGCTTGTGGATTTGCCCGTAGAGCAGGCGGGGGACATTCAGGCCCAAAGTCGCCTCTCGGAAGTGCTTAAGCAACAGGCGGGAGAAATGCCCAAGGTGCCGGTGGTGGTCAAAGTAACCGATGGCTACCATGCCCAGTACGTACGCCTAGGGCCACAGTTTCGCGTTGAGGATGCCGATCGCGCCCGCCATGCCCTCACCAGTGCCGGTTTTCAGGCCCAAGCCAGTGAACTGCTCAGCCTCAAGCTCTAGGCAAAGACCTCGCTAAAGAAGGCAATCGCTTCCCCCAAAGCAGCAATAAACTGATCAATTTCAGCGCGGGTGTTGTAGAAGTAAAGGCTAGCCCGTGCCGTGGATTGAACCCCTAAATAGCGGTGCAAAGGCTGAGTGCAGTGGTGGCCTGCCCGAATCGCAATTCCCGACTGATCCAGGATAGTCGAGAGATCGTGGGGGTGCACCTCACCAACCGTAAAGCTGGCCAAGGCAGCGCGATCGCCTGATTTGGGGCCATAGACCGTGACAGCAGGAAGCTCTTGGAGGCGTTCAAAGAGGTAGGCCGTGAGTTCCTGCTCGTAGGCATGGATGCGTGCCATCCCCCACTGACTCAGGTAATCTACCGCTGCCCCCAGGGCGATCGCCTCCGCAATGGCCGGCGTTCCCGCTTCAAACTTATGGGGAATATCAGCGTAGGTAGCATGGTCAAGAAAGACATCGGCAATCATTTCACCGCCGCCCAAGAAGGGGGACATTTGCCGCAGGAGTTCCGAGCGTCCCCAGAGGAAGCCGATACCCGTGGGGGCACACATTTTATGGCCAGAGGCCACTAGCCAATCGCAACCCAACTGCTGTACATCAATGGGGAGGTGAGGCACACTTTGGCAGGCATCCACCAATACCCGCGCCCCCTTGGCATGGGCAAGGCGGACAATCTCGGGAATCGGGTTGAGGCACCCCAGCGTGTTGGACACATGGGCCACAGCCACTAAGCGCGTGCGATCGCTCAAAAGGCTTTCGTAGTGGTTGAGGTCAAAGGTTTGCTCTGGCGTCAGTTCAACAAACTTAAGGCGAGCACCGGTTTTTTGGGCAACAAACTGCCACGGAATCAAATTACTGTGGTGCTCCATCACCGTCAGGATAATTTCATCCCCGTCCCGCAGCGTATTCATGCCCCAACTATAGGCCACGAGGTTAATCGCCTCACTGGCATTGCGAGTATAGATAATTTCCTCGGGATGGGCAGCATTGACAAAACGCGCCACCTTTTCCCGTGCCCCTTCATAGGCGGTAGTGGCCTCAGCACTGAGGGTGTGTACCCCCCGATGGACATTAGCGTTATAGCGCCGATAGTAGTCCTCAAGGGTATTGAGAACTGCCAAGGGCTTCTGGGAGGTGGCCGCATTGTCAAAGTAAATCAAGGGGCGATCGTGGACCTGTCGCGCCAAAATCGGAAAATCAGCTCGGCAAAGGTCAGCGAGGGAGCGGCTCGGGGCGATCGTCATAGCACTTGGAATGATCTTGGTTACGTGATGCAACTCCTAGGGAGATTGCAGGCATACATCTTTAACTATAGCCCCTAGAGAACGCCGCCTAGGGAGGGAATGGCAGCCACTCCCTTGATCCCCTTGCAGCAGAATTGTTATGAAGCCCTAACATTTGATCCCCACAAAGGGATAAACTGCGTATAAATCCCTAGGGGTGTTCGGCAATTCCCTTGACGCCCCACGAGTTTTTTGCCAAAGATCAAGGGCAAAGGATAGCTTCGTCTATCAACCCAGCAAAGGAGGCACCCATGCCAAAAGATCGCCCCCCTTTAGAAGAAATGACATTGCGGCAGTTGCGGCGAGTGGCCAGTGAACTGCAAGTATCCCGCTATAGCCGTATGCGCAAAGATCAGCTCCTCGCTGCCATCCGTGAAAAACAGGCGCAAGCCAACGGATCGACCACCACCATTTCTATCCAACCTGTCCCCTCTAGTCTGGAGTCCCAAGAAAAAGTGGAAGCCGCAAAGTTTGACCTCGGTCCTACTCAAGATGATGTTCTCTTGGCCTCAGTGGATGAAGGCCTTGGGGATTTGCCGGGTGGCTATGGTGAAAGCCGCATTGTCCTCATGCCCCGTGATCCCCAGTGGGCCTACGCCTATTGGGATGTGCCCAACGAGCACCGCGAAGAATTGCGGCGGCAAGGGGGGCAGCAACTGGCTCTACGCCTCTACGATGCCACGAATATCAACCTCGATAGCCAAATTCCCCACAGCGTTCAGGAGTACCCCTGCGATGAGTTGGCGCGGGAGTGGTATCTGCCCATCCCCGTCAGCGATCGCGACTATGTAGTGGAAATTGGTTATCGCTGTGCCGATGGCCGCTGGTTAGTTCTAGCTCGTTCTGCCCCCATTCATATTCCCCCCGCCTACCCCTCAGATTGGGTTTGGGATCAATTCATTACCGTGGATTGGGATATGGATCTGCGGGGCAAAACCCTCTTTGATCTGGGGGCACCCTTGGCAGGCACGGCCGAACCCAATCCCATTTATGAAGGCATCTTTGCCATGGCCGAAGGGGCAGAAGCGCAGCGGGTGGCGGGTTCCCTCTTTGGTTCTATGCACCAAGTCCCTGGCGCCATCTCCCAGTTGCCAGAAATGGCCATCAGTTCCTATGTCTTCCCCTCTGGAGTTGGGCTATGGGCGGTGCCGACGGTTTCGGGTCTGACAATGTCGGGCGTTGGCTTCTCAGCTTCGGCGGCTCCCATTCGTCCGCGCAAATTCTGGTTGGTGGCGGATGCTGAACTCATTGTCTATGGGGCTACGGAGCCAGATGCCACCGTCACCATTGGTGGGCGCCCCATCAAACTCAATCCCGATGGCACGTTCCGCTTCCAAATGTCCTTCCAAGATGGCCTCATCGACTTCCCGATCTTGGCAGTGGCGGCAGATGGGGAACAAAACCGCGCTATTCACATGAAGTTCACTCGCGAAACCCCCGAACGCCGCACCAATACCAAGGAAGAAGCGGTGCTGGAGTGGCTCGCCTAAGGAAGTTGATTGGCTCAGTAAATGCCTGATTAAATACCTAATTGAATACCTTTCCCTCTGCCTAATGGGTAGGGGGATTTTTTATGCACGCAAAAAGGCAAGGAGTTCGCGATTGACGAGCCCTGGCACTTCCTGTTGTGCCCAGTGGCCACAGTCAGGCAGGTATTTCAGCCGCCACGGTGCATGGATCAACGCTTCAATACCATTGGCAAGGCAGGGCTGGGCGAGGGGATCATCGGCGCCCCAGAGGATCAGGGTGGGGCTGGTAATGGCTTCCCTGTGCTGTTGCAGTAGGTGCCACCACTGTTGGGGTGAAAAAAGATGGCGATAACTTTTGAGGACAGCAGCGATCGCTCCCGCTTTTTCGAGAGCCGCCTGATAGAGTTGCACAGTTTCTGCTGAAAAGGCCGCCTTGCGGATGGAGTAGCGCTGAAAGAAATCCTGCAAAAAACTCCGCAGATTGTGCCCTAGCCAGTATTCCGCTAAGCCGGGGATGTGGCAGGCCAATAGCGGCCAGTTGCGCCAAAAATGCTCCACCTGCTGCCAGAGTTCCAGTCCCACAGGGTAGAGGTGCGGGGTATTCAAGACCGCTAAATGCTGCACCCTCTGCGGAAAGCGGGCCGCCACATGCCAAGCTATCAGGCCACCGCAATCATGGCCGACAATGTGTGCTCGTTCATAGCCCAGCTCTTGAATGAGCGCCGTAACATCTTGGCTGAGGGTATCGAGATCATAGCCATGGGCAGGCTTCTCGGAGTCATTGTAGCCCCGCAGATCTGGCACTACGACCTTGAAATGACGAGCCAGGACGGGAATTTGAAATCGCCAAGAGTACCAAAACTCTGGAAAGCCGTGCAACAAAATCACTAGATCACCGCTGCCTTGGGTGACGTAGTGCAGGCGCACTTGGTTAACGCTGAGGTACTGGTGTTGCCAACTCAGGGAAACTTCGGTCATTGAGGGTGAGGATCAAAGCAGAAGGGAAATCCAACTACTTTTAAGCTAGCACCGACAAAGAGGCAAGGATAGCCCCGACAGGGTTAAATCGCAGTGGGGACACGGACTTCCTTGAGGAGATTGGCCAGTTCCTGCAGTTGGTTGATGGCCTCTGCCCCTTCTAGTTTCATCAGTTCGCGGTCGTCCCGCATTTCAGTCCAAGTAATTCCATAATCAGAAACCAAAAAGCGAATCAGGTGGTTGTCGGCCAAGCTGACCATAAAGGAGGCACTGTTGAGTTCACCGCCACAGGTGTAGCAGGAGGCCATGTAGCCTCGATTTTCTAGGGCGATCGCTAGGGCTTGCAGGTTCAGCACTAAGTCGCGAATAAACTGGCGGTGTTGTTCGGCTAAGCGATAAAACATAGGACAATTAACTCCAGAAAACGAGTAAATGAATAGCGCAACCCCAAGAAAAATATTAAGACAATCTTAAGAATGTGCCACCGTATACCAATTTGTAAAATCTTATGAAAAAGATGTAACAATCTAAAATTTGCTATAGGTATGAGTAGCTTTCATTGCGC
The DNA here is from genome assembly GCF_000505665.1 of Thermosynechococcus sp. NK55a. NCBI lineage: Bacteria > Bacillati > Cyanobacteriota > Cyanophyceae > Acaryochloridales > Thermosynechococcaceae > Thermosynechococcus > Thermosynechococcus sp. NK55a. The sequence goes on along the minus strand of NC_023033.1, from coordinate 1,738,488 downwards.
TCGGATGGAACGGCAATACCCTCTAAACGCCTAGCTTGATGTCTAGTTCACCCTTGATTGCCTTTTGATTACCGTCGCAATAGCAGTCTGCCATATTTCTCAAGGGCTATGCTTTTCATTTTACTTTAAGATTCCTGTTTCTAGGGTAACCTAACCCTAAGGACACATTCTGCAAGACAATGCCAGCACCTACGATGGTTCCCGTGGCCCTTGCCATTCTCTACCAAGGCGATCGCGTTCTTATGCAGCTGCGAGATGATGATCCCCACATCCTGTATGCTGGCCACTGGGGACTTTTTGGCGGTCACCTTGAACCTGAAGAAGCACCGCTCGAGGGGGTTCAGCGGGAAGTCTATGAGGAGATTGGCTACTGCCCACCCCACTTCACCTTTTTTGGCGAGTACGGCGATCCCCAAGTACATCGCTATATTTTCACAGGCCCTTTAACCTGCGAATTGGGCACCTTAGTCCTCAATGAAGGACAGGGGATGGACTTGGTACCCTACGCCTCTGTGGTGGCTGGAGTTCACTATGCCCAAACCCTCGGGGAAGATCGCCCCTTAGGAGCCATCCACCAACGGATTCTGCTTGATTTCTTTGCTCAATTTAGGAGGGAATCAGCCCTTTAGGCCGCAAATTGTTGCAGCACCCATTCGGGGGTTCCTAGTCCTTGGACAGAGCGATCCAGATACAGCACCTGATCGCAGGTTGCTCTTACCCGCTCCAAGTGATGGGAAATTTGTAAAATCCCCCAGCCCTCACTCACCTTGAGGGTCTCCAGGAGGTCGTAAAACTGTTGCTCACCTCGGCGATCTAAGCCAGCGGGAGCTTCATCCAAAATCAGGAGACGACGGGGCTGCACCAAGCAATAGGCCAAAAGGGCGCGTTTTGTTTCGCCCCCGGAAAGGGAACTCATGGGTTGCGCCGCAAGATGCTCTAAGTTCAGGCGTTGGAGACTCTCAAAGATGGCGCGATCGCGCTGCTGTCGGTACTGCCAAGGCCACTGCCATGTCGGTTGCCCCCAGCCCAAACCCACAAATTCAGCCACTGTGATCGGAATGCGTGGATCGCACTGGAAGTTTTGTGGCAAATAAGCCACTTGTTGGCGGACATAGGGGAGTGTGCGGCGATAGGCCATGCCATACCCTAGGAGCGTCACCCGTCCCTGCTGGTAGGGAATAATTCCCAAGATGGCTTGAATCAGGCTACTTTTGCCCGCCCCATTGGGACCAACAATGGCCATATTCGTATTGGCTGCGAGGGTAAAGGAGACATTTTCCACCACCCAGCGATCGCCCCGCCGCACGGAGAGGTTTTCCACCTCCAGTAGGTATTCCTTCACAGGGGTATCCACGCCAATTCCAAAACCGCCAAGGAATAAGGGGAACGATGGGCTTGCCGTTGCGCCCCAAACGCTTCAGCAAGGTTGAGAATGTTCTGCTCCATCTTGCCCAGGAAATAGGCAGGGGTGAGATCCGCTGCAGAAGGGGCACGCTCTAGGGGATCAAACACACTCACTTTTGCCCCCGAATCCTGCGCTAAACTTTCAAAGCCCTGTTCTTGCCCCGGTTCAGTCAAGAGCGTTTTCAGGTCACTTTGCCGCACCGCCTGCATCACCCGTTGCACGTCCGCTGGTGAGGGGTTAACGGCGGGAATACCGACGAGATAGATCGCTTTCAGGTTATACCTCTCGGCAAAATAGGGGGCCACATCGTGATAGACCACAAATGTTTTGCCGGCAAAGGGAGTGAGCTTTTCCCGTGCCAGGGCATCGAGTGCTTCTAACTTTTGAATAAAGGCAGCACTATTCTTTTCATAGATGGCAGCCCCTTCAGGATCGACGGCAATCAGGCCATCACGAATATTTTTTACCTGCTGGACAGCACGCTGAGGATCCAGCCAAATGTGGGGATTGAATTCACCATGGCTATGACTGTGGCTATGGTCGTCGTGATCATGGGCGTGGTCGGGATTACCCTTTGTGTTGGCAATTGGGGTTACTCCAGCACTGGTATCAATGACTTTAAGGTCTGTATTGGCGGCATTCTTGATTAAGGGGTCAAGGAACGTTTCCAACCCAAGACCGTTTTTGACCAAGACCCTTGCCGTCCCCAAAAGCCGCACATCCTCAGGACGGGCTTGCAAGTCGTGGGCATCAACATTAGGGGGCAACAGTTGCTCGACAGTGGCGCGATCGCCCGCAACCGCTTTTGTAAAGGCAGTGATGGGTAAAAAAGTCGTCACAATCGTCAATGGCGCTTCTGTCTGTGAGGTCTCCTGCTCCTGTGGCGACTGGGCTTGGGGGGCACAACTGCCCAAAAATACCCCCAGAATTAGCAGCAGCCCCCAGCGTTTAAGGTGTGCTTGAATAGCCATAGGGAAACAGATGAATGATAACCATTCTCATGTTTACACAGGTAGCCAGGGAGAGCAAGCAAAAATATAGCTATTTTGCAAGGGAGGGATATTTATATTGCAAAGAGAAATAGATTAGCCCTGAAGCGTCCCGGAGATCCTTAAAGAACGTGAGGAGTTGTCTCCTAGGTCAAGCAAGGTGGCAAAATCAATGAGGTCATTTATAATCTTTTAGGTCAGTCGCGCCACCCTCCATCGCTGGCGAAAACGAGACAACTGAGTGCCCAAGGTGATCCCCTTCGTCCTTGGAAACTTGATGGGGAAGCCTTAGCGGTAGGGGTTGCTGCAAACCGCGATGACCCTTTCGTCAACCATGCCCAAGAATGTGGGGTAGAAATTTCCAGGATTAATTACGCCCTCGACCAGAGGGGCAGCAGCGGAAAAAAACAGATGAGTTTCATGGAGTAATTCGGGATGAGGATACTGGATCCTGTCTCATTCTTTATCGGGATATCTATAAAGGGGTAAGTTTTAACCTACCCCTTCACAACAGCCCATTAAAATCAATTGGTGATCGCGAGTTCCTAGCCTTCAAGATTCAAGAAGGGCAAGAGGGCCATGATCCGTGCCCGCTTAATAGCTACTGCCAGTTGCCGCTGTTGCTTGGCGGTGAGACCGGTCACCCGCCGCGGTAGGATTTTTCCCCGCTCAGTGATAAAGCGTCGCAGTAAATCCACGTCTTTGTAGTCAATGGGTTGGCCGGGGGGAATGGGGGAAATGCGTCGCCGATAAAATGCCATAGCTGTCCTCTAATTACTTGATTTCTTTGTGAACGGTGTGTTTGTTGCAGTAGCGGCAAAATTTCTTCAGTTCTAACCGCCCTGTGGTGGTGCGACGATTTTTGGTGGTGGTGTAGCGAGAGACACCGGGCGATCGCTGTGCCGGATTAGTGCGGCACTCTGTGCACTCTAGGGTGATAATGATTCTGGCGCCTTTTGCTTTAGCCATGGTCTTGCCTATCTATCCAGTGAGCCGATCTCTAATTATGGCAGATCTTTGCGGATTTTGCTGACCAATTCAATCAGCTTGCGATCGAGGGCAAAGCCGCGCCGACAGCGATACACCTTTGTGCCGCCTAGGCGATCGTGGAGCGTGCGGTGTTCTTCATCAATCCACGCCAGACTGCAGTCAACGGCTAGGGGCAGGGCCAAAATAAGGAGGGCCATACTCGGACCATAGGATTCCAAGCCCACCAATGTCAGCAGTGCCCCGATGCCAATCACCAGTTCTCGCTTGCTGAGGGAGAGCAGATCCGGTGTTCGCTGCCGCTGATCCAACAGTCGCGCATTCATCAACCAATGGCCGGGGCTTTGACCTTTATTGCGGTTGACCATTGCCACCCGCAGTAACCACCAAACGATGGCAAAGACAAACAGTTGTCCCCACTGAATCGCTGCTGCTGGTGTGATACCGACAACGCTCGTCAGCCAGATCAGGATAAAGTCAATGCTGGTGGCGATCGCCCGTCGCCAAGGCTGAGCCAGGGGTAAGGGGGTAGATATTGACGGGAAAGTGCCATAGCAAGCACAGGGTGGCAAAAGGCCAGAGAGTGGCTAGACTAGTATAGCTTGATGCCGATTCCCTCAAAAAATCCTGCGGAGTTTGGACGGTGCAACCCGTTGATTTGACTACTCTGCGTGCTGTTTGTGCCGATCTCCAACATTGGCTACCAGCACGGCTCGAAACGGTTTACCAGCGCGATCGCCACACGATTGCCTTGGCTCTACGCACGCTGAAAAAACAGGGTTGGCTGACCCTCAGTTGGCATCCCCAAGCGGCACGCATTGCCTTTGAACCACCGCCCCCCCGCCAGCCAGACACCTTTACCTTTAGTCAGCAGCTTCATGCCCAACTCAATCGCCTTGCCCTTGTGCAGGTTGGTCTAGTCAACCCTTGGGAGCGCGTTGTGGTTTTGGAATTTGCGCCCCGCCTGCAGGAAGCAACGCAGTGGCGTCTCTATGCCGAGATCATGGGCAAGTACAGCAACGTGATACTGGTAAACGCTGAAGGGGAAATTGTTACCGCCGCCCACCAAGTCAGCCCCCAGCAGTCCCGCTTGCGGCCCATTCTCACCGGTCAGCCCTATGTGCCCCCACCCCCCCTGACAGCAGCGCTGCCCAGTAGCGAGATTCCCTTTGAGCAATGGCAACAACAGGTGAGTGTGATCCCCGGACTGCTGCGGCAGCAACTCCTGAAGGCCTATCGGGGCTTGAGTCCTGCGTTGGTACAGCAACTACTTGCCGATGCCGCTTTGCCCCCAGAGCATCGCACTACGGATCTAAGCGCTGAAGAGTGGCGGCGGCTGTTTGACCATTGGCAGCACTGGCTGGAGTGTTTAGAGAGGGGGCATTTTGTGCCTCAATTCACAGCAACGGGCTATCGCGTCATTCCCCCTCTTGGAGTGCAGACCCCCTCAACCATTAGCATCCACGAGATTCTGGCCACCTATTACCAAGACCAACTCCAGCAGCAGCAAACACAGCAACTTCAGCAACAGTTACACCAGAGCCTACAGGCACAACGGCAAAAACTCATCGCCAAAATTGAGGGCTTTCGAGAACAATTAGCTGCTGCCGCCGTTGGCGATCGCCAACGGTACCTCGCAGATTTACTCATGGCCCATGCCCACCTGTGGCAACCCGGCATGACCGAACTGATTGTGACGGACTTTACCACCCAAGAACCCCTCGCCATTGCCCTCTCCCCAGAAAAAAGCGCCATCCAAACGGCTCAGGAGTTATACAGGCAACACCAAAAACTGAAACGTGCCCAGCAGCACATTACCCCACTCCTCACGGCTGCTGAAGGGGAACTTGCCTATTTGGATCAGGTGGCGGCCACCCTGGCTACGGCCACATCCTTAGATGTCCTTGAGGAGATTCGGGCTGAACTGATTCAACAGGGATACCTGATAGCCCCCGATTACTATCGTCCGCCAACCACCCCTAGTCCCTACCTACGCTATACGACACCGAGTGGCTTCACGGTTCTTGTGGGGCGCAACAACCGTCAGAATGACGATCTCACCTTTCGCGTTGCCAGTCCCTACGATTGGTGGTTTCACACCCAAGAGATTCCCGGCAGCCATGTCATTCTCCGCCTTGAAGCGGGGGAGGTGCCCAGTGACAAAGATATTCAATACGTGGCGGATTTAGCGGCCTACCATAGTCAAGCGCGAGCCAGTGCCCAAGTGCCCGTCGTCTATACCCGCCGCAAGTATGTGCAAAAACCGAAGGGCGCTAATCCGGGGATGGTGATCTACGATCAGGCAACAGTGGTGTGGGGACATCCCCTCAGTGTCAGGGATTGCCCTACAGAGATACCCTAAGGGAGCAAACAGCTTCGCTGCAGCGCGGGCGATCGCGACGGGATCATGGCAGAATAGAACCGTGTTTTTTAAGACACGATATGACTGCTGAGGTTCTATGCTGCGTCTAAATCGAAAGTCCCTAATTTCAATCCTATTAAGCATTGTTGCTATTATTTTAGTCGGCTGTGGCGGCCCCAGTGCCACAACCCCACCCCCACCCACCTATAGTGAGTTGCAAATTACTCGCATTCAAGACTACCTGAGCGACATTGAGAAAAATGCCGAACGCCTTGCTGACTTAGAGGTCAGCATAGCCAAAGGTGATTGGCAGGAAGCCCGCAACATTATGCGCGGCCCTCTCGGTGAAATGTTGATGGATATGCGAGCCCTCAACCGCAACCTTTTGGCAAAGGATCAACCCACCCCCACGGCCTTGACCCGTGCCTTGACCGATGACTTCCTGAAAATTGATCAGGGGGCAGATCTCGATAGTATCACCCTAGCTCAAGAGAGCTTCCGCGAGGCTGAAGCGGATTTCAAGGCCTATCTCAACAGCTTGCCTGAGTTGTCCTAGTCTCTTGCTTTTTCCTAAGTTGATAGCCGTTGCCCATGTCCTTTGTCGGTCTGCATATTCACAGTGATTACAGTCTTCTTGATGGTGCCAGCCAGCTTCCCGACCTAGTGGCACGGGCAATGGAATTGGGGATGCCCGCGATCGCCCTCACGGACCACGGGGTAATGTATGGTGCCATTGAACTGCTAAAGCTCTGCCGTGGTAAGCCCATCAAGCCTATTATCGGCAATGAAATGTATGTCATCAATGGCGACATCACCAAGCAGGAGCGCAAACCCCGCTTTCACCAAGTGGTGCTGGCCAAAAATAAACAGGGCTACCATAACCTCTGCAAACTCACCACCATCTCTCACCTTCAGGGCTTTCAGGGCAAGGGAATTTTTGCCCGCCCCTGCATCAACAAAGAACTGTTGGCTCAATACCGTGAGGGGCTAATTGTCACCAGTGCTTGCCTCGGCGGTGAGATTCCCCAAGCCATTTTGCAGGGCAAGCCAGAGTTGGCCCGCAGTGTTGCTGCCTGGTATCAAGCGACCTTTGGTGAGGATTTTTACCTTGAGATCCAAGACCACGGCAGTCAAGAGGATCGGGTGGTGAACGTTGAACTGGTGCGCATTGGCCGTGAGTTGGGGATCAAAGTTATTGCCACCAATGACTCCCACTTTATTTCCTGTCATGACGTTGAAGCCCACGATGCCCTGCTTTGTATCCAAACCAACAAGCTGCTCAGTGATGAGAAGCGGATGCGCTACAGCGGTACGGAGTACCTGAAATCCGCCGCTGAAATGGCTCGGCTGTTTCGGGATCATTTGCCCGATGAGGTCATTCAAGAGGCCTTGGCGAATACCCTCGCAGTAGCCGCCAAGATTGAAGCCTATAACATCTTTCGTGAGCCCCAAAGTCCAGAGTTTCCGGTGCCGCCTGGCCATACAGCAGATACCTACCTAGAGCAAGTGGCATGGCAAGGACTGTTGGAGCGATTTCACCTCAGCAATCGCCAACAGTTGGAGGCCACCTATCGGCAGCGTTTGGAATACGAACTCAAAATGCTCCAGCAGATGGGGTTCTCCAACTATTTCCTAGTCGTTTGGGACTACATCAAATATGCCCGCGACCACAACATCCCCGTGGGTCCAGGCCGGGGATCGGCAGCGGGTTCCCTTGTGGCCTATGCCCTGCGCATTACCAACATTGATCCGGTTCACCATGGCTTGCTCTTTGAGCGCTTTTTGAATCCTGAGCGCAAGTCCATGCCCGACATTGATACGGACTTTTGTATTGACCGCCGCGAGGAAGTCATCCAGTACGTGACCCAAAAATACGGCAGCGATCGCGTCGCCCAGATCATTACCTTCAACCGCATGACCTCCAAGGCGGTGCTCAAGGATGTGGCACGGGTGCTGGATATTCCCTATAGCCAAGCGGATCAAATGGCGAAACTGATTCCCGTGGTGCGGGGCAAACCGGTCAAATTGGCAGTCATGATCTCCGAGGAAACCCCCTCGCCGGAGTTTAAGGAAAAGTACGACAGTGATCCGCTCGTGCGCCGCTGGATTGATATGGCCATGCGCATTGAGGGCACCAACAAAACCTATGGTGTCCATGCCGCTGGCGTCGTCATTGCCTCAGAACCCTTGGATCAACTGGTGCCGCTGCAGCGCAACAACGATGGCGCAGTGATTACCCAGTACTTCATGGAGGATTTAGAATCCCTCGGCCTTCTGAAGATGGACTTTCTGGGTCTGAAAAATCTGACCATGATCCAGAAAACCCAAGAACTGATCGAGAAAAACCATGGTCAGCGAATTGACCTTGATGCTTTACCCCTCGATGATGCCAAAACCTATCAACTGTTAGCGGAAGGTAAACTGGAGGGAATTTTTCAACTGGAATCCTCGGGGATGCGCCAAATTGTCCGTGAATTGAAGCCCTCGAATCTGGAGGACATTTCCTCGGTGCTGGCGCTCTATCGACCGGGACCTTTGGATGCTGGGCTGATCCCGAAATTCATTAACCGCAAGCATGGGCGGGAACCAATTCAATATCAACATGAGCTTTTGAAGCCGATTTTAAGCGAAACCTACGGCGTCCTGTGTTATCAGGAGCAGATTATGCGGATGGCACAGGACTTGGCGGGCTATTCCCTAGGTCAAGCGGATCTCCTCCGCCGCGCGATGGGCAAAAAGAAAAAAGAGGAAATGGAAAAACATGAAGCCCTCTTCATCGAGGGAGCAGCTAAAAATGGTGTGCCCAGTGCCATAGCCCAAGAACTTTTTAAGCAGATGCTGGATTTCGCTGAATACTGTCTGAGTGGTGAGACCGCGGTGATGACCGTGGAATATGGTGCGGTTCCCATTCGGCGCTTGGTGCAGGAGCGGTTGACCTGTCATGTGTATAGTCTTGATGCCCAAGGTCATCTTTATACGCAGCCCATTGCCCAGTGGCATTTTCAGGGCTTCCGTCCCGTGTATGAGTATCAACTGGAGGATGGCTCGACCATTTGGGCAACACCGGATCACCGCTTTATGACCACCAGGGGCCAGATGCTGCCCATTGAGCAAATTTTTCAGGAAGGACTAGAGCTATGGCAAGGCCCGATCGCCCCCAGTCAGGCGCTTCTTCAAGGTCTCAAACCAGCGGTGCAGATGTGCTGCTAGGCAATCTTGAATAGCTTTACTCACCTGATCTAGGGGTTGGTCGGCATCAATCCGCTGCCAGCGATCGCTCCCTTGCTGAGCTAAGGCCATAAATCCCTGACGAACCCGCTCATGAAAGACCACCGCATTCTGCTCGAGGCGATCCGCTATGCCCCGCTGTTGGGTACGGGCAAGACCAACACCGACGGGAAGATCTAACCAGAGAACTAAATCCGCTCCTAGACCCCCCGTAGCAATCTGGTTGATGTGCTCAATGATCTGCAAGTCCAGCCCTCGCCCATAGCCTTGGTAGGCAACGGTAGAAGCCGTATAGCGATCGCACAGGACAATGCCCCCCCGTTGCAGTTGCGGACGAATGCCAGTGGCCACATGTTGGGCGCGATCGGCGGCATAGAGGAGCAGCTCCGCTAGGGGGTCAATCTCTAAATCACTATGGAGCAGCAATTGCCGTAGACCTTGGCCCAGGGGGGTCCCTCCCGGTTCACGGGTGAGGAGTAAGGGTGGATCAACATGGGAGGATCGTAGTTTTGCCAGCCAGCCACTTTCCTCTAACCACGTGGCGATCGCCCCCATTTGAGTGGTTTTGCCGGCGCCCTCTCCCCCCTCTAGGACAATAAATAAACCCGCATAGGGATGGGTAGCAGAATGCATGAATCCAGCAATGTCAAGAAAAGGTTTGATATAATCGCGGCATGCTGCCGGCACGATGCAAGGAACGCATACAATGGGGCTGATGCTTAATTTCCTGTGATTTCCTAGGCACACCAGCAGTCACAGCACCCCATTTGTGCCGTGAGTACACCAGAACCATTATTCGCAGATTATTAGTTTACCACTTGGCGGTTATGGCTCGATATGCGCGTGTTGTTACCATTGCACTCCCTCGGGCACGGCTAAAGGAAGAGCTGGTGCAAACCCTAGAGGCCTGCGATTTGACAGTGACCCATGTAGGGGACGATTACGTGGTGGCACGGGAGAGAACGCTCGATACTATTTCAATGTCCCAACTGGTTACAGTTGAAGTCCTGATTGATAAAACCACGCCCCAAAAGGATGTCACTAAGTTTGATCTGGTGCTCAAGAACAAGGAACTGACCCTCAAGAAAAATAATCACTGCTTTGAATGGTTTGACCGTGTGAGTCGCGCCATCGCCGAAAATGAAAACTGGGAATTAGTGAATACAATTGCAACACTGTGACGGCACTGCCAGCAAATGCAACGGTGACGATTGTGGGCGCCGGGGTGGTGGGCGCGGCGATCGCCTACGAACTGAGTTGTGTTCTTGATTCAGCGGAAACCCCGATTCTGGTCCTTGAAGCGCAGGGGGAGGAAGATTGGCAAGCAACAGGTGCCGCCCTAGGGGTTCTCATCGTCCATCTCAGTCGGCGGCGGCGCGGACGCAACTTTCAGCTGCGCCAGGCCAGTTTAGCACGCTACGAAACCCTGATTCCAGAACTGGAGGCGCAAACTGGGATCAAGATTCCCTACCAGCGCCAAGGCATTGTTGAAATTTGTACCACAGAAGCGGCGGCAATGGCCGCCCAAGCATGGTTGCAGGAACAGACGCCCCAGGGTGTGCAGTGGCTTTCTCCCGCCGAAGTTCAAGATCAATGTCCCCTTCTTGATCTTCACCATATTCACGGGGCCCTTTGGGCAACGGGCGATCGCCAAGTTACCCCTAAACCCTTGACTCAAGCCCTGCGCCAAGCCGCGCGTCAACGGGGGGTAAAGTTCTTCTATCAAACCCCGGTCCGACATCTCCAACCATCGCGGGGGTGGATTCTGGAATTGGATCAAACTTCGCTGGAGACTGAATACCTCATCTTGGCGGCGGGTCTGGGGACAACGCCCCTCACCGAAGCCCTGGATCGCCCTGTTACTCTGGAACCGGTTTTAGGACAAGCCCTAGAGTTTGCCTGTCAGATTGATGCGAACACACCAGTGATGACCGCTGAAGGGATTCATTTTGTCCCTTTGCCTTGGGGGCGAGTGTGGGTAGGTGCCACTGTGGAGTTCAACACTTTAGTTGGGAATCCACAAACCCTTGATCAACTCCATGGACGAGCCAGCGAGCTTTGGCCAGTTTTGCAAACAGCTCCTATAACACAACAGTGGCAGGGAGTGCGACCGCGTCCGAGCGATCGCCCGGCACCAATCATCGAAAAAATGGATGACCGCACTTGGCTCGCCACTGGTCATTACCGCAACGGTATTTTACTGGCTCCCGTAACCGCCCAAAAAATTGCCGAATCCGTGATCACCACCTTGGCTGAGGGCAATGCCCCAAGGGGCACACAGCATTGATAAAATAAAATTCAGTGTTGTGGAACAGATACCATGGAAGTCAACCAACTCGGCTTGATTGCAACTGCCCTGTTTGTACTGGTGCCAAGCGTGTTTTTGATTATTTTGTACGTGCAAACGGAAAGTCAGCAGAAAAGTAGTTAAGATAGTGGAAAATCTCTATGGCAAGAGCGAAAACCGCTCTATGCTGCGAGAAATTCCTACAGTTTCTTTGTACAGCCTGTGACTGCTGCTTTTTCATCCCTTTGCATCGCGCCTACCCACATCTATCGCGGTTGGTCAATTTTCTCCCAAGCAGGGGAAGCCATTGCGCAATTGGGGCATCATCCCCTTTTAGTGGTTTCACCGCAGCGGTATCAGCAGCTTGAGCAGGAGTGGCAGGCGATCGCCCACTCCCATGATCTTACTTTCACCGTAGGAACATTCCATGGTGAGTGCAGCGAGTCTACCCTTGCCCAACTCCGCCAAGAGGCCCAAGGCAGCGATCTGATCATCGGCATTGGCGGTGGCAAAGCGCTGGATACCGCTAAGCTCTTGGGGCACCAACTTCACTTGCCCGTGGTGACCATCCCCACGTCGGCAGCCACCTGCGCCGCTTGGACAGCCCTTTCCAATGTTTATACAGAGGCCGGTGCTTTTGCCTATGATGTGGCACTCCACCGTTGCCCAGATCTGCTACTGTTGGACTACGCCCTGATTCAAACAGCTCCGAAGCGAACCCTGCTTGCCGGCATTGGTGATGCCCTTGCCAAGTGGTATGAGGCTTCGGTCAGTAGTGGCCACCGCCAAGAAACCCTGATTGTCGCTGCTGTACAGCAAGCTCGTGTATTGCGCGATATTCTCCTACAGCGGTCTGCCGAAGCCTTGAACAATCTGGGCAGTCCCGCTTGGGAAAATCTGGTTGATGCCAGTGTCCTGATGGCAGGAATGATCGGTGGATTGGGGGGTGCCCAATGCCGCACAGTAGCAGCCCATGCGATCCACAACGGTTTGACCCAACTGCCCCAAAGTCAGGGCACCCTCCACGGTGAAAAAGTGGCCTACGGTATTCTTGTCCAACTACGCTTGGAAGAGATTGTCCAAGGCAGTCAACTGGCCACAAGTGCTCGCCATCAACTTTGCCAGTTTTATGAACAGGTGGGTCTGCCCCTGAGTTTAGAGGATTTGGGCTTCCGAGAGGCCAGCTTGGCGCAACTCCAGCACGCCGCTACGGTTGCCTGTGCGCCCCATTCCGATATTCACTATCTGCCGTTTCCCGTGACGCCTGATCTAGTGCTAGAAGCAATGGTGTCCACCGTGGTCGGCTACAGCGCCAAAGTCTTGGATGGGAGTGCCCGCTAGATGGGATTAGAGTGGATTCAGCCGGCCGATCGCCTTGGGGCATTGCCGCCCTATGTTTTTGCTCGGCTTGATGAACTAAAGTTGAAGGCTCGGCAGCAGGGACTCGACCTCATTGACTTGGGCATGGGTAATCCGGATGGCTCAGCACCGCGGCCAGTGATTGAAGCGGCTATTGCTGCCTTTGAGGAACCCAGCTACCACGGTTATCCCCCCTTTGAAGGCACAGCGGTTTTCCGTCAGGCCATTACTCGCTGGTATCAGCGCCGCTACAATGTTTCCCTTGATCCCGAGGGTGAGGCCTTACCCCTTTTGGGATCAAAAGAGGGACTGACACACCTGGCCCTTGCCTACGTGAATCCAGGGGATGTCGTCCTCGTTCCTAGCCCGGCCTATCCTGCCCATTTTCGGGGGCCGGCGATCGCCGGTGCCAACATTTATCCCCTCATTCTCAAACGGGAAAAGGGTTGGCTCATTGATCTGAGTGAGATTCCCAGTGACATTGCCCGCCAAGCCAAGGTTTTGTACTTCAACTATCCCAGCAACCCCACGGCGGCGATCGCCCCCCGCTCTTTTTTTGAAGCAGTGGTTGCCTTTGCCCGCGAATACCAAATCCTTTTAGTACATGACCTTTGCTACGCCGAACTGGCCTTTGATGGCTATCAACCCACCAGCTTACTTGAAATCCCCGGTGCCAAGGAAATCGGTGTTGAGTTCCATACCCTCTCAAAAACCTATAACATGGCGGGCTGGCGGGTTGGGTTTGTCGTGGGCAACCGCCACATTATTCAGGGCTTGCGTACCCTGAAAACCAACTTGGACTATGGGGTTTTTTCAGTTTTACAGAAAGCTGCAGAGGTGGCCCTGAGCCTGCCCGATAGCTACATTGCCTCTGTGTGCGATCGCTATCGCCAGCGGCGGGATTTTCTGATTCAAGGCTTGAATGAACTGGGCTGGCAACTCACCCCAACCCAAGCAACCATGTATCTCTGGGTGCCCGTCCCCCTGGGCATGAGTTCAACAGATTTTGCCCTCAAGCTGCTTCAGGAAACGGGTATTGTTGTGACCCCCGGCAATGCCTTTGGCGAAGGCGGTGAAGGATACGTGCGGATCAGTCTCATTGCCGATCGCGATCGCCTAGGTGAAGCCCTTAAACGCATGGCTCAAGCGAATATCCGCTTCGATAGCTTAAGTCACTAACTCACCCCATCCAGCCATGACTAAAACGAATGCTGACCACCAACCCTCAAGGCTTCTTATTCTGGGTGCCCTCGGCGTCGTCTATGGCGATCTAGGGACAAGTCCCCTCTATGCCTTTGAAGAAACCTTTAATCCCCTCCACCTCCTAGCAGTTACCCCTGCCAATATCTACGGCATTCTCTCCTTGATCCTCTGGGCACTTGTCCTCATTCCAACCCTGAAATACGCAACCTTTGCCCTGCGTGCTGACAACGGTGGTGAAGGTGGCATTTTTCCCCTGATGGCCCTTGTCCTCTCGCGAATTCGCCTCAGTTCCCAATGGCGGCGCTGGGTAATCGTTTTCGGTCTGGTGGGCGCGGCCATGTTTTATGGAGATAGCACGATTACCCCTGCAATTAGTGTCCTCTCTGCGGTTGAAGGGTTAGAGGTACTCAGTCCTCAGCTTGGGGCTTGGACAGTTCCGCTAACGGTGGTGATTTTAGTGGGGTTGTTTTGGTTTCAACATCGGGGTACCACCCAAGTGGGGCAGGTCTTTGGCCCTATCATGTTCCTCTGGTTTACGACCCTAGGCATCCTTGGGGCAATCCACATCTTCGAGCAGCCCACGATTCTGAATGCCCTCAATCCTTGGTGGGGAGTACAACTGTTTTACGGCCATCCTGCCCAAGTGTTTTTCCTCTTGGGAGTGGTGATTTTGGCACTGACAGGTGCCGAGGCCATGTATGCCGATATGGGACACTTTGGCATCCAGCCCATTCGCTTGGCGTGGTATGGTCTGGTCTTTCCCGCCCTTGCCTTGAATTATCTGGGGCAGGGTGCTTTTATTCTCAAGCATCCAACAGCGACCCATAATCTCTTTTTCCAACTTGTACCTGAGTGGAGCGTATTGCCCCTAGTCATCCTCAGTACATTGGCCACCGTCATTGCGTCTCAAGCAGTGATTTCAGGCGCTTTTTCAATGACGGCGGCGGCCATCAAGTTAGGCTATCTGCCTCGCCTGCGCATTGATGCTACGGATGATCATCACCGTGGTCAGATTTATATTCCTGTAATCAACTGGTTGCTACTGGTTACGGTTCTGCTGTTGGTCATGACCTTTAGAAAGTCATCGGAACTTGCAGGTGCCTATGGTTTGGCGGTTAACTTAACCATGGTGGTTACAACCCTCTGCTTGATTCTGGTGGCGCGGCACCTATGGCGGTGGTCTATTGTGCAAATTGGCCTTGTTTGGGTCAGTATTTTAGTGATTGAAATTGCTTTCCTCATCGGCAACGCTCTCAAAATTCCCCACGGTGGCTGGTATCCCCTCGCTTTCGGCGGGGTTGTCTATATGCTCTTAGGAACGTGGCGACAAGGGCAGGTTCTGCTGCGTCAGCAACTCCTGCAAGCGAATGCTCGCTTTTCCCTCAAGGAGCTGCTCAGTCAAGGGGTTGCACGTGTGCCGGGGATTGCTGTTTTCTTCTCACCCGTTCCCCGCACGATTCCACTCAGCTTTATTCAAAACCTTCAGCACAACCATGTGTTGCATCAGCAGACGATCTTTATTCATTTAGCAACTGCGAATATACCCCATGTGCCCTTGGCAGAACAATTGGCCTATAGGGTCACCGATGTTGGTATTTATGAAATCATCCTTACCTCGGGGTTTCGCGATCGCCCGGATCTGCTACTTGCCCTTGAAACTTGCCAACATGCCCTCAATCTCCCCCTCAAGGGCCAGCCCATGAGTTTTTTCTTAGGCCGTCGGACCATCATCCCAACCCATTCCCCCGGCATGACCCACTGGCAAAAGGTTGTATTTGCTTGGCTATACCGCAATGCTGAGGATGCCATGACCTACTTCCGCCTGCCATCTGAACAGGTGGTGGAGCTTGGCATACAGGTAGAGATTTGATACGTGGGAACATTTATCCTCAACGGCTATTCCATGCGGTTTCTGCATCCTCGAGTGCCTGATCAATTGTCTTTTGTCCTAAGAGAACTGCCTGCAAATTCTCGTAGAGGAGTCGTTGTAGTTCTTTAATATCCCGCAGCGGGGGAATGAGAACCTCTGCTTGGCTCATTTGAGCAGCGCTGACGGATCGGGCAATGTCTACAGGAGTGGCCTTTTCGCCAATGGTACGAAAGTAGGGATCCGCTAAGGCTGCTTGTGTAGAAGGCAGGACATTTGCTTCCTTAGCAAAGGCAAGTTGGTTTTCATCATTGGTGACAAAGAGGGCAAATTCTACAGCCAGTTCAGGATGGCGACTCTGGCGGGGCACCAGTAAATTCATCACAGCAACATTTTTTTTGCCAGTCTCGCCCGTCAACTGGGGAGCGGGGGCTGAAACAGCTGCAATACCGGGGGCATTGGTGGCGATCGCGTTCAAAAATTCCGGACTGGTCATCAATAGAGCTGTTTGTCCCGATTGATACAGTTCAATGCCTTGGCGATGGCCTTCAGTGAGCACCTGCGGCGGCAAGAGTCCCTGACGATAGAGATCCAGCCAATACTGGAAAACAGCTTTGCCCGCGGGGGAATTAAAGGCAGCACGGCCTTGATCATCTACTAACTTCACCCCCATCTGCACCATGGCCTGCATCAGTTCGGCAGAGTCCTCGGGCACCATCGTGATAAAGAAGGCATATTTACCTGTTTTTTCCTTCACAGCTTTAGCCACCCTGGCCAGTTCTGCAAAGGTTTGGGGGGGGCGATCGACCCCAGCGGCGGCAAGAATCGCCTTGTTATAAATCGTTACCCGTGAGGTGAGGTACCACGGCACAGCAAAGCTCTTGCCCTCTAACGTCGTAGCCTGCCAGATATTCGGTAGATAACGCTCACGGACGGCGGGGGCTACATAGTCATTGAGATTTAGCCAAGCATTGCGTCCTGCCAACAACGCTGCAAAGTCGGGATTGAGGTTCACTACATCGGGAGCAGTGCCTGCCAACACCGCCATGAGAATTTTGGTCTGCATTGCCGTCCAAGGAATATCCACCCAGCGCACGTGGACAGCGGGATGTTGGGCTTCAAATTCCGCAATCAGGCGATTGAAGTAATCAGTAAATTTTGGTTGCAGTTGCATTGTCCAGAACTCAATCTGGGTGCCTTGGGGAGGCGGTGCTGTTCCGCAACTGGTTAGGATGCTCAACCATAGCCCCACCAATAGACCAGAGAACCAGCGTTGCCACCGTTGCATTGCCAGGACTCCTAAAGCGGTGGCAGTTCAGACGTGCAAGCACGACAGCGACTAGCCTTGAGGGGCACAGACTCTAAGCAGTAGGGACACTCCCGTTGTTCGGGTGCAGGGGTTTTCTTGGGTAGCAAGGGCAAAATCAGCTTCAGGAGAATAAACAGGCTCAGGGCAATCACCCCAAAGTCAAGTAAGCTGCCCAAAAACTTGCCAATTCTAAGCCCTGACCCGAGCGTGAGTTCGCGCCAGTCACCCCCAGGAATCAGAGGATTGACCAAGGGCATGATCAAGTCTTCCACAACGGAAGTGACTATGCGGCTAAAGGCACCGCCCACCACGACAGCGATCGCCAGATCAATAACATTCCCCTTCAAGGCAAATTCGCGGAACTCCTGCCAAAATTGCTTGACCTGTCGGCGGTTTAGTCGCGCCATGCCCACTCCTCAGTAATACACAAAAATTAACATTTATCTTCATCAATGACCAAAATTTTATCGATTCCGCTAGCCAACGGGCAAACTCTAGGCTAACATTGTAGATCCAGTCAGAAAGTGTTCGAGCGATCGCTGGTATGATTGCGTATGGCACCCACTTCTGCCCGCTTGACAACTCACTATACACCGCCACTTTCGTTAAAGGAGCTAGGAAAACACTCGCATGGTCAATCAGAAAAAACGTTAGACGTGGGCTTTACGCATGCTGATTTTGCAGCCTTACTGGACCGGTACGATTACCACTTCAATCCCGGCGACATTGTTGCTGGCACCGTCTTTAGCATCGAACCAAAGGGTGCCCTGATTGACATCGGTGCGAAAACCGCCGCCTATATCCCCATTCAAGAAATGTCTATCAACCGGATTGAGAGTCCGGAAGAGGTACTGCAACCCAACGAAACCCGCGAGTTTTTTATCCTGGCGGATGAAAACGAAGAGGGGCAGCTTACCCTCTCAATTCGCCGCATTGAGTACATGCGGGCTTGGGAGCGCGTTCGCCAACTCCAAGCCGAAGATGCCACTGTTCGCTCCCAGGTCTTTGCCACCAATCGTGGGGGTGCCCTTGTCCGCATTGAAGGGCTGCGGGGCTTTATTCCCGGTTCCCACATCAGCACTCGTGTCAACAAAGAGGAGTTGGTGGGTGAAGAACTCCCCCTGAAGTTTTTGGAGGTCGATGAAGAGCGCAACCGCCTCGTACTCAGCCACCGCCGTGCCCTTGTCGAGCGCAAGATGAACAAACTGGAGGTGGGCGAAGTGGTGGTTGGAACGGTGCGTGGGATTAAGCCCTACGGTGCCTTCATTGACATTGGTGGTGTCAGTGGTCTGCTGCACATTTCTGAGATTTCCCACGATCACATTGATACCCCCCACAGTGTTTTCAATGTCAATGATCAGGTCAAGGTGATGATTATTGACCTTGATGCTGAGCGGGGTCGGATTTCCCTTTCCACGAAGCAACTGGAGCCAGAACCCGGTGATATGGTGAAAAATCCCCAGTTGGTCTATGAAAAAGCTGAAGAGATGGCAGAGCGCTATCGGCAGCAGCTCCTGCAACAACAGCAGCAGGCCGCAGGAGAGACCCCTGAGGAAGGGATGGAAGACATTCCCGAAGCCACCGAAGACGATTCGGCTGCACCGATTCTTCAAGAAGCCTAGGATGTCCCTTGCCCTCACCCTTGGGGATCCAGCGGGTATTGGCCCAGAAATTCTCCTGAAAGCCCTAGCTCACCTGCCCTCAGAAATGTTAGGGCAGTTTTTTATTGCGGGTACAGGCCAAGTATTAGAGGAAACCTATGCTCGCCTATGTCAACAGGGACAGGTGGCCATTGATCCTGCTCAGCTTCAGATATGGGAGCATCCCCTCGACGAGGTGATTGTGCCGGGGCGTCCCAGTGTTGCCAGTGGGGCTGCTAGCTTTGCCTATCTCAAAACTGCCCTTCAGCGGGCGATCGCCGGCGAGGTGGCAGGAATTGTGACGGCACCGATTTCTAAGGCCAGCTGGCAAGCGGTCGGTTATACCTTTCCCGGTCAAACTGAAGTGCTGGCTCACTTTACAGGAACTGCCCATGTGGGCATGTTGTTCCTGGGGCGATCGCCTGTGACTCACTGGGTGCTGACTACTTTACTCGCGACTACCCACATCCCATTGCAAGCGGTGCCTAGGGCACTGACCCCCGAACGCCTCAATGAAAAGCTCGCGCTTCTTATCCAGTTTCTGAGGGAGCGGCGACATCTAGAGCGGCCTCGCATTGCCATTGCTGGATTGAATCCCCACAGCGGTGAGCAGGGACACCTAGGCCAAGAGGAAGTGACTTGGCTGATTCCATGGCTTGCAGCAGCCCAGCAGCAGTATCCCGAAGTTGAACTGATTGGTCCTGTGCCCCCCGATACCCTCTGGATTGGGGCTGCCGATGCGTGGTGGGGACGTCCTGCCCCAGCCCCCGCCTACGATGCCTACCTTGCTCTTTACCATGATCAGGGATTGATTCCGGTGAAGATGCTCGCCTTTCGGGAGGCAGTAAATACGACAATTGGCTTGCCTTTTATTCGCACGTCCCCAGATCACGGTACGGCCTTTGACATCGCGGGTACAGGGGTAGCAGACCCACAGAGTTTTTTGGCGGCGATCGCCTGGGCACAAGCTTTGAGCAAAGGATCGGTTTTCCCTCTCACGCCCGCCTAAAGTGCCTTTGATAGAATGCAACTAGATAACAAACCAAAGGGTCAAGCGTTGCCATTGTGGTTGTTGCTGTATCAGGCAGGGTCGTATGGGATTCTTTGATTCAGAAATTGTTCAACAGGAAGCACAACGTCTGTTTCAGGACTACCAGCAGTTGATGCAGCTTGGCTCCGAGTACGGCAAATTTGACCGTGAAGGTAAAAAATTTATATCGAGAAAATGGAAGAACTCATGGACCGCTACCGTATTTTTATGAAGCGGTTTGAGTTGTCCGATGACTTTATGGCGCAGATGACCATCAAACAACTGGAAACTCAACTGAGCCAGTTTGGGATGTCGCCCCAAAGTATGTTTGATCAAATGCATCAAACCCTTGAGCGCATGAAAGCCGAAGTGGAACGCCAACCCTAGGGGAGAGGGCAAGTGTTACTCTGCAATCTGGACGGGGTAATTACGCCGGAGGCTTCGATTTCTGTTTTTGATCGCGGATTTCTTTATGGTGACAGTGTTTACGAGGTTGTGCGGACCTACGGCGGGGTTCCCTTTGCCCTGCCAGAGCACCTAGCACGATTGCGCGCCTCAGCCGCCTATCTCTACATGACTGTGCCCTGGTCTGATGAGTACATTACCCAAGAAGTTCAACGCACGTTAGCGGCTGCCCCAACAGGAGAATACTACATTCGGATTGTGGTGACCCGTGGTGGCGATCGCCGCATTGGCCTATTGCCAGAACCGACCACCCAACCGCGGTTATTGATTGTGTTGATGGCGATCGCGCCCGAACCAACGTTGAGCGAACAGGGAATTCGCCTTGCCATCGCTAAGCGGCAACGCACAAGTACTGCTGCCCTTGATCCGGCAGCCAAAACGGGCAATTACCTCAACAATATCTTGGCCCTATTGGAGGCACAGCAGGCGGGTTTTGAGGACGCCCTGCTTCTCAATGCCCAAGGACAGATTACCGAGGCCACGACCAGTAACCTCTGGATTGTCCGTGATGGTGTCGTCGAGACACCCCCCACCGCCGTTGGCATACTCCATGGAATTACGCGAGCGACGCTGTTGCAGATCGTTGCAGACTTGGGTATTCCCCATCGGGAAGTGGTTCTTACTCCACAGGACCTAGCAGGAGCCAGTGAGGGCTTTCTCAGTTCCTCGGTGCGCCTTCTAATGCCGATTCGCCAAGTGAATGAGATGGTGTTTCCGGCTTGCCCGGGACCTGTGACCCAACAGCTATGGCGAGAATTATTAGCAGTGATGGAAAAGGCGGCGGCCTAGATCGTCTGCCAAAGGCGCGATCGCGAGGTGCCCTGCAACTGCTCATGGGTTTCCCGCAATAGCCGCGGAATCTCCAAGCGACTGGGACAGCGAGGCAAACAATCGCCACATTCAGTACAGCGATTGGCGGGCTGTCCCGCAAACCAATGGCCGGCCCGGCCAAACATCCCATAGCGATATTTGCCAAATTCCGTCATGTCGTAGGCAACGGCCAAGTTGCGAAGCCGCAATACTTCAGGGATGTGGATTTCCTCTGGGCAGGGCAGACAGGCATAGCATTGGTGACAGAGATCGCTGCCTAGGGCTGCCTGCATCGCCGCTTGTAGGCGATCGCCCACGGCTTGCTCTGCGGGACTCAGGGGATCGACCTGATCGGCCACCGCCAAGGGAAAGGCCAACTCGGCAACGGTGGCAGGCCCAATGCTCAAGGTGGTGATGGCAGGCTGGCTCAGCAACCAGCGATAGCTCCAATGGAGCGGGTGAAAAGGAGCACAGAGATCTTGGAGCCGTTGGGAAGGCTGGTAGAGCTTTCCCCCTTTGTCGGCTGGGGAAATGATGAAAATGCCTAGATTCCGCTCAGCAGCAGCAGCGATCGCTGGGGCATTGCGTTGCTGAAAGTAGGTGTAATGCAGATTCACAAAGTCAAATTGATTGCTGGCGATCGCCGGCAAAATCACAGACAACGATCCATGACTGGAAAAACCCAAAGCGCCAATTACCCCCTTTGCTTGCAATTGCCGCAGCATGGCCATCCCTTCACTGCTCAGCCACGCCAGATGCTCAGGGGTATTCACTCCATGGAGGGCGACACCGTCTAAGCGTGAGAGTTGGAGACGCTCAAGGGATTGCTCAATTTGTCGCTGGACATGATCTGCATCCCCTTGGGGCAATAGTTTGGTGGTGATAAAGACAGCGGGCTGCCCCAATGCCTTAAGGGCACGGCCAATGTAGGCTTCACTGGCACCGTAGGCGGCGGCGGTTTCAATATGGTTAATGCCGTGGGCGATCGCCTCCTCAATGACCGCCTGCATCACCTCTGGGCTGCCCAAGGCACGCATCGTTCCCAGGGAAAACACCGAGAGGTCTAACCCCGTGCGACCAAAACGGCGGTAACGCATCCTAGCCTGCGGAGGAATCCTCCTCCATTCCCCGCCCCTGCTGAATAAAATCTTCAGGGCGAATTGAATCTAAAAAGCGGCGAAAGGCTTGGCGTTCTTCCTCGTCTGCATCGCGATCGACGGGAATCGAGGCATCGGCAACCACTGCTTCCATCACCCAAATCGGGCAATCACAGCGCAGGGCCAGCGCGATCGCATCGCTAGGACGAGCATCAATGTCTTTACGCGTTTCTCCTTGGCGCAGCGTCAGCACCGCATAGTAGGTGTTGTCTTCGAGGGAGTGGATGACCACCCGCTCTAGGGTCATCTTCCATTCGTTGAGGATATTTGCCATCAGATCATGGGTCATCGGTCGCGGTGCCCGTTGATTTTCCAAGGCCATTAAAATTGCCCGCGCCTCACTATCACCAATCCAGATGGGGAGTGCTCGCCGTCCAGCACCGTCTTTGAGCAACACAATTGGTGTGCGGCGGTTAGTGGCATCGAGGGCAATCCCAGCAACAGTCATTTCAATCATGGCCACCTCAGCGAGCGCAATGGCGGTGCATTTCCTTCTATTATTAACATACAGTCCTTCTCACAAAGATGGCACACCCCCACCAGACTCCCTATGGGAGAAGTCATGGCGGGGCGACGCGAGACTCCACACCCTAGCAAAAGGCTGACAGACAACTGTCCATGAGCAGTGGCAACTAGAACTTTTTGACTTTTTGTTTTGACTTTTGGACACTTCCTTCTCGGTACACTAAAAGTACTGTTTTTACTATTTTTGGTATTTAGACGGCTATGATTGCTTCCCCAATCCCGATCTGCATTACGTTGGGTACGCGTCCGGAGGCAATCAAATTGGCACCGGTTATTCAAGTCTTGCAGCGATCGCCCCTGTTTGCCCCGTACGTTGTTCTCACTGGACAGCATCGCGAGATGGTGGATCAAGTGATGGCACTGTTTGACCTACGGGCAGATCGGGACTTAGCCATTATGCAGCCAAAGCAAACCCTGACTGAAATTACCTGCCGTGCCCTCCAAGGCCTTGAGCAACTCTACCAAGAACTCCTGCCCCGTCTTGTTTTGGTACAGGGGGATACGACAACGGCCTTTGCCGCTACCCTTGCCGCCTTTTATCAGCAAATCCCTGTCGGTCATGTGGAAGCGGGCTTACGCACTAACGATCTCTATCATCCCTATCCAGAAGAAGCCAACCGCCGTCTCATTTCCCAATTGGCGCAGTTGCATTTTGCCCCTACGGCACAAGCTGTCAAGAATCTTCAGGCCGCCGGGGTCACGGGTACCATTCACCTGACGGGCAATACTGTCATTGATGCTCTGCTGCAGGTGGCCGATCGCCAACCGGTGTGCCCTGTCCCCGGCCTTGACTGGGAACAATACCGTGTCCTCCTTGCCACCGTTCACCGTCGTGAAAACTGGGGTGCCCCCCTAGAAGACATTGCCAATGGCTTCCTGAGGATCTTAAACACCCTTCCCGATACTGCCTTACTCTTGCCCCTGCATCGCAATCCCACGGTGCGTGAACCCCTCAAAGCCTATTTGGGACACCATCCCCGTGTTTTTCTTACGGAGCCCTTGGACTATCCCACCCTGGTGGCGGCGATGAAGGGATCAACCCTCCTACTCACGGATTCCGGTGGCCTACAAGAGGAAGCCCCTAGTCTCGGCAAACCAGTACTGGTGTTGCGGGAAACCACTGAACGGCCGGAAGCGGTCACCGCTGGCACCGCTAAACTAGTGGGTACCTTTGCGGATAGGATTGCAGCAGCAGCAATTGAACTGCTGACGGATCCAGTGGCCTACAACCGTATGGCAACGGCGATTAATCCCTTTGGCGATGGTCATGCTAGCGATCGCATCCTTGAGATTGTGACCCAGTTTTTTGCCCAGCAGACCCAGTAGACAAAGTAAGGAGCAACCGTTCACTGAGGATAGCAATGACAATGTTCTGGGCAGGAATTTGGGTCACAGGTTGGCTGGGCTTGGTGCTGTTAATTGCAGAACTGATCCACGCTTGGTTTCCCAACGCCAAGGAATGGTCACGGAAAGTGGTTCACATTGGCGCAGGTCAAGTCATCCTGATTGCCTACGCCCTCGGGGTACCCACGAGTTGGGGAATTGTAGCCGCAGCAATCGCTGGTATAGTGACACTGCTGTCGTATCGCGTGCCGATCTTTCCCAGTATTAGTGGCGTGGGGCGACAAAGCTGGGGCACCTTTTTTTATGCGGTGAGTATTGGCACATTAATGGCGCTCTTTTGGAAGACGCTGCCGGAACTGGCGGTTCTGGGAATTTTAGTGATGGCTTGGGGCGATGGCTTGGCTGCCCTTGTGGGAATGAACTGGGGACGCCATCCCTTGCCGGTAACCAGTAAAAGCTGGGAAGGAACTCTGACAATGTTTTGGGTGAGTACTTTGGTCGCGGCCCTCTCCCTCATCCCCATTGCCGCTTTGGCGTCCCTCTGGATTGCCCCTTTAGTGGGTGTGGGTGCAACCCTCTTGGAACTGATTGCTTGGCGAGGGATTGATAATCTGACCGTTCCGATCGGTAGCGCTTTGCTTGCCTATGGGTTACTCAGTCTGAGTTCATTTTAGGCAGGGTCTTCTCGATAAACTGGCGAGCGATCGCGATCGCCTCCCCGTTAATTTCATGGGCCATCGGTAGGGCATGAAATGCTCCCTTCACTCCCGCAGTTTGCAGGGCCTGCCAACTGGCTTGGGCACTGGCAAAGGGCACCACAGGATCCGCTGTGCCATGGATCATCAGCACCGGCGGCGAGGTGGCTGTCACCCCTGGGGGCCGGACTAAATAGCCGCTAAAGACTAATAACCCCGCCAAGGGCAAGGTTAAGCCCACCGCCAATGTCAGGGCTCCCCCTTGGGAGAATCCCCCTAAAATTGTGCAATTGAGGTCAATGGGCAAGCTGGCAATCCACTCCCGCAGTGCCGCTTCGCTGGTGGCTAGATCCGTGGCTCGCTCATCGAGCAGTAATGAGCCACTGAGGGCATTGTGCTGACTCAGGTCATACCACATCCGCCCTTGAGTCACATAGGGATGGGGAAAGGGGGCTGCCGCTGCGTAGATTTGAGCGCGGGGAGCCAGCAACGGACCAAGGGAAATCAAGTCTGCGGCATTGGCCCCCCAACCGTGGAGCAACAGGAGGGTGTGATCTGCCGCGATCGGTGGATCGGGAAAGGCAAGAAATTCGAGGGTTGCCATACTAGACGGGGTTGAGTTCCCTGGCCGGCGCCGCCCCACCGGGATAGGTGAGACTCGATTCAATCATCTCCCGTCCCTCGGTACACACATAGTCAAAGAAGGCCTGGGCCACCACCGACAGTTGTTTGCCAGCGGGATAGACCAGATGCCAGTGCCGCTGAATCGGGAAATGTTCGACATCGAGAATCGTCAACTGGCTGGACTCGCGATCCAGGGCCAAGCAGTGGTGAGACAGGACAGAAATTCCCAAGCCACCGGCGATCGCCTGCTTAATGGACTCGTTACTCCCCAGTTCAAGGCGGATATTAATTGGCACACCGTGCTCCGCAAAGAGCTTCTCCACAGCTTGGCGGGTGCCCGATCCCTGCTCCCGCATAATAAAGGGTTCTCCCGCCAGCTCTTGGATCGGGATTTTACTGCGGCCACTGAGGCGATGGTGACTGGGGGCAACCACCACTAAGGGATTATCCAAAAAGCGGTGGCACTCCACATCCACATTGTCTGGCGGGCAACTGGGGATATAGAGATCGTCCATATTACCTCGGATACGCTCCACCACCTGCTCGTGGTTGGTGACGGTCAACGCCACATCAATCCCTGGATAGCGCTGGCAAAAGGGCCCCAGCAGCCGAGGAATCACATATTTGGCCGTGGTAATCACACACAGCCGCAGGTGTCCCTGCTTGAGACCCTTGAGATTGGCAACGGCCATTTCAAAGCGCTCAAGGCGTTCAAAGATGTCTTGGCAGGTGGCCAGCAGTTCCTTGCCAGCTTCCGTGAGATAGAGCCGTTTGCCCACTTGCTCAAAGAGGGGCATACCAACGGCACGGGTCAACTGCTTCATTTGAATCGAGACGGTGGGCTGCGTCAGAAAGAGTTCCTCGGCAGCTCGGGTAAAACTGCCGTGGCGAGCAGTGACCTCAAAAACCTTAAGCTGATGTAGGGTTGCTTGTTTCAAACCCATTCTCCTTTCGTCAGCGATAGGGCTACATAGACGAAATTCTATCAAATTTCGTGCCACGATAACGAAATGTGAGGAATCTCAAGGCAAGAATGATGATCAAAGGGCACTTAAATCCGGTAGTGAGCGATCGCCTGCGGGGGGGAAAACACCTGTGGAACGAATGGCGGCGAATTTATCCTCAGCTTACTGTAGATTTCAGCGAAATGAATCTTACGGGTATGGATTTGCGGGGCTATGACCTGCGGGGCTGTAATCTCAGCGGTGCCTGTCTGCGGGAGGTGAACCTTGCCCAGGGAGATTTGCGCTTTGCCAATTTGCATGGAGCGGATCTGACGGCGGCTAACTTCAATGATGCGGATTGCCGAGGGGCGTTGTTCTTAAAAACTGTGGGCGATCGCGCCACTGCCCAGCGGGCAAATTTTCAACTGGCTAACTTGCAGTACGCCCGTTTTAGCTATGCCGATTTCTCCTGGGCCACCCTTGAGCAGGCGGATTGTCGCCACAGCCATTGGTGCGAAGCGGATCTCAGCCATGTCCGCGCGGCAGCTAGCGACTTTTCCTTTGCCCTGTTGATGGGTGCTAGCCTCAATGAAGCAACGCTGCGGTTTGCGCAATTGGTGCGGGCTTCCCTTGAGGGGGTTCAGGCCTATCGCTGCAACTTCTATGGGGCCAACTTAGCCTATGCGGGGCTGACGCGGGGGTATTTTTCCCACGCCCTTTTTGTGCGTGCCAACCTCAGTCATGCCATCTGTCGCTGGGCGAATTTTCGCCATGCCAATCTCCAGCAAAGCCAGTGTGAGCAAACGGACTTTCACTACAGCCTGTATGTTACCTAGGGGTTATCCTACATTTCTGACTGCAGGAGCGCCACCGCATAGGCAGCAATGCCCTCTTCACGTCCCACAGGCCCTAATTTTTCATTGGTGGTGGCTTTGATACTAATTTGGTCGCGATCAATCCCTAGGGTGGTTGCTAGGCGATCGCGCATCTGATCGAGGTAAGGTTTCAACTTCGGACGCTCCGCCACCACAACAGCATCGATATTGCCCACCTGCCAGCCCCGCTCGGCAATGAGCGCGGCCACTTTTGCCAGCAGCACTTGACTATCTGCCCCTGCCCACTGCGGATCACTGGGGGGAAAGTAATGACCAATATCCCCAAGGCTGAGGGCACCCAAGAGGGCATCCATAATTGCATGGGTGAGGACATCGGCATCGCTGTGTCCCAAGAGTCCGAAGGCGTGCTCTAGCCTGATGCCGCCTAAAATCAAGGGACGCTCCGGAATCAGCCGGTGAATGTCGTAACCATTGCCAATGCGGATCTTCATCACTGCTGCATCGGAAATAGAGAGGGGCGATCGCCGGCGCCACCGCCCTCTATTGTTACAGAGTCTTCTACCTTAGCCAACCTCGGATATTCAGATATTCACTTCACTGAGTTGGCGGCACATGTAGTCAAAGGGCTGTTCAACAATACTGGTGTCTTCAATGCCAGCAGCAGCCACGCGATCGCGCACAATCTCTTTCATGATTTGAATGCCGCGCACCGTTGGTCCAATGGGCACGCCAAGGGAGTTGTAGGTTTCCCGCAAACCTTCGAGGACACGCTCGTTGAGGACATCCACATCCCCGGCCACAATGGCATAGCTGGCATAGCGCAGGTAGTAGTCCATATCCCGTAGGCAGGTGGCGTAGCGGCGTGTGGTGTAGGCGTTGCCGCCGGGTTGAATCAGTTCCGGCTGCTCTGTAAAGAGGGCAGAAGCCGCTTCCTTAACGATGGCGGCGGCATTGGCATTGATCACTGCTGCCGCCTTCACCCGTGCCGCACCGGAATTAAAGTAGGAGCGTAACCTGTCAACAGCATCGCGATCGAGGTAGCGACCGGTGGAGTCATAGTTTTTAATGAGTGTGGTGACGGCATCACGCATAGGTTTTTTACTCCTAGAACTGGTAAAACTAGCGTCAACCCGAACGCCAGCCGAAGTTGTGCGGATCTAAAATCGTACTTAGCTTACCACGCTAGGGTTTCCCTGCCTTCGCTCCCGTTTACGGACTGTTGCGAACTATTACAAAAGTTCATAATTTTAGGGGTGCCCCACCAGGCGATCGCGCAAACGCTTAATTTGATCGCGGTAGCGGGCAGCCTCCTCAAAGGCCAATTCTTGGGCAGCCGCCTTCATTTTCGCCTCAAGGTCTTGGATCAGTTGGGGAATATCCTCTAGGCTCAGTTCCTGTAGGGTTTGGGAAGATAAGACGGACACTGACTCGGCGTTGAGGCGGCGAGACACATCCAAAAAGGCCAAGATGGCGTTACTGGTTTTCTTGACAATGGGCTGGGGGGTAATGCCGTGGGCTTGGTTGTAGGCCAGTTGAATGGCGCGGCGGCGCTCAGTTTCTTGGATGGCTTTTTGCATACTCTCTGTGAGGGTGTCTGCATAGAGAATCGCCTGTCCGCGTACGTGCCGCGCAGCGCGGCCAATGGTTTGAATGAGCGATCGCTCCGCCCGCAGGAAGCCTTCTTTATCCGCGTCAAGGATCGCCACCAGGGACACCTCCGGCAAATCTAATCCCTCCCGCAGCAGGTTTACCCCAATCAGGACATCAAAGTCCCCTTGGCGCAGGGCTTCGAGAATCTCAATACGCTCAATGGCATTGATTTCTGAGTGCAGATAGCGCACCCGTACCCCCCGCTCTTGGAAGTACTCAGTTAGATCCTCCGCCATCCGCTTCGTAAGGGTGGTCACCAGCACCCGCTCCTGGCGATCGCACCGCAAGCGAATCTCCCCATACAGATCATCCACTTGCCCTTGGGTGGGGCGGACAAAAATTTCTGGATCTACAACCCCCGTGGGACGAATAATTTGCTCCACTACCTGTGTGGACACCGCCAATTCCCAATCCCCAGGCGTGGCCGAAACAAAAATGCACTGCTGCACCTTCTGCCAGAATTCCTCCGGCTTCAGGGGGCGATTATCCGCCGCACTGGGCAAGCGAAAGCCGTGATCAATCAGCACTTTTTTGCGGGCTTGGTCGCCATTGTACATACCGCGAATCTGCGGCACCGTTACATGGGACTCATCCACCACCAAGAGCCAATCCTCAGGAAAATAATCAATTAAACACTCTGGCGGTTCCCCCGCTGCCCGACCTGCGAGATGGCGTGAGTAGTTTTCCACACCATTGCAGTAGCCCACTTGTCGCAGCATTTCCAAGTCATAGCGGGTACGTTGACTCAGACGCTGTGCCTCAAGGAGTTTATTTTGGGCTTCCAAGTTGGCCACCTGGGCTTGGAGTTCCGCTTCAATGGCAACGCAGGCTGCTTCCAGGCGTTCAGCAGGGGTGACAAAGTGCTTCGCGGGATAGATATTCAGGCGTTGCAGACTTTGCAAGGTTTCCCCCGTCAGCGGATCGACATAGCGAATCGCTTCAACTTCATCCCCAAAGAACTCAACGCGAATGATGCGATCCTCATAGGCAGGACCAATCTCAAGCACATCCCCTTTTACGCGGAAGCGCCCCCGCCCCAGTTCGACATCGTTGCGAGTGTATTGAATGGTTGCGAGCTGCCGCAGCAGTTGCCGCAGATCCGTTTCCTTGCCCACCTCGAGGGGAATCGCGGCCTTTAGGTACTCTGCGGGAATTCCCAAACCGTAGATGCAGCTAATGGAGGCCACCACAATCACATCCCGCCGTTCAAAGAGGGAGCGGGTGGCGGAGTGGCGCAACATATCAATTTCCTCATTGATAGAGGCACTTTTTTCGATGTAGGTATCGGTAACGGGAATGTAGGCCTCCGGTTGATAGTAGTCGTAGTAGGAGATAAAGTACTCAACAGCATTTTTTGGAAAGAATGAGCGCAGTTCATTGCACAGTTGCGCCGCCAGGGTTTTGTTGTGCGCCAAAACCAGGGTGGGGCGACCAAGGGCCTCGATAACGCGGGCGATCGTGTGGGTTTTGCCTGTACCCGTTGCTCCTAGCAGCGTTTGGAAGCGATGTCCTGCCTGTACCCCGGCAACCAGTTTTTGAATTGCTTGGGGTTGATCTCCCGTGGGTTCAAAGGGAGCATGAATACGGAAGGGAGTGCTGGTCATTGCCCAATTTCTCAAGAATTCTTTCCTAGTTTTTAGGGTAACGGAGCAGCATAGGAGCGAGCCACCCGCAGTCTTTTTCAGGAGAGTTGCACAGGCTGGCAACGGTCAAACCCATTTCCCCGCCCATTCTAGAAAGTAGCCGTAAAATTTGGTATCCCAAGTAACAGTTTCTCGTGTATTGTAACAATTAATTGCGCTAAATCTAAAGAATTGGTAAAAGCTTTGGCCACCTCAAAATGTCGGCAGTATCGTAGGGAAGCAAGATACCTCCTAACTGCGTCTTTGGCCCTACCCGCTTGGCGTAGGGTCTCTTTTTGCGGGAATTTCGCTAGAATCTTGGAATTCCCTACTGTGACGGCCATGGCTGGTGAAGTCGTTGAAATTTTAAGTGCCGATGATTTACGGCGCACTGTAACGCGCTTAGCTTCCCAAGTGGTGGAAAAGGCTCGCGATGCCCTCGACAAGTTAGTGTTGCTAGGGATTCATACCCGTGGGGTTCCCCTTGCCAAGCTCCTAGGACAACACGTTGAACAACTGGAAGGCGTGAGCCTCCCCATTGGTGAGTTGGATATCACGTTTTATCGCGATGACTTGGATCGCATTGGACCGCGTACCCCCCGTCGGACCCTGATTCCAGTGGATCTCTCCGGGCGGATTGTGGTTTTGGTGGATGACGTTATCTTTAGTGGTCGCACGATTCGCTCTGCCCTCAATGCCGTCCATGATTACGGTCGCCCCAATGCCATTTGGTTATTGGTACTCATCGATCGCGGGCACCGAGAATTGCCGATTCACCCTGACTTTACTGGTAAAGTGCTGCCCACAGCTCGCGATGAAGTGGTCAAGGTCCTCTTGCAGGGGATTGATCAGCGAGATGGAGTAGAGCTGTGGAAACCCTTTTAATCTTGGGAAGACCATACAGGACAGTCAATGCCATTCATCTCAAAAAAGCATTCTTTCAAATGAAGGATACATGGCTATTCAATGCCAATAGCCTTGATTGAGCGTTATTTATAGAATCCGAGCAACTGTTTGATCCTGACTTTCCCACTGATTTGAACCCTGTTTGAGTTAATCTAAGATGCCACTGAATTGGCAACGCGCCCAAAAGTATCTCCAAAAGTTTGATTTTGGGTCTCTGTTTATTGAAGAACTGGGCTGGGATACAGTCGATCGCGCCACACCGCCCTTGGAGATTGACGGTCACGCTTTCGAGGTGGTGTCTATTTCCCAAAAATGGGGCTTTATTATCTATCTTTATTATTTATTGTCTATCAATGTATTAGGCCGGAAATTCCAGCGCGGTCAATTCGGGTGAAGCGCGATCGCCAACTGCTGGACGACAGCAAATCCCTTTTGTTGGTGTTTGGGGATGAGAGCAAAACACAACAGGAATGGCTGTGGCTAAAACCAGAACTGGGCAAGAGCGCCAAGGTGCGATCTTAATTCGTACTAGGTGGGCCAAAATCCTGATTCACTGTTGCAAAGAGGTATTGGCGGTGAACTTCAAGCAAAGAAGAGAACCTAACCCATGTGAATGTTGCCGAGAAGGTAAAACAAGGCTTTGATCTTGAAGGGCAGAAGTTAAGAGGCTAGAAAAAAGGGTCGTGGGTGCCCGATAGGGCATTGGCGCTTTGATTGGCAGTCAGAGCGACTCGTCACTGGGGATGTTAAGTTTCTTGTAGATTCCATACTTCTGATCGGGGCTATCAACGGAGAGGGGGGGATTCGAACCCCCGTTAGGTGTTACCCTAAACTTGATTTCGAGTCAAGCGCATTCAACCACTCTGCCACCTCTCCAGGGATCTCCAATCATAGCAAAGGTGAATGCCAAAGGGACACTGGGCGATCGCTCTCCCTGAGGGGAATTCTGGCGGCAAAGCCTTTTACCATAAAAGTATTCAGTCAACTTAAAACAACGACGGCATGAATATTAAACAGGGTTTTGTCGGCACCGTCGGGCAGACGCCGCTGATTCGCCTCAATTACTTTAGTGACCTGACGGGCTGTGAAATTCTTGGTAAAGCGGAGTTCCTCAACCCCGGTGGCTCCGTCAAGGATCGAGCTGCCCTCTACATTATTGAAGATGCTGAAAGAAAAGGCCTTCTCAAACCCGGCGGTACAGTGGTCGAGGGCACAGCTGGCAATACCGGCATTGGCCTAGCCCACATCTGCAATGCCAAGGGCTACAAGTGCCTGATTGTGATTCCTAATACCCAATCCCAAGAAAAATTGACCTGTTGCGTACCCTAGGTGCCGAGGTGCGCCCTGTTCCTGCCGTGCCCTACAAAGACCCCAATAACTATGTGAAGCTCTCTGGCCGTATTGCTGCTGAGATGGAGAATGCCATCTGGGCGAACCAGTTCGATAACCTTGCCAATCGCCAAGCCCACTACGAAACCACTGGCCCTGAAATCTGGGAGCAGACCGATGGCCGAATTGATGCGTGGGTAGCAGCCACTGGCACGGGGGGCACCTATGCAGGTGTAGCCCTGTTTCTCAAGGAAAAAAATCCCGCCATTCGCACTGTGATTGCCGATCCTATGGGCAGTGCCATCTATAGCTATGTAAAAACGGGTACCCTCAGTAGCACAGGGAGTTCAATCACTGAAGGCATTGGCAATAGCCGCATTACAGCAAACTTAGCAGGCGCTCCCATCGATGATGCGATTCAAATTGAGGATCCAGAGTGCCTGGAAATCATTTATCAACTGCTGCACTACGATGGCCTTTTCATGGGGGGCTCCGTGGGCATTAATGTGGCGGCAGCGGTACGTCTAGCCAAGGAACTCGGCCCCGGCCACACAATTGTCACAGTGCTGTGCGATGGGGGTTCCCGCTATCAATCGCGGCTCTTCAACCCAGAGTGGCTGGCCAGTAAGGGGCTACGGGTGCCAGAGATTAAACCACATTAAGCCTTGGGAACAATGTCTAAAATCGAGGGGTCGAAAGGGGGCAAGTAGCCGCTAGGCGTGGGTGTGGACTTTACGCGAAGCATGGGCCGTGAAAAAACAACGTTGGTTTCTCCTCTTTGCCAGTTTGGTCTGTGGGGTGGCGATCGCCTGCCATCCCGTTGCGGTACAGGCACAACATCTCTGGCAGCGGTTGCTGCTGCAGGGAATTCAGGTCATCCAACTATCCAATATCTCGCCCCGCCAAGAGGTGGCTTTGGGGCAACAGATCCATGAGCAGATGCTACGGCAAGGGATGCGCCTGGTTCGGAATCCCGCTGCTCAAAACTATGTGAATAGCATTGGTACGCGCTTGGTCAATGTCGGCGAACGTCGAGGGTTGCCCTATCAATTTCACATCATTCAAGACCCCCAAGTAAATGCCTATGCGACGATGGGGGGCTTTGTCTATGTCACGACAGGGCTAGTGCTGCGGGCAGAAAATGAGGCGGAACTAGCCAGTGTCATTGCCCACGAAATTGGCCATATCGATCAGCGCCATGTGATTCGTCAACTGCAACAAATGGCGATCGCCCAGGGCTTAATGACAGCAGCAGGCTTGGATCGCGATCGCGGGCTACAAATAGCTATGGAACTAGCTTTTCGGCGTCCCCGCAGTCGTGAGCAGGAACTAGAAGCTGATCGCTATGGGTTGGGGCTATTGGTCCGCAGCAACTACGATCCACGGGCCATGGTGACCTTTCTCGGGAAGTTGCAACGGGAGGGAGGGGCGCCGCCGACGATTTTGAGTACACACCCTGCTCCCCGCGATCGCCAGTTAATTGCCGAAAATTTAATCCGCTCTGGCCTCAGCAATGAATGCGTGGTTACCCCCCAACCCCTCTGTGGCACCGATACCTTGGCCTATCAGCAACAACTGCGTTTCTTTTAGTTTCAACTAACTGGCTAAAAGATTGCGCCAGCGGGCATAACGGCCCAAGGCTGTCAGTGGAAAGTGCTGCTGGTAGTAGTGGTACTTCAAGTAAAAGTGGCAGGGAAAGCCGGTGCCAGTGAAGTAATCCTCATGCCATGTGCCGTCTGGGCGCTGCGTCTCAAGAAGATAGGCAATTCCCTTTTCAATAGCCTCTGCAGCGTAGTCCCCCGTGGCATCGCCAGCGGCCAAAAGGCCAATAATGGCCCAAGCGGTTTGGGAAGCGGTGCTATCCCCTTGGCCCTTGAGGGAAGGGTCATTGTAGCTCCAGCAGGTTTCACCCCAGCCGCCATCGGCATTTTGACACTGCACCAACCACTCAGCGGCACGGCGAATACGCCAGCGATCGTAGGGAGGAGCCACAAGGGAGAGGGCCGCCAAAACCCCACTCGTGCCATAGAGGTAATTCACCCCCCAGCGGCCAAACCAACAGCCTTCCGGTTCCTGCTCATTGCGCAAGTAGGCAAGGGCGCGATCGAGGGCACCACTGTCAAAGGCCACCTGACACCGCCCCACCATCTCCAGCACCCGTGCCGTGACATCAGCAGTATTCGGGTCAATCATTGCCTTGAGATCGCCGTAGGGAATGGTATTTAGCCAATCTTGGTCGTTGTCCACATCAAAGGCCGCCCAGCCCCCCGGCCGACACTGCATTGAGGCAATCCAAGCGACTGCCCGCTCAAGGGCTCGCCGTTTTAGGTTTTCATCGGGCAGGGTCACGGCATGGAGGGCCATCACCACTACTGCGGTATCATCCACATCGGGGTAGAAGCGATTCTCAAATTCAAAGGCCCATCCCCCCGGCTGCCCCTTTTTGTTTTTTACGTGCCAGTCTCCATAGTCAAGGATTTGCTTGGAGAGCAGCCATTCGCCAGCTTTGACAAGGGCGGGATGATCGGGAGCAACACCTGAATCCACCATGGCTCGCATCACTAAGGCGGTATCCCAAACCGGAGAGACACAGGGCTGCACGCGATATTCAGTCTCTGTTTCAATGGCAAAACGATCCACTGCTGCCATCCCCCGCTGCACAATGGGGTCATCAACAGCATAGTCAAGGGCACGCAACGCCAATAGGGAGTTGAGCATTGCCGGAATAATGCCGCCCCAATCGCCACTGGGTTCTTGATGCTCCAGCACCCACTCCTCAGCAGCCTTGAGCCCCTGTTCTCTGAGGGGATCAATCTTCAGGGTTTCAAAGAGCTTGAAGAGGCGATCGAGGCCAATAAAAACATCACTCCAGTCGCCTTGGCGGGGCAGTTCCCAGACCACGTTTGCCCGCCCTTCGGCATAGAGTTCATCGAGGGTAATGGGCGGGTCCATCGCATAAACCGGCTTGCGATCCATGACAATCAACAGTGGCACCGTGCTGCTGCGTGCCCAACTGGACATTTCATAAATGGTGAAGGGGCTACCTTCTGGCAAAAGCATGATCCAAGAAGGCAGGGAGGGAATCCCCCGCCAGTCATAGCAGCCAATGAGGGCAAGGTGCAGTTTGGTAAAGATGCGGGTTTTGCTAATGCCACCGCGGACAAGGATAAATTGCCGTGCCCTCACCAAGGCCGGATCGGTTTCGGGAACGCCCAAGAGCCGCAGTCCCATGTAGGCCTCAACACTGGTGCTGAGATCACCACCATCGCCATAAAACAGTTCCCAACCGCCGTGATCTCGCTGCTGGTTGCGTAAATACTGTTCCACTTTGGCCAAGGGTAACCGCTGTTCGGTGCCCCAGATTTTGTGGAGCAGGATTACCTCGGCGGTCATGGTTACATTGGACTCCAATTCCGCCCACCAGTAGCCCTCGGCATATTGTTGCGAAAAGAGAAAGTCTTGGCTAGCGCGAATCGCCTGTTGAAGTTGCTTTGGGTCAATGGCCGTCGTAAGTGGAGTTGGCATAATCTCTCGGCTGTTAGACTCTTGGTTAGTTTAGCGGGGGCGATCGCTCCCTCGCAAGCGGCCTAGACTTGGGTTACAATCAAGGCTATGTCTGTGCGTCAACACCAACATCCTCTGATTCAGCGGCTCGCCGATCGCATTGAAGCGATTTGGCAGGCTTTCCTTCCCTTGGCACCCTACGCCCTGCCTGAAGATTTCGGTTATGTCGAGGGTAAACTGGAAGGGGAACGGCTAACGATTGAGAACCACTGCTACCAAGCCCCTCCCTTTCGCAAGCTCCACCTTGAATTGGCACGGGTAGGGGAGAGTTTGGACATTTTGCACTGCGTCATGTTTCCAGAGCCGCGCTACGACCTACCTATGTTTGGCTGCGATCTCGTCGGTGGCCGCGGGCAAATAAGTGCTGCGATTGTGGATCTTTCCCCTGTGACGGGTCAGTTGCCCGCGGCCTACACCGCCGCCTTAAGTGCTTTGCCGAAGCTCACCTTTAGTCAACCGCGTGAGTTGCCCCCTTGGGGGCATATCTTCTCGCCTTTTTGCATTTTTATTCGGCCACAGGGAGAAACGGAGGAACAGCAATTTCTAAATCGCATTGGTGAGTACCTCACCCTCCACTGCCAACTGAGCCAGCAGGCTGTACCTACGGATCAGCCAGAGGCTGTCATTGCCGGGCAGCAGCAGTACTGCCATCAGCAACAGCAAAACGACAAAACGCGCCGTGTGCTTGAAAAAGCCTTTGGCAGCGCTTGGGCAGAACGCTATATGACTACAGTTCTCTTTGACTTGCCCCCCGCTGCTTAGATCCCATTGAGGACTTTCTCCCCGATAAACCGCATCAGTCAGATTAAAAAACAAGGATACATTGGAATGGTGAGTCGCCCGTTGGTTATCCATACCTTAGAAAACCATTGATCCAATCTGACCAATCTGACAATGTGGCACTGGCACACCACTGACCTTGGGCGCTTTCTCACCTGCGATCTCTTGCAGCAGTTTCCCCACGGCTTTTTTACTCGCGATTGGCAAGGACAAGACCTCAGCACCCTCACCGCAGCCCTAGGAACAATAGCAACACCGCTGCGAACACAACAGGTGCATGGTCATCGCGTTGCTTTGGCAGCAGAAATTTTAGCCTGTGATCAGCGCTTGGAAGCTGATGCGCTTGTGGCCACAGAGCCTGAACAAGCCCTCTGGGTTTGTAGTGCCGACTGCGTACCCTTGCTGATTGCCGATGTCGCCAGTGGCCGAGTCGCAGCCATTCATGCGGGGTGGCGGGGGACAGCAAGCCAAATCTCTAGGGCCACGCTCCAGCAGATGCAGGCATTGGGCAGTCATCTTGCCAATTTACGGATTGCCATGGGGCCTGCTATTCGCGGTGAGGTCTATCAAGTGGGGCTGAATGTTGCCCGTGCCTTGGGGCAGACTATTCTTGAGGGGGTGACAGAAACCACTGAGCGCGATGATCTCTACCAGCGTTTCGCTGCCCTAGATGCAGAGGTTGTTTTTCTTGACGCTGATCCTCAGCGACTGCGGGTGGATGTGGCCCGCGTGAATCGCTTGCAATTGCTGCAATTGGGGCTAAAGGAGGAGCAAATTGCCCTGTGTCCCCACTGTACGTTTCGGGATGCTGAGTTCTTTTTCTCCTATCGCCGTGAACACCGCAAGCAGGTGCAGTGGTCGGGAATTGTCAGTCGGTTCGCTTAGGATGATTGGCGTTGCAACTGGAGAATCCATCGCGGGTGCTTGGCGCGATCGCCACCGCCAGCACCAAGACTTTCCTGCCCTAGTCTGTGTTCTTGGATTTACAGAGACGGCATTAATTCCCGGGATCTCGGCAGCGGGTCAAACCGCCGGCGATCGCCAAATCACCGCCTTGGCCGATGGTGAGTTCCTCCTGCGAGGCATTCAACCCCACTACCACTATGCCCTACCGCCCCTGGCGGCGGGTGCTTCCCCGGCCCTGATTAGTCGTGCCCTCATTGAGGCTTTGGCGTTGCCCCTTTACGTCTTTGATGCGGGTTTACCCCTACCGCGTTTGCCCGAGATGATTGATTTGGGGGGCACACCAGCTCGCTGCCTAACCACGGGTCAGGCGATGACAGCGCAAATGGTAGCGCACCTCTGGGAACAGGGATGGTCTTGGGGTGCCAAGCTCAGCAGCCAATATCCATGGCTAATCATTGCTGAATGCGTCGTGGCGGGCACAACCACTGCCCTTGCCCTCTGTGAAAGCCTGGGCATCCCCGCTCGCGATTGTGTCGGCAGTAGCCATCGCCAAAGCAACCATACCCAAAAGTGGTCACTCGTTCAAAAGGGGCTGGCCCATCTCCCTCCTAAGGCAAACCCCTTCACCTGTGTAGCGGCCATTGGCGATCCAATGCAGGTGGTGGTCGCTGCTATGGCCCTGCGGGCCAGTCAAACCTGTGGTGTTTTGCTGGCGGGGGGATCGCAAATGATCGCAGTCTATGCGTTTGGGCGGGCGATCGCCCAGTGGCGTCAGCTTCCTTGGCATCCGGAACAAATTGTGGTGGGCACAACTCGTTGGCTGATTGAAGACCAAACGGCTCAGATTCACCGCTTGGCTGAGCGTGTCCAGTGTCCACTCATTTACACTCAACTTGACTTCAGCTCATCCCGTCACTCTGCCCTGCGGGCCTATGAACAGGGATTTGTCAAGGAAGGCGTGGGTGCGGGGGGCTGTGCCATTGCTGGCCATTTACTGGCGGGTTGGAGCAATTCAGAAATGGTGGATATTGTTGACAGGTTGGGCGATCGCTGGGCTAAGGGGATGTAACCGCTTGAATTTATTTGGCAAAAGGGCAAATCTGCTGGGGGTTGAGCCCCTCGCCATTGCTCGGAAGGGGAAGATGGGTTTCGACCAGGAGGGCAGGATATTTGCCCTGATATTTTTTATTTTTTAGGGCCTTCATAGGTTGGCCAACTGGAGGGGGGCGATCAACCTAGCTATATCAGCAGCTTCGCTGGTGTGGTGAACTTGGAATCCCTGCTTGCGGGCCAATTCTAGGAAAACGGCCTCTACTTTGAGACCATGTTTAAGACTTTCGCTGTAACCGTCATACTGGCTTGGTCTCATTGGTCACTTGCTACTCCAGGGGGTTCACTCATGGCCAAGCGACAGGCGGCAAGACTGGCACTGCTGTACATCTGCTCTAGGGTGGCCATTAACTGTGCTACTTCACTGGAAACCTCGTGGGGAAAGGGGGGTAAGACTGAAAGCACCCCATGGGGTTGGCCACTGGGGACCAGCACCACTAACTCTGGAGGTAGGGGTTGGCGATATTGGCAAAAGCGAGCATCGGTTTTCGGCGGCTCATAGAGGGGTGGGGGGGTAGGCACCATCGAGGGGGTGGTCGCTGTTGCCCGATAGTGGCGCAGGCGTTGGAGAATCTCCTCTTTGGTTTTGCCCCGCAATTGAAAGAGTAGAAAGGGATCTTCGTTGAAGTACTGTCCCAACAAGTAATAGACCGCGCCAATATGTTTGCAGGGATTGACTGGGTCAGGACAAGTACAGCGGCTATGGATGTCAAATTTCGTAAAGGGAAATAAACTCAGTCCAGCTTGGGTAAAGACTTCTTCAATGCTGGGGGGCAGTTCACCCGCCAGGAGCTTCGCGGCATAGAAGGCTTTTTGTGCCATGCCGTCAATGGCATATTGCCACTGCTCTTCACTAAAGGCATCCAAATGCAGTTTGACGTGATAGGGGTCGGGAGCTGTGCCCTGCACTTGGGCATGAACTTGGTTGCCCTTGAACTCTAAGGTTAGGACTCGACCCTCCCGCACATAATTGCGTGCCCGCTCTAGGCGCCGTCGCCAGCCAAAGGACTCCAGCACACCTATCCAGCGTTCACTCCACCAATGTTGACGCCCCTGGGCACTGTCGCGATCGCTGGCGGCTACCTCAACGACGGATTCAGAGGCTACCGTTGTTGCTGTTACATCAAGCGCTACAGGAGATGACTGCTGCTTTTGCTTTTGTTTAAGACTGGCAGCTTTGCGGGTAATTTTGAGAATCTGCGGCTGTTTCATGGGTCATATCCCCCAGCTATTCTTTCTATCATAGGTTGCTGGCCTAGAGGATGAGGTCAATGTCCCACGTGGTAATGTCCCAGGTTTGTATCACACACTCACTTCCTTGCCGGCGAATCAACCAAAGGTGGCGATCGCCCGTAAAGCCAAGGCCATCAATCTGCGGTTCACTGTCCGCCGTACCGACAATTTCGCCGCTGTGGGTCACTAAACTCAAACTATGGCGACCCGCCACCACATAGCCCCAAGGTGTGGCACAGAGAAATTGAGGACGAAACCGCAGCCCCAAGCGTTGAATCCGCCAAGGCCGCAAATGTAGGAGCATCAGTAGAGGTTGCTGCGGATGATCCTCAAACGCCGCTACTTGCCATGGTTGGTTATGGGCAGGGGTGAACAACGTCAAGTGGGCAGGCAGTTGGGTGTAGAGTCGCCAGTGTCCTCGGCGGTCAAAGAGTTGAAAATGAGTGATGGGATGGGCCGTTTCAGGATGTTGGGAGCGACTAATCACCGCGCCATAGCGACGATTGAGCAGGAGTGTATCGACCCACACCCGTCCCTGCCACCCACAGCAAAGTGTGCGCTCTCCTTGACCATTCAGTTGTTGGACATGCAGCCTCAATGTGCCAACATCACTATCAATCTCGGTTTCTGCACACCAGTAACCACTGGCATCAATGGCTAACCTGTTGTGGGTGGGCAGCAGACGACATCCTAGGGGAATCTGCTGCTCATCAATGCAGTAAAGCTGTGGGGGCAGCCCCTGGAGCCGCAGCCAAGCCCTCAACTGGCCACCATAGAGTTGAAGCGGTAGGGGTGGCAGCGGCCATTGACCGATCACTTCAGGCTGAGAATCCCTGCTTTGCCAAGCCCACAGGCGATCGCCCACCACCCCATAGAAACTTGTGGCCGTGCTGGCAACCGGTCGGGGCGGTCGCGGCAAAGAAAAACCTTGGGGTTCCCCCAGCCAAACCGCCGCCGGTGACCTAGAAAACAATAGAGGCTGCTCATGACACTCTGCTTCGATGATCTCGAGAGCGAGTTGCACAGCCATCGTCATTTCCGCTGCACTTTTATAGCGGCGCTGCGGTAATTTATCTAATGCCTTAGCAATAGTGCTCCGCACCAGAAAGGGCAGTCCCTCGGGAAGGGTATAGGGGCGGCTGAGGTGGGCAGCCATGAGTTCAGCAGGGGTACCGTGGAAGGGGCGATCGCCAACAATCATTTCGTACATGAGGATCCCCACTGCATAGAGATCTGAAGCGGGTAGCGTCTGACCATAGAAACGCTCCGGTGCCATATAGGCAGGGGATCCGGTTTGACCGCTGCCCTTGACATCCTCAATTAGCCGCGCCACGCCAAAATCGGATACTTTTGCCTGCCAACCCGTAGCAGTTACCTCCAGCAGGATATTTTCCGGTTTGAGATCGCAGTGGAGAATGCCGCGATGATGGGCATAGGCCAAGGCTGCGAGAACATCCAGTGTGAGGCGCAAGGCGGTCGTCAGGGGTAAGGCCTGTTCTTGTTCTAAGAGCGATCGCAATGTCCCCCCAGCACAATAGTCCATCACCAAACTGCGTCTCACTTGGGGGCTATGGTGCAGGCGAATATAGTCAATTGCTTGACAGCCAACCACATGGGGATGCTGCAGCGTCAGGAGAAAATTCAACTCCCGTAAAAAGCCACGGGTCAACAATTGCTGCTCATTGAGTACCTTAATTGCGACCAGTGCCCCCGACTGGCGATGAACTGCCAAGTAGACCTGTCCGTACTGGCCCTGACCTGCAAGATCCACCAGCCGGTAACGCGAACTTAAGGCAGCATGCGCTGTGGCCAATCACCAGCCTCAACTCGTTCGTCAAAAAACAGCTCTCAATATGATTCGCGATCGCGGGCCTGTCAATGCAGGCTCAGGCGCAAAATAACTGCCCCCTAGGAGAAGAGGATTTCTAAGGGTAGTTCTTTATTGTCCTGTTCAATACTCCCCACTTCATGGATGCGCTTGGCCAGATCCCGTGCTCGCTGATAACTGCTAATATCCCCCTGTTCAAAGAACAGCTTCGCTGCTGTACGCAGATCCTCTACTGCTCCCTTGCGATCGCCCACCGTTGAGCGGGCCACACCGCGATTATGATAGGCCTTGGCATAGGTATCGTTGAGGCGAATCGCTTCTGTGTAATCGAGAATGGCTGCTTCGACATCCCCTAGACGCTGATGGGTCAGACCGCGGTTGTAGTAGGCCTTGGCATGGCTGGGATTCACTTGGATAACTTGGGTATTTTTCTCAATTTCCCGCAGGCAGTCAAGAACCTGTTCAATTTCTTTTTGCTCCGTGTCGAGAATGCGCGTGTAGTCATGGAGATGCTGTGCCCCTTGGTTGAGTTGCATCACCTGTTTTTGCACATCCTCAAGGCGATCGCGCACCTGAGCAAGGGCAAGGGCGAGGTGACCCAACTCTGACTGCTGCTGCCCTTGGGACGCCACCAGTTCAGCCATTTTGGCCTCCTGTTGTTGGCCAAAGACTTGGAACTGGTCAGCCAGTTTTTTACGGCTCACTAAGTTTAAACCCACCGCCAACGAAAGGGGCAAGGGGGCGATCGCGCTCAAAATTGTCTGTTGCGTCGCAGCAGCAGCCACAGATAAGACAACTGCTAACCCCGTTGCTCCCCATTCAAGGGGGCCTAGACCCCTACTAGCAGCTTGGGAATTGCGATGACGGTCTTCCATAATAGTGCCCTCTTGAGGATAAAAGTGACGTAGCGCCTTAGGCATCCGACGTATTGGCGAGGTATTCACTCACCTTAACTTGGGTATCTTTCAACTGGGTAATCATCGTGCGCGTAATCAGCTTACCTGCCTCCACCAAGACGCGGCCATCGAGGGGGTGCAAAATATCCTGCTCAGCCCGCCGCCCAATCAAAGACTCAATATCTTCTACTGCATTGATATACATCCCTGAGGGAAGCTCTACCACTACCCCCGGCCCCAGAACCCGTGCCTGACAGGCGAGGCGGGAAGTTGCATTTGCCGTCGTAATCACCTCAAGGGTGCGTTGCTCCCGCTTATTGATGGGGGAAAGACTCTCCATCCCCTCGTTGATATAGACATGGCAAGTGGCACACAACCCGCGCCCACCACACTCCTTGAGCACATGGAGTTCAGAGTCCAGGATAGCAGAGAGCAAATTGTCGTTGGTGTTAATTGTCGCTTCGCGCGAGATGGGTTCAAGCTTGACAACTTTGGCCACTGCTCTTTGCTCCTTATTAAAATGGTTAATGACGCATAGAGGGTTACTTTAGGATCATACTCAAGCGGCCTGAGCGCGACAGAGTCGCTCCATAATCGTGTTATGATTCTGCCCCTCTTGCAGCCAAGCCTTGGCCGGTTCAACGCGCTCGCGCAACCCCAAAACAAAGTAATTATTGGTTGCCCCTAGGGTTTCACAGGCGGTTTGCACACAGAGGAGATCGCGACCGGTCAATTGGCTAAAGAAGGATTCTAAAATCCCTGCTTCCGCAGCGCATTGGGGCTGACCCGTATTTTTGGGAGCCGCCGCCGCAAAGGGAGAATCCCACGTTGTCACCACCAAAAAGCCCTGCTGGTAGAAGCTCACATCGAGATCAATCCTGCCCCAACCGTGGGTCTTCCAGCATTCCTTGAGGCATTGGAGAAACTCCACCATTTCCATCTCCGCAAGGGGACGGCCATAGTACTCGCTCACCTCGGCCACAAAACGGCGGTAAAAGTTCTTGCCCCACCAGCGACCACAGTTGAATAGCACCACCCCAGTGGCCTGTCCTACTTCTTGATCGAGGCCCGCATAGATGGCTTGGAGGAAAATATCCGGCAGGGCAATCAGACGGGCACCTTTGCGGTTTTCAATGAGACCGGTTTCAAAATCCCCTTGCACATAGGCATCGGCAGCGTAGTAATTGCCGGGGATGACGGGCTCTTTGACCAAATCAGCAACGGAGATCATAGGACATCCTCATTCGTAGGCATGACACGCAATTTCAACAGTCACCTAGGCGTGGACAGAGACCACGGCTGGCAAGCCCACAAGGGTCACTTGCGCCTGATCCAATAGCGGCAACATCAAGTCCTGCTGAGCGTCAGTGAGCATTTCCTTGAGGCGGTCACTGAGAAGCTCATGGCAACTGCTCCATAGGGTTTGGGTTTGGTGGGCCTTGACCACTTCCGTGAGCCACTCTAGGAGTCGATGCTGCAAAAACTCCGGATTATTTAAGAGCATGGCCATGGCGGCATAGCGCAGGAGGGCGATCGCCTGACGCAAGACCTGCTCAAGGGTTTGGGGGGGTTCGGTGGGATATTGCTTTTGCAGGGCGTCAGCTACCGGCTGGAAGATTTCAATTTCATGATCCCGCAGAAATTCATAGGTGCTCAACCGCTGCTGAAGCGACTCGATGT
Organism: Thermosynechococcus sp. NK55a; assembly: GCF_000505665.1. Taxonomy (NCBI): domain Bacteria; kingdom Bacillati; phylum Cyanobacteriota; class Cyanophyceae; order Acaryochloridales; family Thermosynechococcaceae; genus Thermosynechococcus; species Thermosynechococcus sp. NK55a. The sequence continues at coordinate 1,693,918 of NC_023033.1, read as the reverse complement.
GGTGGCGAAAGACTTTGATGTCCACATTGCTGAGGTAGTTTTCTTCAGCTTTGTAGTAGAGATTCATTAACTCGGTGTGCATAGGGGTCTCCTAAAACAGGTCTGATAAGTCTGAGAGGGTGACTTCGGGCTCTACGGGGACAGGGGGCGGGGCTGCCACGTTACTCACTTGGGCGATCAGGGGTTGGCCTGCCCAAGGAAGACTGGCACAGAAGTCTTTGACTGATAGGCGCCACAGGGACAAACTCGGCTCTAGGAAGATGGTTTGACCGCGATGGCCCTCCCAGTTGAGTTGGCGGAAGAAGGTTTCGACTGACCAAGCAGCCCAAGAGCTGGCTAGGGTAGCCGGTGGTGTGATTTCCGCGGCTAGGGCCGGCAAGCCGATGGGCAAGATCACGCCTACCCCTTCCCAGTTCAGGCGCCCAAAGAAGTCCCTGACGCGGTAGCTGGGCCATTCCCCAGGGCTAGTGGGGGCGATCGCCCCTTTGACCTCAAGACCTAGCCAATTGACGCGCTGCCAAAATTCTGCCACTTTCAGTGATTGCCAGTTGAGAACCACTGTTTCTGTCACCGGCTGCTGGCGGATCAAGCCGAGCCAGTTCAGCTCCTCAAAGAATTCAGCAACGGCTTGCTGCTGCCAACTACCGTTTAGGCTTCTCATAAACCAATTCTCCACTGCGGAGCCGTTTTTCAATATCTTTGGCAGAGGCTCCTTCGTTCTGCCAGAAGGCAACCGCGTCAATGCGATCCTGCTTGCCTAAGACAAATTTGCAGTAGGTTTCACCCATGGCGTAGCACTGGATTTCAATACAACCGAGTTCTTTTTGAACCAAGCCGCTAAAGAAACCAGCAAATAGTCCTGCATAGAGGTGGCAAACTGGCCGTCCCACATCTCCTAGGGTGCGGGCCACTGCCGAATCAAAGATATTGATGAACATGAAGCCGTGTTTTTGCTCGCTGAGATCCACTTCCCAGTTCCCCCAGCCTTGGGTCGTGCAGGGCCACCACCACGCTTCGAGGACATAGGGAAGCCGCATTTGCTTGATCCCCTGCTCATAGCCATATTCCCTGGGAAACCACTCTGCAAAAAACTGAGCATCGCGCCGGCCCCATTCTTCGCCAATTTTGTACATAACGACACTGGAAGCAGGTCCCACTTCCTCTTCCAGACCTTCAATGAGACCAATGATAAAATCTTCGGTCACCAGGAGGTTGCGGGCATTGTTCCAATCCGTGTAGGTACCGCGATCGCTATCGAAGTGAAAGAAGTCCCAAAAAGCGTAGTGATGGTGGCGTTTCGGGTATTTTTTGCGCAGGAGATGGTCAACACCGTAGCGATCGCCGGCGGCGGCTTGGGGTGGGGAACTGGTCATGGTCATAGGGGACTCCATCAAATAGCGTCAGGAATATCACAAAGACACTGGAAAACTCAAGTCAAAAAGACATAGAAGCAATCATTGAGCAAAAAGCAACTTAGATGAGAAATACGTAATGATTCAAAATAAGGCACCGAATTCCACCCTCCCCTACCCCAGCATTGCTGCTGCTTAAATCATGACCGATCTATCTTTTTGTGGGCAGTTGTTCTTAATTGAATTTAGTAATTCCGTTACCACCCTTAATGTTTAATCTAGGTGGGTCGTTTTGAGGCTTGCTTCCGTAGAAATACGGATTTAGAGGGGTTGAATCTGACCTACAACTATAAAAAAGTATAAAGTCTTATGAAGATGAACATAGGGGCACTAACGTTTCAACAAAAAATTTATTGGCTAGTGAAGCAAATTCCCCTAGGGCGTGTGGCTACCTATGGCCAAATTGCCGCCCTGTGTGGCTGGCCTCGCCATGGGCGCTATGTGGGCTATGCCCTCTATCGGCTGGCACCCAATTCTGACATTCCATGGCACCGCGTGGTCAATGCTCAAGGCAAAATTTCCTATGCGCCCCAACGCCGCGGCACGGATGAATTGCAGCGCTGGCGCCTAGAGGTAGAGGGGATTGTTTTTGAGGGGGGCGATCGCATTAACTTGCGGCGCTACCAATGGCAGCCCCCCACAATGGTGTATCAACCGGTGTATCAACCGTTGATTTGGTCAGAGGGGGCAGCAACAGACTCTGCAAAAGCGGGATAAGAATAGGCAGTATATCAGCAGTCTATCAATTGTCCCTTGTTACCATATCCCTTAGTGCTGCGCCTGTAATCTGCCATGACGGTTGCCTATTTTGACTGCCCTACTGGTGTGGCTGGGGATATGTGCTTGGGTGCCCTCCTTGATCTGGGGGTTCCCCTTGACTATCTTCAAAGCCAATTAGCGAAGTTAGGGATTGCCGATGAGTTTGAGTTGACTACGGAAACGGTACAGCGCAAAGGACAGCGGGGCCTAAAGGCACAGGTACATCTGCGCGATCGCCCCTCCCACCACTATCGCCATTGGCCGGAGATTGCCGACCAAATCCGGGCTGCCCATCTCCCCGATCGCGCCCGCGACTGGAGCCTTAAGGTTTTTGAAGCCTTGGCCATTGCTGAGGGTGCCGTGCATGGCATTGAGCCAGAAAAAGTGCATTTCCATGAAGTGGGGGCCGTGGATGCCCTTGTGGATATTGTCGGCACCTGCTTGGGGTTGGATTACCTCGATGTGAGTCACATTTACTGCTCGGCTCTACCCACTGGGGGCGGAATGGTCAAAGCGGCCCATGGTCAGCTGCCAGTTCCTGTGCCTGCTGTTCTGCAACTGTGCCAAACCTATCAAGTGCCCCTCTACAGCAATGGCATTGAAAAAGAACTAGTCACGCCTACGGGAGCTGCTCTTGTTTGTGCCCTCAGTGAGGGATTTGGTGCGCCGCCAGCAATGACATTGAAACGGGTGGGCTTAGGCGCCGGCACTCAAGAGCTGCCCCTACCCAATCTATTGCGCCTCTGGTTGGGAACGCCGCCGAATTCAGCAGAAACAGGCACCGCAAAAACGATTGTGGAACTGCAAACCCAACTGGATGACATGCCCCCCCAAGCCCTTAGCTATGCCTGTGAACAACTCTATGCCGTCGGTGCCATTGAGGTCTTTTGTCAGCCGATAACGATGAAAAAATCGCGCTTGGGAGTGTTGGTTACGTTACTGTGTCCCCCCAGTGCAGAGGCCGCCTGTGTGCAGACGCTCTTCCGTGAAACCACAACCCTGGGGCTACGGCGTCAAGTACAGGAGCGCTATGTTCTAGAGCGGCAAATACAGGAAATCCCAACCTCCTTTGGAAAAGTGCGGGTGAAAGTAGCGGCGCACCAAGGACAGCGGATCAATGTCCAGCCGGAATACGAAGACTGTGCCGCCCTTGCTCGTCAACATCAGCAACCTTGGCAGATGGTCTATCAAGAGGCTTTGGCAGTGGCACTGCAACTGTGGCCCTTAGGCTAGCTTCGGTTTAATAAAGACAATGGCCTGCTTCCAAATAATTGTGGGTTGATCATAGTGATCGACAACGCAGAGGCAATTCGTATCCTGCCAGCGCACTTTGCCAACCACAAGATCGCTGGTGCTGAGCTTGACTTCAACCTCGGTGCTATCTTTAATGAAGGTCTGTACTTGGCGAATGCTAGGCAGTGCCGTGTTAAATTCATCCGTCATTGGTTTCCCCTCTCTTACTTTTTCAATTCTATGAGCCTATCTTTTCAGAAGTACCAAGGGTTAGGTAACGATTTCCTCCTCATTGATAATCGCCATCAGGAAGAGCTGCTTTTAAGTCCGGAACAAGCCCAATACTGGTGCGATCGCCACTTCGGCGTGGGTGCGGATGGGGTCAGTTTTTTACTGCGGGGAACTGGAGAAAGTGATTACCGCATGCGGATGTACAACGCTGATGGCTCAGTGGCGGAAATGTGCGGCAATGGCATTCGCTGTTTGGCCAAGTTCATTTTTGCCCTTGAGGGTCGCTCCGGCGGTGAAATTGTGCGCTACCGCATTGACACCCTTGCCGGTCTCATTGTGCCGGAGGTACAAGCGGATGGTCAGGTCACCGTGGATATGGGCAAACCCCAACTTTTGGCGCAGCAGATTCCCACCACCTTGGCAGCCGCAGATCAAAAAGTGATTGATGTTCCCCTCACGGTGGGCGATCGCCAGTGGTTGGTGACATGCGTGAGTATGGGCAATCCCCACTGCGTCACCTTTGTGGAGGATGTAGCTGCCCTGGATTTAGCTGTGATTGGTCCCCAGTTTGAGCATCACCCCGCTTTTCCCCAGCGCACCAATACTGAGTTTGTGCAAGTCCTAGGGAGCGATCGCCTGCGGATGCGCGTCTGGGAACGGGGAGCCGGTATGACCCTTGCCTGTGGAACGGGAGCCTGTGCCACCCTAGTCGCTGCTGTTTTGACTGGTTGCCTGAGTCCTGGGGGCGATCAAGCCCAAGCCACGGTTGAACTGCCAGGGGGCAATCTCCAGATTCGCTGGGATTTGCCTAGCCAACATCTGTATATGACCGGGCCTGCCCTTGCAGTCTTTAGCGGTACCTTGCCCTAGGTGAGCTATGACCCGTCGGCGGCAACTGTGGTATTACCCTCTTTTTCAGATTCCCCTCATTCTCTTAATAGGCTGTGTCCTCCTGGCGCTACTCTTCTCGCTGTTGAATTGGGGACGCCCCAGTGTCGCCGTTGTTCTCTCCCTTGATCTCAGCGGCAGTACGTTTGGCAATAGTCCATTGCAATTTAATCAACCACAAACCGTCATGGCCCAACAGGTGCTCGCTGCCAAGCTCTACATACAACGCAACCAACGGCATCTCACCACCCCCAATGAAGTCATGATCCACGGCTTTGGCCGCAATGTGGTGTTTCTTACGCCCCGGTTTGAGACCCATAGTGATCTGCTACTCACCCAACTAGATCAAGCCCTCAATCGCAGTGATTTGTTAGCGCAGGTGGATCCGACGGCCAAAAATCTTTCGGGGGCGATCGCCATCGCCACCCAACAACTGCAACGGATTCCCAATCGCTGCCGCGAAGTGCTCCTCATTACTGATGGTGCAGCCCCTGTGGACGCGGGTGTGGTTGCCAATGCCCGTCAGCAACGGGTGAAAATCAATGCCATTGTCGTGGGTGATCATGCGCCGCAACTGGCTGCAGCCACCGAAGCCACGGGTGGGCAATACCGCTCTGCCCCTGTTGCCCTTCTTGAGGAACTGGTGGGTCAAACCTTTTTTGAAAGCTTCAATCGCAACACCCGCTGGCCAATCTTTTGGGGTGGAATGGCCATCGTCTGTTTCATGTGGCTCTTGGTCTTGCCCTTGGATCGCTGGGTGTTGCAGGGGTGGTTGCATTTACCCATGAATCGGGCGGGTCAAATTGCCTTGCTCAATGCCCTTTTCTGGACTGTGGCGATTCCCATGATTCTCTGGCGATTTCCGGGCTGGCCCTTTGTGCAAACCTGTTGAGGAGCAAGGAGGCGCCAGTATGAAGCGTTGGTGGTGGTTCTTGGTGTGCATGGTTGCCCTAGGACTGATGTTGGGCGATACCCCAGGGAATTGGGAGTCCTTGGCGGGCACCCCAAACCTGACGCGCCAGAATATCCAATTACCACCAGCGGTTTACTATCCGTTGCCTCCGTCCCTAGCTGAGATTCCTAGGAAAGGCGAAGATTATTTTGATGAAGTCCAACCGGTGGAAGTGGGCTATTTACTGTGGACTCAGTTCCCAGTCACCGTTGCCATTGAACCCCCCCGGCGGGATCCAAACCATGTGTGGCAAGCAGCCGCGGCCCAGGCAGTAGCGGAGTGGTCAACCTATTTGCCCTTAGAAATTGTTGATCCCAGCCGCCCTGCCAATATTCGCCTCCTCTCGCAGCGACCCACAGATCAAAATAACCGCCGCGCCCGCTTTGCTGAAACCAGCTATGAACTCTTTGTGGATAGCCAAGGGGTGCTGCGCCATCGCTGCCGTGTCGTGGTGCGCCCTACCCAAGCTGCTAAGTTTGTTCTTGGGGCGCTGCGCCATGAACTGGGTCATGCCCTTGGCATTTGGGGACATAGCCCCCTACCCACTGATGCCCTCTATTTTGCCCAGGTAGCAGACCCGCCTCCGATTTCGCAGCGGGATGTGAATACCCTGCGGCGGGTCTATGAGCAACCCACCCGGTTGGGACAGCGACTACCAGAATGGACGCCCCATGGATGAATCCTTGATCCTTTGGGGCATCCTATTGACGCTGACGGCTCTAGGGCTATGGCTAGAGCATCGCTTTCGCTGGGCAGCACGGTTGGGGTCTTCGCTGATCATTCTGATTTTGGCGGCCGTCTGCGCCAATGTTGGTATTCTTCCCCAGCAATCTGCGGTCTATGACACAATCTACGACACCATTACCTCGTTGGCGATCGTCTGGCTACTGCTGCTGGTGAATTTACAGGATGTGGGGCGCCTGGGGCGATCGGCCCTGTTGGCCTTTGGCCTTGCCAGTTTTGGAACCTTGGTGGGTGCGCTCCTTGCCAGTGTCCTGTTCCATAGTCGGTTTCTGGGGGATACCCCCCGCTTGGCGGGAAGTTTGGCAGCCAGCTATATTGGCGGCAGCCTTAACTTTGTGGGGGTTGGGCGTGCCCTTAACCTTTCGGATTTGCTCTTTAGTGCGGCCACGACGGCAGATAACTTGCTCACAGCCATTTGGCTGGCAACCACGCTGAGTCTGCCTTCGCTGTTGGCACGCTTTTATCCCCCCCAGGAGGAGGGGGAAGCGGTTACCGTAACCTCCCTGCCCACCGCCTCAGCGATCGCTCCCCTAGATTTAGGGATTCTCCTCAGCTTGGCCGTGGCTGTCTTGGCACTGTCAAGGGCACTGCATCGGTTTTGGCCGCTCATTCCCACCCTTGTCTGGCTCACCACCCTCAGCTTGGCATTGGCGCAATTTCAGTGGATCCGCTATCTGCGGGGGATGGGGGCTTTGGGGATGTTTGGCCTGAATCTTTTTTTACGGTGATTGGTGCTGGTACCCATGTGCCATCCCTAATTCCGGTGGGAATGGAAATGATTCTCTTTACCACTGTGATTGTTTTTACCCATGGTCTCGTCACCTTTGGCCTTGGGGTCCTCCTGAAGTTGGATGTAGAACTGTTGGCTCTTGCCTCCCAAGCGGCTGTTGGCGGGCCTACCACTGCCGTTGCCCAAGCCACTGGTCGGCATCGGCCCCAACTGCTGGGTGTAGGGATTACGTTGGGATTGCTGGGATACGCGATCGCCAACTATTTGGGATTGGCGCTTGCCCAAGTTCTGGGCTGGATTGGCCTAGGGTAAGCTGACAAGAACAAACAAACTGAGTTCCAAGCGGGTCAAGAGGGCTTGCAGTTGCTGCCGTGCCACCCTTGGTTCAATGGGTTCGAGTGTGACGGGGTCAAGGGGTGCCAAGCATTGATAGCGATCGCACAAGTCCGGAAAAGCCAAGGGGTGATCAAACAGGGGCAATAGGGTTGCCAGGCCGAGGGGATCCACATAGACAGGGGTGGGACTAGAAAAGGACATAAACGTACCCAGATCAACAATCATCCGATCATTGAGGTACCCTAGCCATTTTTCCTTGATTGCCTCCGTACACAGTTGCGGATGTAGATGAACCGTACTTTGATCCCACTGCGCCTCCGACCATTCCCCCAAGTCGGCTACGGTGGCGCGGGGTTGCGGACTACACCAAAAATCCAAGAGGCGATGCACCGGATGCAGAAGCTCGTACATCTCCAACTGCACGGACTGCGGCACATCGGGTAGGCTCAAGGCCAAAAAGGTGGGCAGGTTTTCTGGGTCTTTGAAGAGATCCACCAGATTCCAGTGGCGCCAGTTGACCATGGAAATAAATTCTAGACCCGCTGCTTCTAGGTATTGAAACAGCTGGGGAATGGTGCTGCCTTTATCTGCCACCAGTAGATGATTTGCCAAGAGGGTCTCATTGCTCTCTTGCTGTTCGTAGTGGGGGTTCCAGGTTCGGGCTTTGAGATCCACACCATCCTTGAGTTCTTTCATGATGTCGCGGACAATGTCCATTTCCATTTCTTCGGGATTCTCGTCCATCAAGCCCATCAGCTTAAAGAGATTTTGGGCACGAAAGAAGGGGAAGCGCTGCAGCGCACTGTGGAGATTACTGCGGAGAATGCCATCGGGCTTAAGGACACTTTTGAGGGCATTGAGGCCTTCAACAGGGTCAGGCAGCAAATATAACACTTCATCGCAATTGATGTAGTCAAACTGCTCGCCCCAACTGGGCAAATCCAAAATCGAGCGCACCTCAAAGTAAACGTTATCAAAGTGATGGAACTTGAGCCGCTCCGCCGCCAACTTCACAGATTCAGGGGATAGATCAATACCCACAATTTCCGCGCCGGGGTTGGCGATCGCCAGGACTAAGGACTTATAGCCCGTGCCACAGCCGGCATCGAGAATCCGCTTACCCTTGGTCTGTGGCACCCGATGATCTCGCACATAAAAGGGGGTCACTAAATCGTGGACAAAAAGAACGTTCGGGTCATCCTTGGGAGTTTTGTCAATGGCCACACGGGGATAGGGACCATAGTCAAACTGGCGGCGAATTTTCTCTAGACCATCCGTAGCAGCCATCCCTCTCTCCCAAGCAGTTGGTTTCTCTGTCAAATTGATACTACAAGAGTGCTGGCACTGGAGATAGGTGCGTAGAAAGTTTTAACGCCCTCTGGGGAATTGACAATCGGTCGGCAGGGGGAGGAGGAGACCTGCCATAAACCGTAGCACCAGACGCTTGAGGGGGGAAACGGTTCGCAACAGCCACAGCCCGCAGCGGCGCACCGCCACCAAAGGCCACCATGTATTGGAAAACAGACGGTTAAGGAAGTCGGTAAAGGCAAGGGTCAAGACATTTTGCCACCAGCGTTGGCGGTGAAATTGCATGAGGTGTCGGCGATCGCCAATTTCCTCAAGGGGGGTAGCCAAAATCTGCTGTGCCAGATTCCACACATCCCGCAGTCCCAAATTGAGTCCTTGTCCCCCCACGGGATGGCAGCGGTGGGCTGCATCGCCAATGACCACAAAGCGATCCGCCGCGTAGGAGTTGACTTGCATGAATTGGGCTGGAAAGACAAAGCGATCGCTCACAGCCGTAATCTCCGCCATCTGGGGATCAAGATAGGGCTGAAGTGTTGCTAAAAAGCTGCGATCGTCGAGGGCCGCAACGGCTTCCGCCTCTGGGTGGGGCAGTGTCCAAACCACTCGATAGCGATTCTGCGGTAGGGGTAGCACTCCCATTGGTCCTGTTGGCCAAAAGCGCTCGTAGGCAATCACAGGTTGGGGATGGGCAACCTCGAGGGTGGCAACCACACAGGACTGAGGATATTTCCATCCCTTGGGTTCAATGCCCATCTGCTGCCGTAGGGGAGACTTGCCACCCTCTGCGGCGACCACTAAACGGGCTGCCAAGTGAGCCACCTTGGGTTGGGTAGGGTCACCAGAAATCAGGGTCAACTGAGCGCGATCGCCCTGCACTTCGTTGGTCACTACCCGCCACGGGCAGTAGAACGTGACATTGCTGGCAGACTGTACAACGCTCTGAAGGGTCTCGGCGATCGCTGCGTGCTCACCCACATAACCAATGGCTTCCGTGCCCAGATCCGCTGGGGAAAAGTTAACCATCAAGGGGAACCGTTCATCGGAGAGTTGCACCACCTCAAAGGGCTGCACATGGGGCATGAGCTTATCCCACACCCCTATTTCCTCAAAGAAGTAACGAGACACTTGGTGGAGGGCGTAGGCTTGACCCTTGGTGTTTTCCCGCCTGTAGGGAGTTGCCTCAATGAGGGCGATCGCTAGACCACTGTTGCGTAGCGCACAGGCCAGACTTAGACCCACAATCCCGGCACCAACAATCGCCACATCCACGGCGGGCAGCTCTTGAGCAGAAGCGACCAGGGACGGTTCTGAGGGGGCAAAGGCCGATGTCATCACCATTTTGATTTGGGCACAAAAACACATGCCCCTTTATTCTAAGAAATCTGCAAGATTGCCGGAAATGTACAGCAATGGCAGACTAGGGGCAGAGCAATTGCATCACTATTCCTATGACCCCAGAAGCTGAGATTCATCGTCTGCTTGATCTCATGCCGGCGTCGGCACGGATGCGCTGTAAGTTGGTTTCTCGACCGCAACAAAGCCAAGTCCTGCGCTATCAGCCCCCTCTTCCTTGGGGCGATCGCCCAATTGAAATTAACTTTCGCCTGTGGCAGCATCTCGATCCCCCAGAGCGCGATCTGTTACTGCTGCGGGCAGTGGCTTGGTTTAACACCACGGGTTTGATCAAACTTGACCTCTACCAAGGACTAACGGTGGCCGGCTTACTGGGTACCCTCTTCCAGGCAATCCAAGCAGACCCCATTGGTATTTTGGTGGCGGGGGGGCTAACCACCTTTGCGGGGCTGCAAGTGTGGCAAAATACGCGGGGAATTCCCGTGGCGGTGGCGGCCGATCGCCAGGCCCTGCTCTTGGCTCAACGGCGCGGCTACAGTGAACAAGAGGCTGCCAAAGCGCTCCTTTCAGGTATCTCTCGGGTAGCAGAGTTGGAACGCCGTCCCGTTCTTGATGTCACTGAACTGATTCGCTGCCAAAACCTGCGCCAGTTGGCGGGTGAGTCTGAAGTCAAAGTTCCCGTTTAGGGCACTTGCAGACTTTGCCAGTACAAAAAGCCTGCCTGTACCACCCCAATTAAAAAGCCAAGAATGCCCCCCAAGCGGACAATAGCTTGCAACTCACTGCGAACAATGCCCTGAATTGCTAGTTCGAGATTTTCTGGTGAGGTGGCCTTGACCCGATCCACAATCACCCGATCTAAATCCAAAATCGGAATCGCCCGCTCAATGATCAGTTCCATATCCCGTTCCAGATAGCGATCGAGCACCAAAGCCAATTCATCGCTGACCACTTCCAAGGAGGCACCCAGACTCGCCGAATCTCGCAGTCGCCGCAAAATACTCAGGGAAATCGTTTCCCACTCCACCGTTTGACTGACCGTTTCAATGACGCTAGAGCCCTGCTCTTGGATATAACTGCGCACCGTCTGCCGAAACAGTTGCCGTAGCTCCCGCACCGTGCCGAGGGGCAAACTTTGCAGGGTAATATTTTGCAGGGCTTCCACCAAGCGTTGCCGCAGTGCCAATGCCGTAATCAATTCTCCGAGGCGGCGGTTACAGGCTTCCCGCTCATTGAGACAATACTCCCGCAGACGAATCAAAGTATTGCGCACTCCCACAAGATTAGCCACGACCCAATAGGTGCCACTGGTATTTTGCCGTAGTTCTTGATCGAGGACATTAATCGTGCGATCGGTGAGAAAGTCAATTATCGCCAGTCGTAGGCGATCGGGGGGCAGCATGACCGACAGCAGCCAATCCGCTAGTTTCTCCGCCTGTTCATCATTCAGTTGCAGCTCCACCAATACCTGATCAAACAATTGATTGAGTTGCGGCTCCAAAAAATCTTCCCGCCGCGACCACACCTTAATCAAACGGGGCAAGGCACTGCCAAAAAAATCCCGCAGAATATTCGCCAAAACTTGGGCCGATCGCTGTTCACTTTGAGCCTGAATTTGGCTAAGACTTGTTTGGAGGAGCCAATGGATGACCGCCTTCACCCGTTGCACTTGCAACAGCCGCCGCGCTAAGTTTTGCAGCTCCTCCGGCGTTAAGAGGGAACCCAGAATGGCATCGGCAATTCGACGGGCCAGCCGCTCCTGATTGCGGGGGATGAGACCAGGAGTAAAGGGGAGTTGCTTGCCGCCTACATAAACTGGCTTGTAGGGGCGAAAGAGCATTGTAATTGCTAAATCATTCGTAAAGTAGCCGATGACCCCCCCCGCCAACGGTGGTACAAGCAATGTCCAATAGCTAATCTCTGCCAATGCTGGCCTTCGCCTCCTCTGTTTGCTGACTTTTTTCTAGGCAATGCACAGGCGCAAAATAGCCCCAGCCATCTTGGCGCCGGATTATCCCCGCCTTTTCCTAAGGGGCTGTGGCTATCACCGCTGTTGGTCATCTTGGTCATACGCCCTTAAGCCCTTAAAAGTTTACAGCCGACGAATGGCATCAATCAGAACTTCTGGCGGTTGCACTCCTTCCCAGCGCTGTACTTCACGGCCTCGGTGGAAAAGAATCAATGTGGGCAGGGCCTGAACGTGGTATTGGCTCGACAGTTGAGGATAGCGCTCAGAATCAATTTTGACCACCTCGACCTCGGATTTCAAATGTTTCTTGACCTGCTCTAAGATAGGAGCCATCATTCGGCAAGGGCCACACCAGTCGGCATAAAAGTCAACCAAGAGGGGCTTATCCGTTGTGGCTAGGAGATCGCTAAAGCTACTAAATTGACGTGTGGTTGCCATAGTCAATTCCGATCAAGACTCTACCCTCATCATAGACACAGGGCAGAAAAACTGGCGAAAGGATGGCTGCCCCAGTCTGAATAGCCGGGAAAAAGGCGCTATTGTTGAGGTTGAGCGCTCTGTTGTGATTGCTGCTGGATGCTCGTTACTGCTTCTACCTCTCGTCCCAGTCGCTGGCTGCTCTTTCGCCGTATTAGCCAAATTGTGGGAGTACTGGGGCAATTTGGTAGTCAACTGCTGTGGGACTATACTTGGCGGCGGCGGAGTCATCGCACTCAATCCCAACGGGCCCGTTGGCTCGTACAGCAATTATTGGTCTTGGGACCGACGTTTATTAAAATTGGTCAATTTCTCTCGACGCGATTTGATCTGTTGCCCCCCGCCTATATTGAGGCCCTGAGGAAACTACAGGATCAGGTGCCTCCCTTTGACTCGCGGCGGGCGATCGCCCTGATTGAGCAGCATTTGGGGCAATCCCTTGGGGATCTCTACGCCACATTTGATCCAAAACCCCTTGCAGCGGCCAGTCTCGGCCAAGTCCATCGGGCAAGGCTCCATAGTGGTGAAGAGGTGGTTGTGAAGGTGCAACGCCCACAACTGGAGGCGCAACTGTATCTGGACTATCTGGCCATTGGTGAACTCATTCGCTGGGCCGATCGCTGGCTGCCCTTTCTTCGTCCCTATGCCCTCCAAGAGATCTATGAGGAGTTTTTTAGTATTCTGCTGCGGGAAATTGATTACATTCAAGAGGGGCAAAATGCCGATCGCTTTCGTGCCAACTTTGCTCAAGACCCCTATATCCGTGTTCCTAAAGTCTATTGGACCCATACCTGCCACCATGTCTTGACGATGGAGTATCTCCCCGGCATTCGCATTGACAATCGAGCCGCGATCGAAGCCTTTGGCTTAAATCCCCAGATGATTAACCAGCGGGGAATTTGTTGCTATCTCAAGCAGTTATTGATTGATGGCTTCTTCCACGCTGATCCGCATCCGGGGAACTTGGCCGTGACCAAAGAGGGTGATCTGATCTTCTATGACTACGGCATGATGACGGAAGTGCCGGCCCTGAATCAGCAGCAGATGGTGCAAACATTTTTTGCCGTGCTACAAAAGGATAGCGATCGCGTGATTGCTGCCTTGATGGAACTAGGTCTGTTGATGCCTGTCACTGATAGAGTTCCCCTACAACGGATTATGCAATTGATTCTAGATCGATTTACCGAACGCCCGGTGGATTTAGCCGCCTTCAGAGAACTGCAACAGGAAGTCTATGCCCTGTTTGAGCAGCAACCCTTTCGCCTACCGGCAAAGATGACCTACATTCTCAAGTCCCTCACAACCCTCGATGGAATTGCCCGCAGTTTAGACCCTGAGTACAACCTAAGTGCTGCTGCCCAGCCCTTTGTTAAGGAATTGATGCGTCATTCACGGCCGGGCTGGCGAGAATTGATTCATCAAACCCAAACCCTAATCAACCAGCGACTACAGCAGCCCAGTCGGGTTGAAGTGCGGCTGCAACAGTTAGAGGATCGCCTGGCTCGCGGCGAACTCCAAATCTCTGTGCGTCATCCGACGATGGAGCGGCAACTGCGGCGGATAGAGAGTTTGTTGATCTGTTTGGTTTATCTGGGGTTGGCTGGTTTTACCCTCTTGGCGGGGGCAATGTTGTGGTCCGCCAAGGCCCCGGGGGGAGCGATCGCCCTCTTTACAGTAGCCGCACTGGCAGGCTTGGCGCTGGTGCGCAGTTGGCTTCGCTTTCTCTGGTTATGCCGCTGGCAATAGGTGCACGACAGTGAACTACGATGATTCCTTGAGGGCGCGGCGAAAACCCAAGGCAATCAGGATATTAGCTAATGTCAGAAAAAATTCTGCCCCCCCGTGCAGCCCATCTACATTGGCTAGGGTTGTGCCATAGACGCTTTGGGCATAGAGGCCCGCTGGAATGGTGACGGCGACAAAGACCAGTGTCCCATAAAAGCCAATAAGGGCTAAACGGGGTGTGTGGGGGTTGCGGGTCATGAAGTACAAAAACCCCAAATAGGGAAACAGTGAGAGGGCAAAACAGGCATTCGTGAGCATCAGCGGCGTACCAGCTTCTTGCTCATTTTCCGCAGTCGAATCGATTGGGGCGTTACCTCCACCAGTTCATCGGGGCCAATGTACTCTAGGGCCCGCTCTAGGCTCATTTCCACGGGTGCTTGCAGTTGCACCAGTTCATCCCCCGTTGAGGAGCGGAAGTTGGTGAGTTGTTTGGTTTTGCAGACATTAATTTCAAGGTCTTGGGGACGGTTGTGCTCACCGACAATCATACCCCTATAGACTTTGGTGCCAGGGGTAATGAAAAAGACACCGCGATCTTCGGCATTTTTTAGGGCATAGAAGGTGGCTGTGCCCTCCTCAAAGGCAATTAAGACGCCATTGCGTCGGGTGCTGATCTCCCCTGCCAAAGGACGATAGTCCAAAAAGCTGTGGTTCATAATCCCTTCGCCGCGCGTTAGGCGCATAAACTCGCCCCGGAAACCAATGAGACCCCGCGCTGGGATCACAAACTCCAGTTGAGTCCGACCATTACCTCCCACCTGCATATCCTGCATTTCACCGCGTCGCTGGCCAAGGCGCTCAATACAGCCGCCAACGGCTTCATCGGGAACGTCGAGCACTAAGCATTCATAGGGTTCGCAAGGCTGACCATTGACTTCGCGGTAGATCACCTGTGGCTGGGAAACTTGGAATTCATAGCCTTCGCGGCGCATGGTTTCAATGAGAATGCCAAGGTGCAATTCACCCCGACCAGAAACGGCAAAGCGATCGGGGGAGTCGGTTTCTTCGACCCGTAGAGCCACATTGGTTTCCAGTTCCCGAAAGAGGCGATCGCGCAATTGCCGCGAGGTCACAAAGGTTCCCTCCTGACCGGCAAAGGGGGAGTCGTTGACAGCAAAGGTCATTTGCAAGGTCGGTTCATCCACCTTGATCAGGGGTAGGGCTTGGGGGTTGTTGGGGTCGGTAACGGTTTCGCCAATGTTGGCATCACTAAAGCCCGCGATCGCCACAATATTGCCGGCACTGGCTGTGTCTAATTCAATTCGCTTGAGTCCCTCAAAGCCCAAGAGTTTGGTAATCTTTGCCTTGACAATTTGGCCATTATCCTTGACTAAGGCGGCCTGCTGCCCCACTTGGATGGTGCCATTGTGAATCTTGCCAATAACAATCCGCCCTAGGTACTCGGAATAATCCAAGGTTGTCACCTGAAGTTGCAGCGGCGCATCGGGGTTGCCCACTGGCGGTGGAATATGGCGGACAATGGCTTCAAAGAGGGGCTGCATATCCTTGCCCTCTTCGTCTAGATCTGTTTTTGCGTAGCCCGCCAAGCCCGAAGCAAAAAGATAAGGAAACTCACACTGATCGTCATCTGCCCCCAGCTCAATGAATAGGTCCAACACCTTATCGATGGCTTTGTAGGGTTCCGCCTGGGGCCGGTCAATTTTATTCACAACCACAATGGGTCGCAGACCTTTCTCAAGGGCTTTTTTTAGAACAAACCGCGTTTGGGGCATCGGCCCTTCGTTCGCATCCACAATCAGCAGACAACCTTCCACCATGCCGAGGACACGCTCCACTTCACCACCAAAATCGGCGTGGCCGGGGGTATCGACAATGTTAATCGTCAATTCTTTGTAGCGAACCGCAGTATTTTTGGCCAGAATCGTAATGCCGCGCTCGCGCTCCAGATCATTGGAGTCCATGACGCACTCGGGAATATCTTCCCCTTCGCGAAAGGTACCCGACTGGCGCAGTAGGGCATCCACGAGGGTGGTTTTGCCGTGGTCAACGTGGGCGATAATGGCAACATTACGAATCGGCAGACTCATAGGTTCTTCTTGAAAGTTTCGTAATACAAAATTGACAAAATTGACAAAATTGAGGAGTGTGACAAACTGTTACAATCGTAGCGCAGTTTGGGAAGGAAACTGAGCCAGAGGCTGCTTGCGATCGCCAGCGGTGTTGATCTTGGCTGCGCCAAGTCTGTCACCAGGCCGCTTTCGGAGACGACTGCTTTGGCAATTGCACCCTTGGTGAGCTCAGTTGGCAGAAAACTGAGGCAGTTGAATTTTCCTTAGCTCCTTTGTCTGAATCCCGCTTTGGCGGGAAGGCAAGGACTTTCTTGTCCCTGAATTGACCTACTTGGTTTTGCCTAGATGGGCCGGGCTGGATTCGAACCAGCGTAGGCGTAGCCAACGGATTTACAGTCCGCCCCCATTAACCACTCGGGCACCGACCCTTTCATCGCGATTCTTTAATATATCACATAAGGGGGAAGGCTTGGTATTGCCCTTTTGAGAAAACAATTCCCTACTCGTCGAGGGTGTAGCTTTGCAGGGTTTCTAGGGGCTGTACTTTGAGGAGGCGTTCGGCACGGCGAATCTCGCTGTCATTCCCTTGAATCAAGATCAGGTATTTGCCGCGCTGCAATCGCTTTTCAAAGGGGATGCCGGACTTACCCGTAATTACCACTTGGAGGCCGCCGCCTACGGTGAGACTGCCCAAAGCGCCAGCGATCGCCCCAAAGATGCCCCCCAAAAGACTATTGTTTAGGCGATCCAGCATGGGCAGAATGTCAATTTGAGTTGCTTGGTTAAAGGTAAAACCAGCAAAGAAGCCAAAGGGAACCAGCCAGGTCAACATCCGTTGCATTTGCTGGCGGGCGACTTGAAATGGATCAGTCAGTCCCAACTCTGACCACTGTTTGTAGCCTCGCCCCAAGAGGGCTACTTTTTCCATGGGGAAACCGTCCTTTTCAAGCTGGGTGTAAACGGCCTCGGCCTGGAGGCGATCGCCCAGTGTCGCTACCAAGTAGTTTTTCATAGCGATAGGATGAAGGAAATCTTTTGCTTGCCTGCAAAGCGATGCTGCCCCCATTGTCCCACTTTCGCCGCACCTTTGCTGATCTGGGTCTGATTGTCGTGGCCAGTACCCTGGCCAGCACGGTTGTGATTGGGATTCGTCAAATGGGTTGGCTACAACCGCTGGAATTGGGTGCCTACGATCGCCTGATGCAATTGCGCCCTATGCCGGGCCCGGATCCACGACTATTGGTGGTAGCAGTCACCGAAGCCGATATTCAACGTTACCGCTCCCTATCGTTGCCGGATCAGCTCTATGCTCAAGCCCTACAAAAACTCCTCAAACATCAACCCCGTGCCATTGGCTTGGATATTTACCGCGATTTTCCCGTGCCGCCGGGGCATGAGGCGCTAAACCGCCTTTGGCTAAGTTCCGATCGCCTCTTTGCTGTCACAAAACTGGGGAATGCCACCCACGCGACCATTCGCCCGCCGGCTGCCCTCAGTACCGATCAGGTGGGATTTAATGATGTGACGGTTGATGCCGGTGGCATTGTCCGTCGCAGTTTGTTGTTTTTGCCCGACGACCAGGGGAATACGCTCTACTCCTTCTCATTGCGGCTGGCGCTGCGGTATCTAGCGGATGAGGGGATTGAGCCTCGCGGCAGTGATGCGGATCCCCATGTCATGCAGTTGGGGAAGAGCATTTTCACACCCCTGCAACCCAATGATGGCGGTTATGTAGGAGCGGACACGGCGGGCTATCAGGTGATGCTAAACTATCGCGGTGATCAGCGGGCGGTGACATGGGTGCCCCTTGAAGATGTGCTGACAGAACGAGTGGCACCAGAATTGATTCGCGATCGCGTGGTTCTCATTGGCAACATTGCCGAGAGTGGCAAAGATTTTTTCTATACGCCCTTTAGTTCCGGCCTGCGGGACAATCAGCGCATGGCGGGGGTATTTATCCATGCTCAAATGGTGGGGCAATTCATTGATGCGGGTTTGGGCGATCGCGCCGTCATTTGGTTTTGGCCCGACAGTATCGAGAATGTTTGGATTGTGCTTTGGGCATTGATTGGCGGGATCCTTGCTTGGCGAGTGCGCCATCCTCTAGCCTTAGCGACGGCAGTGGCAGCAGCTCTACTGCTGCTTTTGCTCACCTGTTATGGCCTATTTCTTAAGTTGGGCTGGGTTCCCCTTGTGCCGCCGGCATTAACACTCCTGCTTAGCAGTGGGGGAGTTGTTACCTACACCGCCCAACAAGCTCAACAACAACGGCAAATGGTGATGCGCCTCCTTGGCCAAAGTATCTCCCCCGAAATTGCTGCCACCCTATGGGAACAGCGAGATCAACTCCTTAAGGACGGCAAGTTACCCGGCCAACGTCTGATTGCCACGCTCCTTTTTACCGACTTAAAGGGTTTCAGTACCATTTCTGAAACAATGGAGCCGGAGGAGCTTTTTAACTGGCTGAATGCCTATCTGGAAAAAGTCGCAGATGTGGTGCAAAGCTACCACGGTGTGATTAATAAGTTCACCGGTGATGGCATTATGGCGGTGTTTGGCGTGCCCATTAAACGGACAAGCCGTGAAGGAATTGCCATTGATGCCCGCAATGCCGTGGATTGTGCCTTGGCCTTGGGACAACTACTCGAGGAGCTAAACCGCGAATGGGCTGCCCAAGGGCTACCGCAGGTGATGATGCGGGCGGGGATTTATACCGGTCCGATTGTTGTTGGCAGTCTCGGTAGTAAAAATCGCCTAGAGTACGGTGTTATTGGCGACAGTGTGAATACAGCCTCCCGCCTTGAAAGTGTGGATAAGCACCGCCAACCTAGTCCCTGTCGGATTTTAGTGGCCGAAGAAACCTTGCAGTACCTCGGCGATCGCTACGAAGTCGAAGCATGGGGACCTTTGGAACTCAAGGGAAAAGAGCGCAAAATCAAAGTCTTTCGCATTCTGGGTGTACGCAATGGGCTGGCCCTTGGTCCTAACCAACCCACGGCAATCGAACTGGAAATTTAGTGCCCGCAAGGGAGGGAGCTGCTCAACTATCAGAAATATAAGAGGGCTGACCCCCCATCTGCTGGCAACGGTGGGCGCGATCGCGCATGGGCCTAAAACCGAAAACCCAGACCAAGGCGAACTAGTGGCGATCCGGCACTCGAGAAACTGGCGCCAGCATCAATGACAATTGGACCTGCTTGATGGGCCATGGCCACCCCTACAGCACTATAGCCGCTATAGGACCCAAAACCAATGTTAAATGTTGTTTCACCAGAGCGCGCCGGCACAATGGGCAATAGGGCAGCCGCAGAAGCAATACCCGCAAAAGCTTCGCCCCGTAATTGATTAACTTGCGCATCGGTATAGGCATTGGCGGCTCCTAGGGCCACTGCTCCGATACCATCAACATAGGCTTTGTTGACGGCATCGGTGGGTAAAATGGGGGTAGCGACATTGGTAATCCGACGTTCAGCACCAGGGGCACCCACCGAAACGGTATTTGCTGCGGTGGTAACAGAGCCGGCACCAATGGCCACACTATTAGGATGAAGAGCCTGGGATGATGGGCCGAGGGCGATCGCGTTATTAGCATTGGTTGCGGCATTATTACCGATAGCGATCGCGCCCACGCCAGTAGGATTTGCCCCATTTCCCAAGGCAATGTTTCCACAGGTTACCGTTGCACCCGTAATCGAGCAAATACCGGTGGCAAATAGTTGATTAATGAGCGCAGAAAGCTGGCTGCCATTAATTGCATCAGTACTTGTTGGTGCAATGATACCAGGAGCAACATTAACTACTTTTCGCTCTTGGCCAAGAGCACCAACAGAAACTGTATTGGCTCCGTTGGCCACTGAACCGGCACCAATGGCCACACTGTTGGGAGCAGTGACTTGGGCATTTCGACCAATGGCAATTCCATCCACAGCGCCGGCGGAAGCTGTGGAGCCTATAGCGATACTGTTATTGGAATTTGCAACACTTTGATTGCCTATTGCAATACTTGCCGTGCCAGTCGCCTGGTTACCAGACCCCATTGCTGTGCTGTCGTTCCCTTGGGCTTGGTTCTGGAAGCCAACAGCGGTGCCGCGGAGTTGTGCCGTGTTGCTACGCCCCATTGCTGTGCTGTCGTTCCCTTGGGCTTGGTTACCAGACCCCATTGCTGTGCTGTCGTTCCCTTGGGCTTGGTTCTGGAAGCCAACAGCGGTGCCGCGGAGTTGTGCCGTGTTGCTACGTCCCATTGCTGTGCTGTCGTCCCCTAGGGCTTGGTTACCAGACCCCATTGCTGTGCTGTCGTCCCCTAGGGCTTGGTTCTGGAAGCCAACAGCGGTGCCGCGGAATTGTGGTGCCGTGTTGCTACGTCCCATTGCTGTGCTATCGACCCCTAGGGCTTGGTTACCAGACCCCATTGCTGTGCTGTCGTCGCCTTGGGCTTGGTTCTGGAAGCCAACAGCGGTGCCGCGGAGTTGTGCCGTGTTGCTACGTCCCATTGCTGTGCTGTCGTTCCCTTGGGCTTGGTTACCAGACCCCATTGCTGTGCTGTCGTTCCCTTGGGCTTGGTTACCAGACCCCATTGCTGTGCTATCGTCCCCTAGGGCTTGGTTCTGGAAGCCAACAGCGGTGCCGCGGAGTTGTGCCGTGTTGCTACGTCCCATTGCT
The DNA here is from genome assembly GCF_000505665.1 of Thermosynechococcus sp. NK55a. Taxonomy (NCBI): domain Bacteria; kingdom Bacillati; phylum Cyanobacteriota; class Cyanophyceae; order Acaryochloridales; family Thermosynechococcaceae; genus Thermosynechococcus; species Thermosynechococcus sp. NK55a. The sequence continues at coordinate 1,673,052 of NC_023033.1, read as the reverse complement.
GTGCTATCGTCCCCTAGGGCTTGGTTCTGGAAGCCAACAGCGGTGCCGCGGAGTTGTGCCGTGTTGCTACGTCCCATTGCTGTGCTATCGTCCCCTAGGGCTTGGTTCTGGAAGCCAACAGCGGTGCCGCGGAGTTGTGCCGTGTTGCTACGTCCCATTGCTGTGCTGTCGTTCCCTAGGGCTTGGTTTTGCATCCCCATCGCAGTGGCATTGAGAGCATTGGCTGAGTTCTGCATCCCCACAGCAGTGCTGTTGTCGCCTTGAGCTTGGTTAACAAACCCCATTGCTGTGCTCCTGGCTCCTACAGCTTGGTTAGCAAACCCCACAGCAGTGCTGTTGGCTCCTAGAGCTTGGTTAGCAAACCCCATTGCGCTGCTATCGTCCGTTTGGGCAAAGTTAGCAAACCCCATTGCTGTGCTCCTGACTCCTACAGCTTGGTTAGCAAACCCCATTGCTGTGCTGTCGTTCCCTTGGGCTTGGTTCTGGAAGCCAACAGCGGTGCTCTGCTGACCGGGTGCAAGGTTAGGTGTTTGTCAAAGAATTGTAGTTATTTTGCATCCCCATCGCAGTGGCATTGACAGCATTGGCTGAGTTCTGCATCCCCACGGCTGTGCTGTTGGTCCCTTGGGCTTGGTTCTGCATCCCCACGGCCGTATTGTTGTCGCCTATAGCTTGGTTCTGCATACCAAGGGCTGTATTATTACTCCCAGTAGTTGAGGCAGTGCCGTCAGCGATGTTTTGGTAGCCAACAGCGGTATTGTTATTGCGAGCAGCGTTAGGGAATGACCCAATTCCGGAGGGTGTACCGGTAGTGGCAACGGTATTCTCTGCTCCTACTGCTGTGTTGTTATTTCCAACGTCCTGGTTGGCGGGAGTAAGTCCACCAGGGGTTCCAATTTGATTATTAGAGCCCAGTGCGTGGTTCTGTGCATTGACACTTTCTACTGTGTTCCTAGCACCAACTGCAGTGATTTCCGTATTGGCATTTCGCACTGTGTTTTCTATGCCAACTGCTATTGCGCGTATTAACCCAGCTAAAGGGGAATTCCGGGAACCACAAATGAGGTTGTCATTGGCGGTGCCTGCTGTGGAGTTGAAAAAAGGAAAAAGAGGAGGAATAGGGTTTCCGCAGTCTCTTGTTTGGCCAAGGGCTGGCAGAACTGCATAGAATGGAGTGGCCAAAAGACCGACAGCAGCAGCAAGATAGGGGGAAAGGGAATTTTTGCTTACCATGGTTTTAGTGGATTCCTGACTGAAAACAAATGTAAAAAATTAAAACAAACTAAAAGGAATTAAGCGAAGCCGAATTTTTCGTAAAATTGCATAACTTGATAACCTTGCAAGACAAGCTAATTATTGAGCTGTCTGCAATTGATAGGGCTATCAAGCTTTCCCCCATGGCAGTAGTGTACAGGAGCCCTCTAAAACAGTCAAGCGCTTTCAGCAGCTGAATGGCTAACTTTCAAGCCTCTTTCTCTGATCAAGTAGGCGTAGAGGTGTATATTATGATTGAATTTGCGATCGCCGCCGCCGACAGCGATCGGAGCAGTATTTAACTTCTTCCCAACAAGCTGCCCACTTTTTGCGCCACTGGAAAGGACGGCCACAGACGATACAAATTTTGCTAGGAAAGTCCGCTTTGCGACGTTGCTTGGCCATGACTTTTATGCATCAGTTATGCATCAGTGACACAGGCGGCCAACTGGTTCAGTAGGGTTGCATGATCTAAGTTCTGGCCAATGAGAACCAGTTGATTTTTGCGATCGCCCTTCCATTCCTCATCATCGAGGCTAAAGCGCTTACCACTGAGGTGAAAGACATGGCGGCGGGGACTTTCCTTAAACCAAAGAATGCCCTTGGCGCGAAAGACGGATTGGGGGAGTTGGTGGTCAAGAAAATACTGGAATTTTCGCAGTTCAAAGGGGCGATCGCTCTGGAAAGAGACAGAGGTAAAGCCATCCTCCTCAAGGTGATTGGAGTGATGAGGGTGATGATGATCATGATCGCAATGTTCATCACACCCATGATCGTGATCATGATCGTGGTCGCGCTCAGGGTGCTCGTGTTCAGGATGAAAGTAGCGATCGCTCTGAAACAATCCCACACTCAAAATCAAGGGCAGCGGTACCTGTGCCTTCACGGTGCGAATAATCCGTGCCCCCTCCCGCATCTCGTGAATTCGCCGTTCGAGCTCCTGCAAGCGTTCCTCGGTGACTAGATCTGCTTTGTTGAGCAGAATAATGTCACCGTAGGCAATTTGGCTTTGGGCAGCACTGCTATTGAAAAGATCCAGACTAAAGTTCTCCGCATCCACCACGGTAATAATCGAGTCCAAGCGGGTGAGATCCCGCAGATCGGTCCCCAGAAAGGTTAGAGCCACCGGCAACGGATCCGCCAATCCCGTTGTTTCCACCACCAAATAGTCCACCTTGTCGGGCCGCTCAAGAACCCGATAGACGGCATTCACCAAGTCGTTGTTGATAGTGCAGCAGATACAGCCGTTGCTGAGCTCCACCATGCCCTCATCTTGGGACACCAAAAGCTGGTTATCAATGCCAATCTCGCCAAATTCATTGACGAGTACAGCGGTTTTGAGGCCTTCTTGGTTTGTGAGAATATGGTTTAAGAGGGTTGTTTTGCCACTCCCCAAAAAACCAGTGATGATGGTGACAGGCAGACCGTGTTTTTCAGCCTGCATTTTGGGAGAGGGATCAGAAAGGGTAGTTGTCATAGGTCAATGGCCCAAGAAAAAGAGAATCATTCTCATATTTTAAGTCGAAAAAAGAACTTGCCCATCCTTCCTAGGGAACACCGCCAAGGGCGATCGCTGTGCTGTAGGCTAGAAGCAACCACTTTACGCCGATTCCTAGATTTAGCCATTCCCAAAAGGGCAATGCCACTCACTGCATGTATCCCCTATCCCTACCAAGGGTTCTAGGAAATACGGTAACCTGTTGGAGCCTCATCATTCAACCATCTATGTCGAACCAGCCGTTGCAACGCCGCACCAAAATTGTCGCCACCATTGGTCCAGCAGTCAGTCACCCCGACAAATTGCGCGCCATTATTCAAGCGGGAGCAACCACCCTGCGTCTAAACTTTTCCCATGGTACCCATGACGATCACCAGCGCAGCATTCGCCTAATTCGCCAAATTTCCTACGAACTCGGGCAACCGGTGGGCATTTTGCAGGACTTGCAAGGCCCCAAGATTCGCCTTGGGCGGTTTGAGCATGGCTCCATTTCCCTGAAGCGGGGCGATCGCTTTACCCTCACGAGTCGCCCTATCATGGGCAATCAGCACATTAGCTCGATTACCTATCCCCCCTTGGCTCAAGAGGTGCCCGCCGGTGCCACGATTTTGCTCGACGATGGCCGCGTGGAAATGTTCGTGGAAGAAGTGGATAAAGAAGCGGGTGAGCTCCATTGCCAAGTGGTTGTTGGGGGCACGCTCTCCAATGCCAAGGGTGTGAACTTTCCGGGGGTTTACCTCTCGATTAAAGCCTTGACAGAGAAAGATCGCGAAGATCTGATGTTTGGCCTCAATCAAGGGGTAGATTGGGTGGCTCTCAGCTTTGTTCGCAATCCCCAAGATGTACTGGAGATCAAAGAACTGATTGCCAACGCTGGGAAGCAGGTGCCAGTCATTGCCAAAATCGAAAAGCACGAGGCGATTGAGCAGATGGATGCCATTCTCTCCCTCTGTGATGGCGTCATGGTGGCCCGGGGTGATCTGGGGGTTGAATTGCCCGCCGAAGATGTGCCGATTCTGCAAAAACGGCTGATCGCTGCCGCCAACCGCTTGGGCATCCCGGTCATTACGGCCACACAAATGCTCGACAGCATGGTGAAAAGCCCTCGTCCTACCCGTGCAGAGATTTCCGATGTCGCCAATGCCATTCTCGATGGCACTGATGCCGTGATGCTCTCCAATGAAACGGCGATGGGGGAATACCCCGTCGAGGCGGTGAAGATGATGGCCACAATTGCTGCCCGCATTGACAACCAACCCCAACTGCGGCAACCTCCCGGGGCGGAGTCTACGGCGGTGCGTTCTATTCCCAATGCCATTAGTCAAGCGGTGGGACAGGTGGCGGCGCAGCTGCATGCCAAAGCAATCATTACCCAAACTAAAACGGGCGCAACGGCCCGGAATGTCTCCAAGTTTCGTCCCCAAATTCCTATTTTGGCGGCAACACCCCATATCGAAGTGGCCCGACGCCTCCAGTTGGTCTGGGGCGTAGAACCGCTGCTGACATTGGACCATCCCTCGATGCGCGAATCCTTCCAGGCAGCGATTAATGCCGCCCAGGAGCGGGGCTTCCTTGAGGAGGGGGATCTCGTGGTCATGACGGCGGGCACACTGCAGGGGGTTTCTGGCTCCACGGATATGATCAAGGTGGAACTGGTCACGTCAGTGATGGGGCGGGGTTGTGGCATTGGCCATGGATCTGTTAGTGGCCCTGCGCGGGTGGTACGCCAAGGGATGCCGGTGCGCACGTTTAATAGTGGGGAAATCTTGGTGGCGGAGCGCACCAGTGCTGAGTTGGTGGAAGTGATTCGCAAGGCGGCAGGCATTATTACCGAGGAGGACAGCCTCACAAGCCATGCCGCTGTCTTGGGGTTGCGGCTGGGGATTCCGGTGATTGTGGGCGTCAAAAATGCCACTCGGCTGATTCGTGAGGGCACTATCCTGACGATGGATGTGGAACGCGGCTTGGTTTATTCCGGTGCCCGCAATGGCGGGGAGCGATCGCCCGAGTAGGAGTGGAGCAGCCAATGACTTTTTTTCGGGCCAACACCTATCTCACAGATTTGGTGATGCGGACGCTCCAGGCGACATGGCAACACTTTCCTTGGCTAGGCCAAGAGGACATTGCCCTGACCTTGCTGGTGTATCCACCACCCATTCCGGTGAATACGGGCGGAGCGCTTACGGCAACAGAATTTTGGCAGTACTTGATTCCCGGCGCTCACTATCGCGGCGATGTGCCGATGTACCCGGCTAGTGTGGTGAAACTGTTTTATCTTGTGGCTTGCCATGAGTGGCTCCACAGTGGCATGCTCCAGCCCGATGCGGAATTGGAACGCGCCATGCGGGATATGATTGTGGATTCCAGCAACGATGCCACCAGCTTAGTGGTGGATATGCTCACGGGAACCACCAGTGGCCCAGTCCTGCCGCCGGAGCCCTTTCGGACGTGGCAATACCAGCGCAATATCGTCAATCGCTATTTTCAGTCCTTGGGGTGGCCAGAGCTAACGCATATCAACGTGAATCAAAAAACATGGTGTGATGGCCCCTATGGACGAGAGCAGGAATTTGTCGGGCGCGATCGCCGGAATGCCAATCGTCTGACAACCAATGCCACGGCCAAGTTAATCCACAGTATTGTTGGCGGCGTTGCGGTTGCTGCCAGCGCCAGTCAAGCGATGATGGAACTGATGGAGCGATCGCTGGATCCAGAGCTTTTGGCTGAGGATCCAGAAAACCAAGTCCAGGGATTTTTGGGGGAAGGGCTACCTCCAGGGACAAAGCTGTGGTCAAAGGCGGGACTCACCAGTTGGGTGCGCCATGATGCGGCCTATATTGAACTCCCGGATCGCTGCCCCTATACCTTGGTGGTCTTTACGGAAAATTCCACTGCCAGTAAAAATACAGAGGTACTGCCCTTCATTTCCCGTCAGATTGCCAGTGGCATTCCCACCCTAGAGGGCGCCGGAGTACTGTAGGCCACTGACAACACCAGCCGCCAAAAGGTGACCAAAGCTGGTGGTGGCCAGCAATTCTGGCAGACCAAAGCCTTCAAAGAGGGCAGGCAAGGCAATGGGTAAGCCGGGGCCTTTTCCCCGCGATTGAATGGCATAGCGGCCAATAGCGATCGCAAACAGGTTGCAGAGGATCACCACCAGCCCCACAGAGGGCGTCCAAGTGGTATCGGGGAGCGTGGCTAACACCATGGTTCCTCCTAAATGGGTACAATTGCCCATGAATTATACGGAACCACCGGATTGCCCCCGCCAGTTCTTTACAAAATAGTGCATCTTGTTACAAATGCTTAACGCAACCACCCCTGTAAAAATTGCCGTCAAAATTTGTGGTTTGACCCTGCCCGAGCAGGCGATCGCGATCGCCCAAATGGGTGTCAGTGCCCTTGGCTTCATTAGTGTCCCCCATTCGCCCCGCTACGTCAGCCCCCCAACCATTGCAGACATTTGTCGGCAGTTGCCCCCTTCCGTGCTGACGGTAGCTGTTGTCGCCAATCTTGATTTCGAGGCATTAGCCAATTTAGTCACAACCACAGGGGTACAAGCGCTACAGCTCCATGGCAGTGAATCGCCTGAATTTTGCCAATCGGTGCGCCAGACCTTCCCTCATATCGTGCTCATCAAAGCCCTGCGGGTGCGATCGGCGGCCACCCTCACCGAGATTGCCGCCTACACCCCGATTGTAGATCGCATTCTCTTGGATGCTTACCATCCACAGCAGTTGGGGGGCACGGGTCAACCCTTTGACTGGACGCTACTTAAAGAGTTACACATTCCTTGCCCTTGGTGGCTGGCGGGGGGCATTACACCCGAAAATTGCCGTCAGGCGATCGCTCAAACCCAGCCCCAAGGAATTGACCTTGCCAGTGGGGTGGAAAGTCGGCCGGGGGTCAAGGATTTAGGGCGCGTGGCAGCGTTGCTGAGCAACCTAGGGATAAATGCAAACCATTCCCTGTACCCTGAGGGCAGCCGCTTCTAGCCGCAACTCTTGAATAGCGACCCCATCACCCAAATCAATGGTCACCGTGGGGTGAATCTCACGTTCCCCTTGCCAGTGCACCTTTTCTAAGCAGAGCGTCCGTTCATCCTGCAAGCGCACATGGGTCATGAGATGCCAATCCCCCTGCTCTCCTTGGGCATTCACCATCGAGAACCTCAGTTTGAGGCAGCCAGTCCCCAATTCTCCCTGTGTATGCAGCAGTTGCCACTCTTGGAGATCCACTCCCGGCTTGCCCAAGCCCCGCTGATGGAGCAACTTCAGTAGTTCCCGTAGGCCGGATTGCAGGAGGGGGGCCCGCAAGGAGGCGTTCAGATCGGCTTGGCTGAGAACCAGTTCGCCCCGCAGCGGCACGGGTGCCAATAGTTTTAGGGGTTGGCCCCGCAACACCTGCCCTAGATTAATCTGAATCTGTTCTGCTTGGACTGCCGCTTGGCGCAATTGAATCCCGCGATAACTGGCTGTTGCTGCGGCAATGCGCACGTGCGGTAAGTACCCCCGCAATAGCTGGCGATCGCCCCCTTGAATCTCAATTTCCAGTCCGGTTGCCTGCTCTAGCTGTGAGGATAACCACCACTGCAGTGCCGGTCGCAATACCCGTGGAATCAGCCCCCGCTCAGCAACAGGAGATGAAGCAACCAAAGCCTCAGCCATTTCTGGCGACGTTGACGACATACCGACTCCTCACAACTTTTTCTATCTACTCCCCCTACCTAGGCCGGCTTGTGGGGCTAGTTTGCTGATTTTAACGAAACGAGATATCGGTTGGGTCGTGGCAGAGACAACTTTCCTAACCTGCTAGAACTGGGGCAGTGGCAATCTACCGCTCCCAAAGATTCCCTGAAGTCGCGATCGCCCCGCGGCACTTCTCTGGGGAAGATCTCCTCCCAGGATTGGTTCTAGCCTGAGGGGTGATGCTTTCCTAGGAAGCAAGGGAAGCCAATAGGTGAGGATCAACCTTAAGGCGGGTGGCTAAGGTTTGCAGGTGCTGGCGATCGCCCTCACTGAGGTGCCTGCCCTTCTGCCGCAGTTGACCCATGAGGGTATAAAGCTGCTCCTGCGCTCGATCCAGATTCAGGTTCAAACCCAAGGCATCCGCGACTGTGATCAAGTCCTGCAGCAAGGGGCTCAATTGTCCTAGGGTATGACTCTCCAAATGGTGAGCCAGATAGCGTAATCCCGTAGTAATGTTCTGCTCGAGGAGCCGTTGTTGCTCTTGCAGACTCAGCCGACAGCCCAACAGCCGCGCCTCGCGGGCGATCGCCGCCAATTCTGCCAAATGGCTTTGCAGATCTGCCAAGGGCAAATCCCCCAGATCGCTGAGGTCTTGCTCTAAACTTCGCAAATGGCTAATGGCACGATGGGTCAAAGCCACCGCCGCGGCCACCTGCAACTCTTGGGGCACACTCAGGCCATCCCGCTGAAACCCCATGAGGATGCCGTAGTTATCGCGATAGACTTGGGTATACAGCTGATCCAAGCGGGTCAGGGTTTCCCGCGCCAGCACCCCCATGAGGCGGTGTCGTTCTTCAGCAAAGAGATTGTCCAAGCTGTAGGCCACCCCCCCAAAGCGTTCCGTCATCGCCATCACCACCCGCGCCGCACTGCCCTGTTGGAAGGCTTGCAGGAGATGGGTCTTGATCTGGCTATATTCGCGCCGCCCTTGGAAGGGTTGAATGGCACAGTGGAAGTCCCAGCCCCCCAGGTGCAAGACAGCAAAGATCAACAGTTGTGACTCGGTTGTAATCGTCGAGGTGAGTTGAATTTGGCCGATCGCCAGCGTCAGGCTACCCATGCGTTGGAGATGGTAATCCCCCTGCTCAATCTCATAACAGTAGAGTTGGTGTTGGCGGGAATAACTGTTAAAGAGGGAACCGATGGCATAGTGGGCAGCCACCTGCTGTAAGCTAATTTGAGCTGTTTTTACCAACTGGTGATAGACCCTTGCCCCATCGCCAAACTGCGGTACGTTGCTGGGGGCCGCTGCCAGCCGCTCAATAAACTCGGTTTCCAACTGTACACCGGCGACATCCCCTGCCAGTTCGATTGCCCGTGCCGCATAGCGGAGAATTTGCACCCCCTCCGGCCGCGAGAGTTCATCAAAGAACCAACCACAACTGGTAAACATCAGCAGGGCATGGTGCTGCATCTCCAGCAGACGCAGGGCATCCATTTGCTCCCTTTGACTCAGGGGGCGACGTTGGTGGTGGGCCAAAAAGCGGTGCAGGGTCTCCGGGGAGCGATCGGCAATCACCTCAATATAGGCATCACGGGCAGCCCAAACCTCCTGAAATAAATCACTGCCCAGGGTTTCATAAATATCAATGAGCTCATCCCGCAACCAGTTCAGGGCATCCCGCAAGGGGCGTCGCCACCGCTGATGCCACTCGCCACCACCGCCGCAGCCACAATTGTCCTGCCAGCGATCCACTCCATGGGCACAACTCCAAGCGGTGACTGGTTTGAGTTCCACTTCCCAAGTAGGGGGAAAGAGGCTGAGGTAATAGGCAAAGTTGGTCACCTGCCAACCCCGCTGTGGAAATTCCACCTTAAAAGCATAGGCGAGGGCTTTTTCACCGCCATACTTGTGATGGCCAAAGGTCTCACCGTCGGTGGCAACGGCAATAATTTGACTGGGGCGACGATCGCCACGCACGGCCTGCCCCAACCGTCCCGCCAGAAATTGAGAGCTAGTGAGCAGGTCACTAAAGCCTATATCCCGCGAAATGGGACCATCGTAGAAGAAGATGTCTAGGTAATCCCGCTGGCGATCGCCCCCCGGTAAATAGCAGCGATAGGGACGCGTTGGATCAATTTGGCTGCCGCTGACCTCGATCCACTCGGCGTCCCCCTCAGGGAGAATCGGCCGACAGCGTTGAGCCTGGGAAGGCGCCAAAACAGTAAAGCGAATCCCCTCCTGAATCAGTGCGGCTACAGTTTCATCATCAATGGCCGTTTCTGCCAGCCACATCCCCTCCGGTTCGCGGCCAAACCGCCGCCGAAAGTCTGCCTTACCCCAACGAATCTGGGTCAATTTATCCCGATAGTTGGCCAAGGGCAAAATGATGTGGTTATAGACTTGGGCGATCGCGTTGCCGTGGCCATTGAAGCGCTGACAACTGTGGCGATCGGCCTCAATAATGCGCTGATAGACCTCGAGATCGTAGCGCTCAAGCCAACTAAAGAGCGTTGGGCCAATATTAAAGCTTAGGTATTCAAAGTTATTGACAATATCAATGACCTCACCGCGATCGTTGAGAATCCGCGCAAAGGCATTGGGGCGATAGCACTCGTAGTAAATGCGCTCATTCCAATCGTGAAATGGCTGGGCACTGGGTTGGTGTTCAATGGCATTGAGATAGGGGTTTTCGCGGGGGGGCTGATAGAAATGGCCATGGATAGTGATGTACACCCCAAGGGCCTGCAGTTGATCGGCAGCGGGGACAGAAGCTGTAGGCGTCACATCCGTTGAATTCAGCATGCAGATCAACCACAGGACAAGACGGTACGTTTCCTTTCTTTGATCATCGGCGATCGCCCCAGGGGCTAGGCCCTTTGTGACGAAACTTCAAGCTCCGCAAGATGCAGTTACCCTAGGGCACGACCAAGACCGGACAGGGCGCCAAATTAATCACGCGGTTGCTAACACTTTCTTGGAACCCCTCTGGGGTAAGCCCCGTTCCTCGGCAGCCCATAATAATTAAGCTGGCATTGATCTCATCGGCCACATCACAGATAACAAAGGCAGGTTTGCCGCGCCGTAGCAAGGTTTCCGCCACAATCGCCTGCTGGGCAAAGGCTTCCTTCACTCGATTCAAAAACTCAGCGATCGCTGCCTCTAGCTCTGGATCGGGTTCTGGGCTTTCCTCCACCGACAGCAGAAACAACTGGCTCTGGAACAGTTTCACCATCTCAACCACCGTGGGCATGGCTTCTTGGGTGTCACGGCTACGGTCAATGGGAAAAAGAATGGTTTTGAACATAGAGTTCACCTCATGGGAGTCAAGTGGAAGGGTACGCCCTTGGGTAGAATCAGGTGAGGGATTTGTAGCGCATCACTCCATCGCTAGCCGGGATTGTTATGCCCCTAGTACTATCATCTATCTTTTAACGCATTTAGGAGGCTCTAGCGTGTCTAAAAAATCCGTAGCGCAGTTATCCGCCGCCGACTTAGAAGGAAAGCGTGTCCTCGTGCGGGTGGATTTTAACGTCCCCGTCGACGAAAACGGGGTCATTACTGATGATACTCGTATCCGTGCAGCCCTGCCCACCATTCAAGACCTGATCAGCAAAGGTGCAAAAGTCATTCTGGTCAGCCACTTTGGCCGTCCTAAGGGCGTGGATGAGAAGTTGCGCCTCACCCCTGTGGCCCAGCGGCTCTCGGAACTGCTCCACAAACCCGTGGCCAAGCTCGATGACTGCATTGGGGATGCCGTGGTTGCCCACACCCAAGCCATGGCTAATGGTGATGTCTGCCTGCTGGAGAATGTGCGCTTCCATCCGGGGGAAGAAAAAAATGATCCCGAATTTGCCAAGCAACTGGCCGCCTGTGCCGAAGTCTATGTCAACGATGCCTTTGGCACTGCGCACCGCGCCCATGCTTCAACCGCTGGGGTGACTCAGTACCTCAGTCCTTGCGTGGCGGGCTTTTTGATGGAGAAAGAATTGGAATATCTGCAAAATGCCATCGAACATCCCCGCCGTCCCCTGGCGGCTATTGTGGGGGGATCGAAAGTTTCTTCTAAGATTGGTGTCATTGAAGCCCTTTTAGAAAAAGTGGATAAATTGCTCATTGGCGGCGGTATGATCTTCACCTTCTACAAAGCGCGGGGGCTCAATGTTGGCAAGTCTCTGGTGGAAGAAGACAAGTTGGAGCTAGCCAAGCACCTGGAAGCCAAGGCCCAAGAAAAAGGGGTGGAGTTGCTCTTGCCAACAGATGTAGTGGTGGCGGATAACTTTGCCAACGATGCTCATAGCCAAGTGGTCAGTATCGCAGCGATTCCTGACAACTGGATGGGGCTAGATATTGGGCCTGCTTCCGTCAAGCGCTTCCAAGAGGCACTCCAAGATTGCAAAACAGTGATCTGGAATGGCCCAATGGGGGTGTTTGAGTTTGATCAATTTGCCAAGGGGACAGAGGCGATCGCCCGCTGTTTGGCTGAGCTCACCAGTCAGGGGGTCTCCACAATTATCGGCGGCGGCGATTCTGTGGCTGCTGTGGAAAAAGTTGGCCTGGCCGATCGCATGAGCCACATTTCCACCGGTGGCGGGGCAAGCCTCGAACTCCTCGAAGGCAAAGAACTGCCGGGTATTGCTGCCCTTGATGATGCCTAGGCGGTCAATCAGGCATCCTCTTCGCGATCAACCTTGATCAACTCTTCTGAATCCAATCATCAAATTTGTGAATTTTCCATCCCCCCTTCAGGGGGCTTTTTTGTGCTGTGGGAGCCATGTTCAAATCTCAGGTTGCTGCAATTTGTTAATTTTTCTAACAACTGTCACTGACCTAAAACCCGTCTCAAAGGTAGGGGAAACCTGCTAAAGGACTGATAAATCAAGGGTTTGAGGGATTTCTGATGGATAAAAGTACTGGAAAAGCACCTATCTTAAAGGTTTCAGGGTTACACTTGAGGTCTGGCTATTCTAGAATGAGGCTTGAAAGCAAGCAGGGGCAAGGGTTTCGTGCCTTTTACCCATTATCTTCTAATTAAACAATCTTTAATGTTTCTGTGGAGTTATCCCCATGAATAAAGCTGAGCTCGTGGATGCTGTGTTTAATCGTGCCCATAGCGCCAACAACGTCACCAAAAAGCAAGTTGAGGCTATTATCTCTGCCACCGTGGAGGAAATCATGGAGGCTGTGGCCAAGGGAGAAAAAGTAACACTGGTGGGCTTTGGTGCCTTTGAACCTCGGGAGCGCAAAGCCCGTGAAGGGCGCAACCCCAAAACCAAGGAAAAAATGCAAATCCCAGCAACTACCGTGCCCGCCTTTTCAGCAGGGAAACTCTTCAAAGAAAAAGTTGCACCTCCTGCGGCTGCGGAACCAGCGGCCAAGGGCAAGAAAAAATAGTTTGCATCCCCCGCGCCACGGTGGCAATTTAGCTTGGGCGGCAGCGATCGCTAGGTGTGCCCCCAATGAGATTTTGGACTTCTCTGCTAGTCTCAACCCTTGGGGTCCTCCAAAGTCAGTGATTGCTGCCCTGCAGGCGTCTCTTGCCACAATTCGCGACTATCCCGATCCCGATTGCCGTCCCTTGGTAGCGGCGCTGACTACTCTTCATCGGCTGCCAAAGGATTATTTTTTGGTGGGCAATGGTGCAGCAGAGTTGTTGACATGGGTGGGGCGTGAATGTGGGCAGCGGCAGCGCGTCTTTGTCGTTGTTCCTGCCTTTGCCGACTATCGGCGGGCAGTGGCAGCCTTTGACAGCACACTGGTTCCCCTTCCTTTGCCACAGGTACAAAACAATTTCTCAGAGGTCCTACCAGAACTGACACAGAGAGATGCCATCATTGTCAACAACCCCCATAACCCCAGTGGGCATCTCTGGTCGCGGAATCATCTCCAACCCCTGTTAGAGACAGGTGCCTTAGTGGTGGTGGATGAGGCCTTTATGGACTTTTTGCCGCCGCCGGCAAACGAGTCTCTAATAGCGGCTGTGCCTGAGTACCCCAATTTAATTGTTCTGCGATCGCTGACAAAGTTCTATGGTCTAGCGGGTCTGCGTCTAGGGTATGCCCTCTCCTCGCCCGAACGTTGGCAGCGCTGGCGAGCATGGCGAGATCCCTGGAGTGTGAATAGTCTGGCCATCATCGCTGGCGTTACGGCTTTAGGGGATCGCCCCTTTCAGGAGCACACATGGCAGTGGCTGCCACCCACACGCCATGCCTTTGCCGCTGCGCTGAACGCTTTGCCCAAACTAAAGGTGGTGACCAAGAGCAAGGCAAACTTTTTACTCATTCAAGCAACCGGCTCCATTTTGCCCCTGCAAACCTACCTCCTGCAGCAACATCGCATCTTGATTCGCGATTGTTGCAGCTTTCCCGAATTGGGCGCCTCTTACTTCCGGGTAGCGGTGCGCCGTGACAGCGAAAACCAGGGTCTTCTGGAGGCTTTGCGGGCTTATTACCAATGCCAGTAGGAATTGCATCCCCCAAAGCCAAGGTGGTATAGTAGCGGTACTTAAGGGGGCGTGGCGGAATGGTAGACGCTGCGGACTTAAGCAATTGAGCCTTAGTAGAGAAATCTATTAAGTGAATGCTCTCAAATTCAGGGAAACCTACGTTTGTCCCCAGGGCAAATATGGCAATCCTGAGCCAAGCCGTTTCCCAGGAGCATACCCACGGAAACGGAAGGTGCAGAGACTCGACGGGAGCTACCCTACCGTAGATCCTCTACGCGGGTAAAGGGAGAGTCCAATCCTCAACACCCAAGGGGTGGTCGCGAAAGCGGCAGGAGGATGAAAATCCGTTGACCTTAAACAAGTCGTGAGGGTTCAAGTCCCTCCGCCCCCACCAAACCATTTCAGGGTGATCATTCCCAAGGGTTAACCCGTTTTTCAGGGCGCGATGAAAGCAGAGTACCAGCAACGACAGCAGCAGTTTTTAGAGAAATTGGGCACAGGTGTGGCTGTTTTCTGTAGTGCCCCGCGCGCCATCATGCACAATGATGTGGACTACAACTTTCGCCAAGACAGTAATTTTTACTATCTCACGGGCTTTAATGAGCCAGAGGCGGTTGCTGTTTTTGCGCCCAACCACAGCGAGCATCGCTATGTGCTCTTTGTGCAACCCAAGGATCTCAGCCAAGAAATTTGGACAGGAGCACGCCTTGGCGTAGACGCGGCCAAGGAGGAGTTAGGCGCCGATGCTGTATATCCCATTGGTGAGCTAGAGGAGCACCTGCCCCGCTATTTGGAGACGGGGGATCCGCTGTACTACCACTTTGGTCACAACGAGCGTTTTAATCAACTGATTCTCAAGCACTACCAGCGGCTGCTGGCGACGCTACCAAAACGGGGCACAGGTCCGCGGGCGATCGCGGATCCCAGTATTCTCTTGGCACCCATGCGGCAAATTAAATCAGCAGCGGAACTGGCCTTGATCCGCCGGGCGATCGCCATCACTGTCGAAGCCCATCAGTGTGCCCGCGAACTGGCTGCTCCGGGGCGCTGGGAATACGAGATCCAAGCAGAGATAGAGCATGTGTTTCGCCTACGGGGAGGCGATGGCCCTGCTTATCCTTCAATTGTTGCCTCAGGTCCGAATGCCTGTGTGCTCCACTACACCGAAAACCAACGGCAAATGGCAGCAGGAGACTTGCTCCTGATTGATGCGGGCTGTGCCTATCGTTACTACAACGCCGATATTACCCGCACCTTTCCTGTAAGTGGCCAGTTTACCGGCGAACAAAAGGCGATTTATGATATTGTCCTCGCTGCCCAAAAAGCGGCAATTGAGCAGGTGCGACCGGGGAATACCTACAACCAAATCCACGATGCAGCGGTGCAGGTGATTGTTGAAGGCTTGGTTGACCTTGGCCTGCTGCGCGGGGAAATTGAGACCCTCATCAATGAAGGGAAAGAGAATCAGACCCAGAAGTACCGCACCTTCTTTATGCATGGCACCGGTCACTGGCTGGGACTCGATGTCCACGATGTCGGTCTTTACAAGCACAACAAGGAGACATGGGTGACCCTCCAGCCGGGGCAAGTGTTGACGGTTGAGCCAGGGATTTATATTCATCCTGAAGCAACCCCCGCCGAGGGTCAGCCCGAGATTGGCGATCGCTGGCGCGGCATTGGGGTGCGCATTGAAGACGATGTCCTCGTCACGGCTGACGGACACGAGGTACTCACGGCAGCGGTGCCCAAATAGTCATTCCGAAAATTATTGGCTTGGCGTGCATACTTAGCAACTGATCGATGGATAATCAATAGATAAATCAGTGAACCATCCCCCATCAGGAGTGTGCCTATGCCCCAGCCAGCTGACTTCTCTTGGGCCGGTCTGCTCGGCGCCGTACAGGAGGGGCAAGAATGGGGACACCAGTTTCTCTGCGATCCTCAGTGGCAGGGCGATCGCGATCGCATGGCCAACCATGCCATTTACGAGGCCACTTTCTGGTCCTTTGGCACTGGTGTAGTCACTGGCCTGATGGGTTGGCTTGGCCTGGTGCTGGACATTGGCTCCTTTGTCTATTCTCAAACGAAGCTAACAGCAGCCCTCTTTACTATCTATGGCCTAGATGTCGAAGATGAAAATGTGCTAATGATACTGATTTCCGTTGCTTCTGGAGTTACCGCTAATCAGCTAGCAGAGTACTTTGGCACCGAATTGTGTCGGCAAGTTTTCAACACCGTCGTCAGACGGTCGGTGGAAAAAAAATTACCCCAATTGCTGCAAAAAGTCATCCAACAGCTACCGCGGCCCCTGGCTCAACGAATTGTTGGCAGAATTGCTGGCAGAAGTGTGATGGTTCGGGCCCTGCCCTTGATTGGTGGGGTCATTGGTGGTGGCACAAACGCCATTACTATGACTGTTTTTGGCCATGGGGTGTGTGCGTTGATCAAAACTTTCCGATCCGCGCCGTCAGCTACCCCTCTGGGGCAGGAGGGGACTCTAGAACCACTTTCACCGTTGCTGCCAGGGGAATCGCCAGCAAAATTCCCAAGAAGCCTGCCACCCGCGCGCCAATGAGCAGGGCAATAAACTGCCAGAGAGGGTTGAGTCCCATCAAATTCCCTAGTAACTTGGGGGCAAGCACATTGTCCTTAATCTGTTGCAAAACCACGGCAATCAGGAAAATATTCAAAGCCAGCCACGCATCCTGAAAGAGAATGAGCAGGGTGACAAAGCCAATCCCCAGCGTTGCCCCTACCACAGGAATTAACTGGGCAACTCCAATGATAAGGGCAAAAAGAAAGCCAAAATTAACCTGCAGGGCAACCATAAAGGGAATGAGGGCAAGAAACATAAACAGCCCCAGAAACAGTTGCGCTGAAAAAAAACTGCGAATATTCAGGCGCAAAGCGTCATCCACCACCTGCCGCCAAGGCTTGGGTACCAGTTGCATTAGCCCGCGCCAAATCCCACTCCCATAAAAGAGCATATACACTGTTAGAATCAACACCAAGAGAGTATCAAAAAACCTAGTTACAGTTGTAATGGCAACACTGGGTAACAGGGCAGCAATTCCTTTGACCTGAATCGTCAGCTCTTCCATCAAGTCATTCACCCCCACGGGGAATTGGTAGCGGCGCAGGAGTTGATCCAGATGGCGCAAATTTTGATTGCTGGTATCTGCCAACTCTGGCAGTTGATTCAGGAGTTCTTCCGCCTGTTGAATCGCAAGGGGGAGCAGCAACAGCATCAATACACTGACCACCAAAAGAGTAATCAGTAACACAAGGGCGATCGCCTGCCGTCGCTGCAGACCGCGAGCACAAAGACGAATCACCACTTGATTGAGCAAAAAAGCCAAGATGGCGGCAATGACAAGAATATTAATCGGATATTCAAAATAGAGGTAAACTTGCTCCGCCACCCAGAGGTTGAGGACAGTCAGAGGTCCTGTAATTAAATAGGCAAGATACCGTTGCCAACTCCCCGGGGGACCAGACCATCGCATGGGAATCTTAGGCAGAACCGCTAAGACGGGTGCGCAGCCAACTGCCCAACATCAGTAGGCCAACAATGACCAAGGTACCCCACCCCAAGGGACTGGGATACCAATAGACTGCCTCTAGGTGATTGAGATAACCAGGTATCAATGTCCAAGTCAGGCGATCGCCCCCCCGCTGAACATGGGGGTTCACAACTGTGTCCTTCGCCATGGCTGGGCGTTCAATCGGGTGTCCCCCCCAAGGGGTTTCTAGGGCAAGCTGAAAATTCAGCAGTGACCGCGGTGCCACCAGAACGGCTTGATCACGGGACTCAATACCCAAGGGTCGCAGGTCAATGTCATAGCGAAAGCGTTCCCGGACAAAGAGCAACAGGTTCTGGTCAAAAATATCCGCCTTAGCAGTGACTTGGGAAAGATAGGGCACACGACCAATGCGATTGAGGACGGTGGCCAATTGCTGGCTGGTGTCAAAGGGAATCGTCACCTGAAGATGGGTTTTATCGCGCTGCTTGACCGCTCCCCCCAAGCGGTGCGCCTGCTGGATGACTTGCTCAGTAAAAAGAGGATCGGGCTGAGGCAGCGTTAGCCTGTAGGTTAGGCTCCCCCCCGTTTGTCCCTGATGCTGGATGACCATATCTGCTTGGACGCATCCACTCAAACAGACGAAAAGGGGTATCAAAAGCCAAAGTATCCAACGCTGCATTGCGCCTCTATTCCTTTCCTGAGTTTTGCCATGCAAAATTATCCTATCTTGGGATGCTGCCGAGGCACAAAAAAACACCCCGAACAGCTCAGGGTGTGGCCATGACTTGTCTAGGCTAATCTAGGCTATTTGTTGGGTTGAGGTGTCAAGCGCAGATAGGGTTTAACAGCATTGAAGCCCTTGGGAAACTTCTGCTTCGCTTCTTCATCGCTGAGGGAAGGCACAATCACGCACTCTTGACCCTCTTGCCAGTTGGCCGGAGTTGCCACACTGTAGTTGTCCGTCAGTTGCAGCGAATCAATGACCCGCAGAATCTCAGCAAAGTTGCGGCCTGTGCTGGCAGGATAGGTCATGGTCAGGCGCAGGCGTTTTTGGGGGTCAATGATAAAGACTGTGCGCACTGTCAGGTTGTTCAGGGAGTTGGGGTGGATCATGTCGTAGAGGTTGGAGACTTTTTTGTCCTCGTCGGCCAAAATCGGGTAATCCACCTTGACGTTGTTCACTTCTTCGATGTCTTTGATCCAGCCGAGGTGGGACTCCACACTATCGACACTCAGAGCCAAGACTTTGACATTGCGCTTCTCAAATTCTGGGCGTAACCGTGCCACTTCCCCCAGTTCTGTCGTGCAAACGGGGGTGTAATCCGCTGGATGGGAGAACAGGACAACCCAACTATCCCCTGCCCACTCGTAGAAGTTGATGTCTCCCATGGAGGAGGCTTGGGTAAAGTTGGGTACGACATCCCCAAGTTTTAGGCTCATAGATAGTGGCTCCTAGGCTAACAGGTGTATTAGTCGCTATAGGTTCTATTTTGCCACAAACTCTCGTTTATCGGTCGGAATAGAGAGGAAAATATACAAACCCCTCAACTTCGACAGGCCTAGAATAAACTAGAATAAAAGTTTTCAATGGCGCAGTGCCCTCAACAAAGCTTTCCCCTTCCCTAAGCTTCATTGAGATCAGGAGTAGGTCTCAGTCGCTGGAGCCAGAGTTACAGCCACTCCCCTAAGAAAGGGCTGTATTAGCCTTGAGAGCCGCGACATACCGCTGCACCTTAAGATCAATACCGGTAATGTCGGTGCCGACAACGACTGCCCAAGCCCCTAAACCCAAGGCCTTTGCAGCCATGGTTGGACTGGCAATTCCCCCTTCACAAAGAATAGGTACGCTGAGCTGCTTGACAAGCTGACTCAGAAGCGACCAACTGGGGGGCGGGGTATGCGCCGTGGTTTCGGTGTAGCCAAAGAGGGTGGTGCCTACCCAATCAGCTCCGGCAGCAACCGCGGCTTCGGCATTTTCCAGGGAGTCAATATCAGCCATCACAGGCTTGCCCAGTTCATCGTGAATTCGCTGAATCAAATCCTGTAGAGGTTCAGGACGCGATCGCGCTGTGGCATCGAGGGCAATGATATCGGCGCCTGCTGTTGCAACAGCTACCGCATCGGCAAAGCGAGGCGTAATATACACAGGGTACGCTGGCAAGGTCTGCTTCCAGAGGCCAATGATGGGCACATTCACCGCTTGGCGCACTGCCTGAATATGGGCTGGGGTATTGATGCGCACGGCCACTGCCCCCCGCAAAACTGCTGCCCTTGCCATAGCGGCAATGATGTCTGGTGCGGCCAAAGGGGAATCTGGCGGGGCTTGGCAGGAGACAATCAGACCGCCGTGAATTTGCGTTGCTAGGTTCATGGTGTTTCGAGGTGCAGTTTCTGACGGGCGATCGCCCCCAGTTCTAAGGAGTGGCCACTGACTTTCTCTAGCAAGTAGAGACAATGCTCTGGCCGCAGGAACGTGCCATCGTTGCGACAGACCCCTGTGTAGATCAGGCTCACCGTTGGCCAGTGATCTTGGTACTCATTGAGGCGAATCTCCAGGAGGCGATCGCGCAAATTAACCACTTGGGTTTTCCCTGACTTGGTGGCTAGCTCATAGAGAATTTCAGGCGTGGCTCGCAAGGTCCCTAACCACTGTTCCCAAGTCTGCCGCTCTAGGGGTTCAGGTGCACGGATGAGCAGTTCATAGGTGGCGGCTTGCAGGGCTTGACTAGCAGCAGGTTCACTGAGGGGCACCACCTCACAGCCATAGAGGGGTATCTCCTGAGGAAGCTGCTGCCGCAATTGGGCCAGCACCGTCTGCGCATCGACCTCACGGTAAAACTCCAGGTCCACAATTTCCCCATAGCTGGTCACGCCAAGGGGCAAGGCACTGGCGATAGAGATGCGCGGCGAGGGGTGAAATCCGCCGCTAAAGGCAATGGGCAAGTGGGCACGGCGGACGGCCCGCTCAAAGAGGCGCAGCAGGTCCAAATGGCTGAGGAGGGTCATCTCGCCCGTTTTACCAAAGGTGAGCCGCAGACGTTGAACGCGTTCTTGGGGAACTTGGGGCTGACCTTGAATGGGCGGAATCGGCGGGGGCGGCACGACCACGTTATGGCCAAAATCAATACCACAGACGCCGCAGTGGGAACAACCGTCAAAGGAACAGTCGGGCACCACAACCGCTGCCAGGGCGCGGTGTAAGTCTTCCTTGAGCCAGGCTTTACTAACGCCCGTATCAATGTGATCCCAGGGTAGGGGGGCATCGAGGTTGTGGCTGCCACCGCTAAAGACATTCCACTCGCCCGCTTCCAGTTGGCGGTATTTCCAGTCCAAACCCGCTTCTTGAATCGCCTGAGTCCAGGCGGCATAGGCGCGATCCAGGTTTTCCCACCAAGAGTCTTCGCGGGCTCCCAATTCCCAAGCGCGGCGGATGACAGGGCCGAGTTGGCGATCGCCCCGACCCACAAAGTCCTCCATTGCCGAGATGCGCACATCGGTAAAGTTGGCCTTCAGACCCTTAATAGTCCGAAATTCTGCCTTGAGCAGCTCCTGTTTGCGCAGAAACTCACTGGTGGAGACAGCATGCCACTGGAAGGGGGTGTGGGGCTTGGGGGTAAAGTTGGAGATGGTCAGGTTAAAGCTCAGGGGTTTGCGTCCTTTGATCCAGCACTCCCGCCTCAGCCAACGGATGGTTTCCGCAATCCCCAAGACATCGGCATCAGTTTCCCCCGGCAGGCCAATCATAAAGTAGAGCTTGATCTTATCCCAGCCCTGCTCATAGGCCGTTTTTACTCCCCGCAGCAGTTCCTCATTGGTTAAACCCTTGTTGATAATGTCCCGCAGTCGTTGCGTTCCCGCTTCCGGGGCAAAGGTGAGCCCTCCTTGGCGAGTACCACCCACAATGTGGGCAATGTTTTCATCAAAGCGATCCACCCGCTGACTGGGGAGCGACAGAGAGATATTCTCGTTTTGGAGACGGTTTTTAATTTCCACCCCCACAGCGGGCAAAGCCAAATAGTCGGAGCAACTCAGAGAGAGTAGGGAAAACTCGTTATAGCCGGTGGCACGCATCCCCGTTTCAATGGCAGCAATCACCTCCTCAGGGGCAACATCACGGGCAGGGCGAGTCAGCATCCCCGGTTGGCAAAAGCGACAGCCGCGCGTACAGCCGCGCCGAATTTCCACCGTCAGGCGATCGTGAACGGTTTCCACATAGGGCACCAAGCCAATAGCATAGTGGGGCATTGGAGTAGCCACCCGCCGCAAAATTCGCTCCGGCACGGCGGGGCGGTTGGGCTTAACAGAGCCATCTCCCTGGCGATCATAAAACTGGGGCACATAGACCCCCGGCACCTGTGCCAAATCCAATAGCAAATCTTGACGACTCAAGCCGGCTCGTTTGCCTTCCGCCACCACAAGGCCAATTTCAGGCAAGAGTTCTTCGCCATCCCCAAGGGCAAAAAAGTCAAAGAAGTCAGCGTAAGGTTCAGGGTTCGATGTCGCTGTCTGTCCTCCGGCAAAGATGAGGGGAATATCTTCTAGGGATGCCTGTTGTCGCTCCCGCCAAGTCAGGGGTAGCCCCGCCAAGTCGAGCATTTCCAGAATGTTGGTAGCACCCAGCTCATAGCTGAGGCTAAAGCCGATGATGTCAAACTCCCGTAGGGCACGGCGCGATTCCACAGCAAAGAGAGGCGTTTGGGTGGCTCGCAATTTGGCGGCTAAATCCGCTGCCGGTAGGTAGGCGCGATCGCACAGCTGAGCGGGGAGGGTATTGAGAATGTTGTAGAGAATAATGTGCCCCAAGTTTGAAGCACCCACCTCATAGATTTCTGGATAGCTGAGCACCCAGCGCACCGTTGCAGCTTCCCAGGGTTTATGAACCGCACCGCGCTCATTGCCCAAATAGCGAGCGGGTTTGAGGATCTCAGGGGTGAGCAACTCAGTAATCGGAACAGCCATGGCCCAGGAACTCAATTGAACTCAATTGCAAACATTTAGGGCAGTAAAAAGCGAGATTCCCCCGTGGGCATTGGTCGTGGGGGTTTGGGAGGCGCCAAAAGACCTGCACTGCCGGGTTGGGGAATCGGGGGGAGGGGGGGTCTTGGTGTCGGTTCTGGCAGCGTTGTCTGGGGTTGGGGTGGGGTAGGGGGCAACCCCGCCTGTTGGGCGTAGAAGGTGGCCAGTGTGCTGACCAAGGCGTCCCGTTGTTGACGATTAAGTTGGCGAATGGCGGCCATATCCCCTTCCATTGGGTTCACTGTTAGGTAAGAACGTCCCGGATAGGTTTCTGGACGCAGGAATTCATTCAGTCCCAAATAGTCGGCCAGGGAAATTTTCCAGTCAAAACGGTAGAGGGGCGATCGCCCTTTGACAGTAGTGTGATAGACAATGAATCGCTCTAGGAGTGTACTCTCCGGGGCTGGCTGGCGATTTTCTTGGCGGATGTAGTGGTTTTCCTTCGGGAAACCGGGTAACTTCGGATAGAGGGTTTCTGCCACCAAACGGGGATTAATGAGAATTTGACCCGTAGCATTGGGCAAATTGGGGTCAGACTGCGATCGCCCCACGCTCCAAGCACTACTCAGGGGTAACCATAGGAGTGCCAGCAAGCACCCCCACATCACCCAGCCCAAAAACGTCCAACCTCGTCGTCTGCCCATGGCTAGGAATCTGCCAGCAACTCCGGCTGGGCAATTTCATCAGACATTTCAATAATGGCACGGATCACCGGCTTTAGGGGCAGATCATCCAAATCTTCACTGGCCTCTAGCCCCCGCCGCTGTTTAGCCCGGTTGGCAATTTGCACGGTAATCCGATAGCGATTGGCGGAGTGCTTAATCAACTCTTCCGCCCGACGGTTAATTTCCAAAGAGGAGTAATGAAGGCGCTTTTGCATGGTTGGTCCTTTCCTCAAACGTGGGTGGCTGTTGCTTCTAGGGGGTGCGGTGTCGGTGTTGCAAAGGGCTGGATAATACCGCCCCCCAACAGGCGATCGCCCGCATACCAAACCGCCGCTTGCCCCGGCGTTACCCCAAATTGCGGTTCAGCAAACTCCAATTGTACCTGTTCAGCATTGGCGTCGGGAATGATAGTCACCGGCACAGGGGGGGTGCGATAGCGAATTTGCACTGTGGCTGTCATCGGTTCTTTAGGAGGTGGTATCGAGACCCAGTTCACCTGTGCCACGGTACACTCACGCCGGACGGCGGTGGTGCGATCGCCCACAATAACACGATTGTGTTCCCGATCCACAGCCACCACATACAGGGGCTCAGGTGCGGCGATTCCCAAGCCTTTGCGCTGGCCAATCGTATAGTGGTGAATCCCCTGATGGTACCCCAGCACCCGTCCATGGACATCCACAATCTCCCCCCGCTGACTGGGCAGATACCGATCCAAGAATTGGCGCATGGATCCATGGGCTTCAATCAGGCAGAGATCTTGGCTTTCCGGCTTACTGGCCGTGTGCAGACCATACTGCGCCGCAAGGGAACGGGTCTCGGCCTTGGTTTGCTGACCGAGGGGGAAAAGCACATGAGCTAGAATCTCTTGGGGCAGATCATAGAGAAAGTAACTTTGATCCTTATGACGATCCACAGCTCGCCACAGTTCATAGCGATCGCTGGTGGGATTGTATTTCACTTGGGCATAGTGACCCGTAGCAATGTAGTCAATCCCCAGTTGCTCCCGGCTATAGGCCAGCATCGGTCCAAACTTCACCAAACGGTTGCATTGGGAACAGGGTAGCGGTGTAACCCCACTGGCATAACCACTGATCAGATAGTTCACAATATATTTCTCAAAAAGTTCGCGGCTATCCACGATGTGGTGAGGGACTCCCAGCTCCTCACAAAGGCGCGCCGCATCCACTAGCCCCTCAGAGCAGCACTGCCCCTTCCCCTTCATCAGCCAGAGCGTCAGACCCACAACGGGGTACCCTTGCGCTTTGAGGCTGGCAATGGCAACGGAACTATCCACACCGCCGGAAAGGCCGACAACAACCGCCGGTAAGTCGGACATTGTTAAGATTCACAAAAAATCCACCTCTTTTAGGGTAGCATTCCTACTTTCGCAACACAGGCCATCGCAATCAGCTATAATCAGGAGACAAGGTTGGCGAGTAATCGCCGCTTGAGTTTCTTAAGTAGAGCGATTCTTGAGTTCGGTTTTAGGGAAGGTTGGTTACGTGACAGTCGTCTCTCCGAAGTCAACGTCAACACAGGGTTCAATTTTTGCTTTGGAGCAGATCAGATTATGTCTATTTATGTCGGCAACCTTTCCTACACGGCTACCCAGGAAGACCTAGAGGCCGTTTTTGCCGAGTACGGTTCCGTCAAACAAGTCTATTTACCCGTAGATCGGGAAACAGGCCGTAAGCGGGGGTTTGGTTTTGTAGAAATGTCCAGCGATGCTGAAGAAGACGCGGCGATCGCCGATCTCGACGGTGCCGAGTGGATGGGACGGCAACTCAAAGTCAACAAAGCACGTCCCCGCGAAGCCATGGGCGGTGGCAACAATCGTTATTCCCGTAATCGCTAACTCCCGAGGCGGTACTTCGCCCTTTTCACAAACCTTTGATAGGGCCTATTCCACCCTATTCCTGTGGGGAGGGCTTTATTTGTTCTGCCAATATGGTAGAGAAATAATAACGACCTGCTGAATGCAATTGGAAAGGAACATCATCCCTATGGCGCGCATGTATTACGACGCAGATGCCCAACTAGAGCTCCTCAAGGACAAAACGATCGCCATTATTGGCTATGGCTCCCAAGGCCACGCCCATGCCCTCAACCTGCGGGATAGCGGTCTCAATGTGGTGGTGGGTCTTTACGCCGGCAGTCGTTCTGCAGAGCGCGCCCGTGCCGATGGTCTAGCGGTGCACCCCGTGGCGGAAGCTACGAAAATGGCCGACTGGATTATGATTCTTTTGCCCGATGAAGTTCAGCGGGTTGTTTATGAACAGGAGATTGCCCCCCACCTGCAACCGGGAAATGTCCTCTCCTTTGCCCATGGCTTTAATATTCACTTTGGCCAGATTGTGCCCCCCGCCAATGTGGATGTGGTGATGGTGGCTCCGAAAGGTCCGGGTCATCTTGTTCGCCGCACCTATGCCCAAGGGGAAGGGGTCCCCTGCCTGTTTGCGGTCTATCAAGATGCCAGTGGTCAAGCCCGCGATTTAGCCATGGCCTACGCCAAGGGGATTGGTGGCACCCGTGCCGGGATTCTTGAAACCACCTTCCGTGAAGAAACAGAAACCGATCTCTTTGGTGAGCAAGTGGTGCTGTGTGGTGGCCTCAGTGCCCTGATCAAAGCCGGCTTTGAAACATTGGTGCAGGCGGGCTATCAGCCAGAGCTGGCCTATTTTGAGTGTCTTCATGAAGTGAAGCTGATTGTGGATTTGATTGTTGAAGGGGGGCTTGCCAAAATGCGCGACAGCATCTCCAACACCGCAGAATACGGCGACCTCACCCGTGGCCCACGGATTATTACCGATGCAACCCGCGCAGAAATGCGCAAAATTCTCCACGAAATTCAAACGGGTCAATTTGCCCGCGAGTTTGTGCTGGAAAATATGGCGGGTAAACCGGGCTTTACTGCAATGCGGCGACGGGAGGCAGAACACCCTATTGAGCAGGTGGGTCAAGAACTGCGCTCTATGTTTAGCTGGTTAAAACGGGCTTAAGCTTTGCCCTGGGGGGCAACGATGGCGATTATTTCGTCGCAAAATTCACCGCCAGAGCGATCGCGCCCCCCTTCCGTGCTCTCCAATCAACCCACCCCAGAGGAACAGTACTCCCTGGCTGAGGACTCCTTACGTCCTCACTCTTTACAGGACTACATTGGCCAGCAGGAACTAAAGGATATCCTGCACATTGCCGTCCAGGCAGCAAAGACACGCCAAGAACCCCTTGATCACCTGCTGCTTTATGGCCCGCCGGGCTTAGGCAAAACCACCATTGCCTTGATCTTGGCGGCAGAAATGGGGGTCAACTGTAAAGTGACCAGTGCCCCAGCGTTGGAACGCCCCCGCGACATTGTGGGTCTGCTGGTGAACCTGCAAGCGGGGGATATCCTCTTTATTGATGAGATTCACCGCCTCTCCCGCATGACCGAGGAACTCCTCTATCCAGCTATGGAAGATTTTTACCTTGATCTGACGGTGGGAAAACAGCAAACGGCACGCACACGACGACTCAAACTCAATCGCTTTACCCTTGTGGGAGCAACCACCCGTGCTGGGGCTTTGACCTCGCCCTTGCGCGATCGCTTTGGCTTGGTGCAGCGGTTACGCTTTTATTATCCCGAAGAACTCCAGCAGATTGTCCAGCGGGGGGCAGGCCTCTTGCAAACCCCCATTACTCCTGAAGCGGCTCTAGAAATTGGCCGGCGCAGTCGCGGTACGCCCCGCATTGCCCTGCGGCTTCTCAAGCGGGTACGGGACTATGCGGCTGTGAAGCACGATGGCAGGATTACGCTGGATGTGGCTAGGGCTGCCCTGGAACTGCTGCATGTGGATCCAGCAGGGTTGGATGGGAGCGATCGCCGCCTCCTCAGGGTGATGATTGAGTCCTATCAAGGGGGGCCAGTGGGAATTGAAACCCTTGCCGCCACCACAGGCGAGGATGTGCAAACCATCGAAGAGGTCTACGAACCCTACCTTCTCCAGATGGGCTATCTGCAGCGGACACCCCGAGGTCGAGTCGCCACTCCCCGCGCTTGGCAACATCTAGGCTATACTGCACCAGAAAACCAGTTGCCATTGTTATCTAGTCCCTATGACACCTCGTCTTAAGACTCAACTTCTTTATGGGACCGACGATTGTCTTGGGCTCAATGAAACCGTTGCTGAACTAATCAACTAAAAACTAATCAACTAAAGAAAAGAGATATGATGTGGAAAATTGAATTGAAGAGATTGAGAGCTTAGGCAGTGCAAAATCGGCGACGCTAGCTATTTCATGCAACTTTGTGAGCACCCCTCAAAATTCTATACTGGGATACAAAACGGGAATACTGGCTGCGAGGTTGGCAACCAGAAGTGACGAATTGAGACGAATTGAATTTTGGATTGCTCATTCAGGAAATACTCAAAGCCAGCTCTATCCTGATATCTTTTTTGCCGGAAGTTTTCATCAAACAATATCGCAATGGCAGAAAACTCTTTCTCAGCACCCCTGGGATGAATCCCCATTCGATTCCTGAAGCCCCCGAATTTACCCTTGAACAAGCCCTGGATGAGAATTAGCTGCCTCGGCCACCTGGTGCGAACTCTGAAGGGGCAGTATTGTGAATCGTGATCTTGCTCCAAGCAGCCGTTGTTGGTCAGCCTAAGCCCGCCCCCGTAATTGGAAAATCACTGTAAGCTATTGATAGGGTTGATTAAGGTTTTTTAACCTTGACCCTACTCTCTGCCTCGCCTACGTGAACGACCATGTTGCGGATCATTACCCAGTTAACAGACCTACGCGCTGAACTACGCCGCATTTGCGATCGCACCGATAGCGGGGAGATGAGCGAACAACAGGCTACCGTTGAGGCAATTTTGCGCCGTGTGGCCAAGGAAGGCGATCGCGCCCTGATTGAGTACACCGCCCAGTTTGATCACATTGACCTCACCCCCGAAACATTACGGGTGAAAGGGGATGAACTGGATGCCGCTTACCAACAGGTGTCCAAAGAACTCCTAGATGCAATTCGCCTCGCCAAGCAACAAATTGAAGCCTTTCACCGCCAGCGAGTGCCTAAAAGTTGGGTGCAATTTGGCGAGGATGGCGTTATCCTAGGCAAACGCTACACTGCCGTTGATGCTGCCGGACTTTATGTGCCGGGAGGACGGGCGGCCTATCCGAGTACGGTTTTAATGAATGCCATTCCCGCTCAGGTGGCCGGTGTGCAGCGGATTGTCATGGTCACGCCCCCCGGTCAAGGCAAAGGCATTAACCCTGCGGTTCTTGTTGCCGCCCAAGAAGCCGGAATTCAAGAGATTTATCGCGTGGGTGGCGCCCAAGCCATTGCCGCCCTTGCCTATGGCACAGAAACAATTCCCCGGGTGGACGTCATCACTGGGCCGGGAAACCTGTATGTGATGCTTGCCAAAAAGCAGGTCTATGGCCGCGTTGGCATTGACTCCCTTGCAGGGCCCTCAGAGGTCTTAATCATTGCTGATGAGGCAGCCCATCCTACTCAGATTGCGGCTGATCTGCTGGCTCAAGCGGAACATGATCCCCTTGCAGCGGCCATTTTGCTTACACCGAGTCTTTCCCTTGCCAATGCAGTTGTAACAGCCGTGAATGAACAGTTGGCTGACCATCCCCGCCGTGTCCTCACTGAGAAGGCGATCGCCCACTACGGCCTCATTGGTATTGTTGAAACCCTCGAACAGGCAATCGAGCTGTCCAATAGCTTTGCTCCAGAGCATCTAGAACTGGAAGTTGAAGACCCTTGGAGCCTTGTCGATCAGGTGCGCCATGCTGGTGCCATTTTCCTGGGCTATTCTACCCCTGAAGCGGTTGGCGACTATCTGGCGGGCCCGAATCACACTCTGCCTACTTCTGGTGCTGCCCGCTATGCTTCTGCCTTGGGCGTAGAAACCTTCTTGAAACACTCCAGTATTATTCAATACACCCCTGCTGCCTTACGCAAACAGGGGGGAGCAGTCATGACTCTCGCTGAAACGGAAGGCCTGATTTCCCACCGCGACTCCGTGCGTCTGCGCCTTGAACCTTAGCAAGCCTTAGAAACTGACGATCAAGTAGGGGGCTTCAAATTTACCCCCGCGAACGGGTTTGCCCTTGAGGCTAGGGGGCAGTTCAATGTGGCGTCGCTGATCGCCAGCTTCCACCGTCAGTTCCCCACTAAACTCGCTAAGTTTCACCTGCTCTTTGCGAAATCCTGGTAGGAAAATGCGTACCTGTTGCTGCGTCTCATCAAACTCATGGGGAGCCGGTGCCACTCCTAGCTGATTCAAGTCCGGAAGATAGGAAACAAGACGTTGCCAGTTGCTCCAGTCTTTAGGAAGAGCTGAAATGCGTAGCGGTGCAAACGTGCGGCTGACTTCTGGTGTGGGTTCCCCCATGCAAAAGACCTCAGAAATAGGCACATTCACCTGTTGGGCACTGCCCCATAACCATTGGGTTTGTGCGGTTGAGATCGCTGTGGTATCCGTGAGCAGATACACGGATAGGCGCTGAGGATCTGCGGCAATTTTCACCCCGCGATCGACCCACTCTTTCGCCTCAGCAAAGCGCTCTCGAACTTTTTGCGTGTCAATGTTGGCAGCCATAATTGCGCTGGCGATCGGTCCGCCAATAGCGTTCGCGATCGCGTTCAGATCCAGTTGATCCAACAAACGTTGAAATCGTCGATAGTACCACGCTAACCCTTGGGGCAAACCAATCAGCCGCAGTGTATCCTGACTGTTGCCCCCAGCATAGACGATCACATCGTACTCGCCGCTGCTGTAGTGCACACGCAGGGCATTCAATGTGAGTAAGGTGTCCATCCCCGGCAAGATCACCAATTCCGCCGCATAAACTTTACCCACCAGCTCTTGGGGCAAATAGGGTTCTACTAAACGGTTGAGTTCTTGCCATGCCGCGTTAAGACTTTCAGTGGCCAGCAGCTCCGCGATCGCCAATCTCTCGGATAGCAATTTGGGTTGCCAACCAATTACCTGCTCTGAACTGCCGATCAGGAATTGCAAGGAAGTGGCTGGACTCGGCACCGCTAGTAACGTTTGCTGCTGTTGACCAGCAAACCACTGGGCAATGGCCAGACCCAGCGCTGTTTGTTGTTCTGGGGTTCCTCCTAGGAGGGTAACAATGCGTGTCATGGCAAGTTTGAGGACGATAGCTGCTTGGACTATCCTATCGGTAAACGGCTGCCCCAAGGTTTTCTCAACAACCCCTCCTAAAATCGCCTCTATGGGCAGTCGAATGTGTTCAACGATGAAACCTACTCACGGGGGCGATCGCCCCCCTTCTAGGGGCTTCTGGACCATTCTCAGGCCAAAAAATTTTTTCGCGGCGCAAACAGATCCTCATTAGGGCGTTTTGAACCTAAAGTGAGAGTTTTTTGAGGTTTTCCCCAAATTCCCCAACGTTTTCCCCAAGTGCTGACAAGTTCCGATCCTCTAGCCATCTCAACTACTCGCTCTTGGTTTTCTCATGTTTCTCAGTCTCCCCCCATCCTCTCAACCAATGATTTCCTCAAACTCTAACCCGCCTTCAAACTAACCCCAAGTTACCTCCATCACATCTTTATTTTTCTCTGTGGAAATTTTATTCCGTTTAAGATCTAGGATCTAAGATCTACTACTACTAAATTATTTAAATAATTCTTATAGTAGTAGTAGGGCCTGTGGAAATGTGGAAAACTTTTCGGAAATGCTCTCTACAAGCGGGTTTGAGCCACTTACCCTCTGTGGAAAACTTGTGGAAAAAGTAGGGGGTTTTTCCACAGGCTATTATCTTGGTGGAAAAAGAATAAAAAGATTTCCACAGTTTCTCAAAGTTTTTCCGAGGTTTTCCACAGGTTTTCCCCAGAATTTTCCACAGGCTTTTCGGAGTTTTCCACAGGCTGGAGGGGGGAGATCTCCGTATTTCTACGGTTCCCCTTGCCAGCGATCGCCCTCAGACTGGAAAAAAAGAGATTTTGTCAACCCGCACGAACGTTTCTTTAGGATTCCCTGATGTTTTCCCTAGAGAGTCCTGCCAACAGTCTTGAGCAACTGATTGGTCATCTTTCCCCTGTTGAGCAGATTCGGATGCTGATGCGCCACCCCTACTTCACCGGCCGTTGCCCCGCCTGCCGGCAACCCATCCATCACTCCCAGCTCAAGATAGGTCAATGTTACTGTTCCCACTGTGGCTGGCAGGATCACCCTAGCGATCGCCAGTCCATACCTACCTTGATGGCTCAGGATCGCGATTGTTAAAAGTTCCGTTTGCTGTACCGCTCTCTAAGGGTGTAAAGCTAGCCACAATCGCCACCATCAGCCACCACAGGGTTGCCACCTCTGGGCGGAACCAAATCGTATCCACCAGCCCATGGGTCAGCATGCCAATCATTGCTGCTATCGCGCCCATCAACCAGAATCCCTGAGGGCTTGCTGTTGCCTGTAACTCCTTAAAGCAACGGCGGGCGCGATCGCCTAGCACCGCCAATAACCAGAGAAAGACACCAAAGCCAATGAAACCAACTTCCACAAGAATTTCCAGAAAAATTGAATAGGCTCCCAAGGCTGTGAAGCGGACGTTCACTTGATACAGGGGATAGATTTGGTTGAACGCCACATTGCCGGGACCAATTCCCAGCCAAGGCCGTGCCCAAATCATCTGCTGCACTGCCATCCAAACGTTAATGCGGAAATTATTGCTACTGTCACCTCTGGCAACAAAAATACTCGCGGCACGCTCCCGCAGCGGCGGCACACTCACAATCGTGCCAATACAGAGGGCGATCGCCAGCCCCCCCATAGTCGGCACTCCCCAACGACGCCATTTCAGCGGTAACCTTGGCCAAAACCAAATCCCCAGCAACACCACCCCAGCGATCGTTGCCGCAACCAACCCCAGCCAGCCACCACGGCTAAACGTCAAAATCAAGCTCGCTGTATTCATCCCCAGCATCACCGCCGCCAACAGCTTTGGCAGCCAGCCTTGCCACACCGCGATCGCCGCCGCACTCAACGGCACACTCGGCAACAAATAACCCGCCAATAAATTTGGATTTCCCAAAAAGCTATAAACCCGTGTCACATTTGCCAAGGCCGACTCTGGATCCGTCCACGTCGCCAACGGCTCCGCCCCAAAAATCCACTGCCGTACCCCCTCCACACTCACCATTAACGCCATCAGCAGATAGACCGTCACCACCCACGATCGCCACCGCTGATTGCGCATCACTCGCTCCGCCAGCGCAAAAAACAGCAGGTACAACGTTAGCTTCCCCAACCCCACCATTGCTGCCCGAGGAACCGGCGACAACACCGTTGCCAACAGCGCAATTCCCCAATACAGCAGCACCAGCAAGTGTACCCCCGACCAGCGGCCCTCCCGTTCCCCTGCCAGCGTCCACAGCAACCAACATCCCCCCCCTGCCGCCAGCAGCATCCCAGTCATCCCTGACGGCATCAGCGGCGCCAGTACCAGCACCAATCCCACCAACAGCCCCCCAAAGGATGGCAGCCATCGCCCCAGCCAACTCCTCTCCCGCCACCCTTGAAGCAAGCCCAAGAGCCGCCCCACCCTACTGTGGCTTCGCCAGCCCTCCAAATCCAACCGCCGCAGCAGCACATCCATAGCACCATCCCTTAAGCAAACTTTTCGT